>JAACJQ010000223.1 GCA_016879935.1 Archangiaceae bacterium | reverse complement strand
GCCTTCTGCCGAACCACGTCGTTCACGAGCAAGATGCAGCGGTCAGGGCCGTAGTACCAGGCCTCGGCGCCGGGCACCTGCGGCCACGTGCGCACGTCGGTCGGCCCTTCGTCTTCGGTGATGGCGCGAACCTCGGCGGCCGTCATGCCCGGCTGAATGCGCTTGAAGGGGTGCGCGCACGAGAAGACGGTGAGCAACGGCACGAGGAGGAGCGTTCGCATGCTGGCAAGCGTAGCCCGGCATCTCTGGCGGTGAACGCCGATCCGAGGTGAGTACGTCTCACCCATCGTGGCGACGAGCGGCATGGCGGGCTAACAGCGCCCGCGTGCTGCTCCCCGCGCTGCTCGCGTCACTCGTCGTTGCCGCCGATGCAGGTGTCGACGCCGGCGTGCCGTTCGAGGTGGTCGCCGTCGAAGCCCTGCCGCAGCGGGTCGAGCGCGTGGAGTTGGTGGGCGCTTCGTTCACGCACCCGTCGGTGATTCACCGCGAGCTGCAGCTCGAGCTCCCGGGCGAGCTCACGGCGTCGGTCTGGCAGCTTGGGCTGACGCGCTTGTGGAACTGCGGGCTCTTCTCCCGCGTCGACGGACATCTCGAGCGGCGCCCCGAAGGCCTCGTCGCCGTCGTCGAACTCGAGGAGCGCTTCTCGCTGAACCCACTCTTCAGCTTCGGCATCGGTGGTGGCGCGGCGTGGGTGCGCGTCGGCGCGAACGACAACAACTTCCTCGGGCGCTTCCTCGAGTGGGGCCTTCGCTACGAGCGCTTTCTCGCGTTCAACGGTGGGCAGCTGTGGTTCCGCGACCCACGGCTGTTCGGCAAGCGCCTCATCGGCCTCGCGCAGGTGGAGTGGCTGTTTCGCCCTCGCCCCGAGTACACGCGCCGCCGCCTGCAGGGGCTCATCGACGTGCTGCACGAGGTCGAAGACGTGATGCTGCTGGGGCTGCGCGTCGAGGCGTACCGTGACGAGTACTCGGCGCCGCTCATGGGAACGCCGGTGATTCCCACCGACCTCCAGGGGCTCACCACGCACGCGTCGATTCGGGTCGGGCGCGTCGACACCGTTCGGCTGCGGGAGTCAGGCGCTTCGGTCGAGGTGAAGACCAGCGTCGGCGTCACGAACGACGCGCGCGCGCCGCTGTACGTGCAGTCGTGGGTCGAGGCGTTGGGGTTCGTGATGCTGGGCGAGCGCTTCAACCTCGCGGTGCGTGCGCAGGGCGGGCTGTCGTCGACCGCGCCGACGGAGCAGCGGTTCTATCTGGGCGGGCTCGATCTCGTGCGCGGCTACGACGACTCCACGCTGCGCACGGAGCAGTTTGCCCTCGCCAACGTCGAGCTGCGCGGCGTGGCGTTCGACTCCACCTGGTTCGCGGTGGTGCCGGCCGTCTTCGTCGACGGCGCCGTCGCGCGCACCGAGACGTTCGGTTCTCGCACGCTGCTCTCGACGGGGCTCGGCGTTCGCCTGCTCGTGCCGAAGATGCTGCGCACGGGCATTCGCGCCGACCTCGCCGTCACCCTCGTCGGTGGCCAGCCGCAGGTCGGCTTCTCGTTCGGCGTGTTTCAGTTCTTCTCGTCGAGCGACCGCTTCTCGATTCGCTGATCACTTCTTGCAGAGCTCGGCCGTCTTCTTGTCCCAGTCGACCAGGCCGTCCATGAGCGTGTTCGCGACACCGTTGTCTTCGGTGGTGAAGCCCAGGCCCAGCCGCAGATCGCGCCACATGCCGTAGGCGTGGAAGAGCTCGCCCGGCGTGCGCTCCCACCAGATCTCGATCTGGTAGTCCTGCTCGAAGCTCGTCGACGGGTCGGGATTCTTGAAGGTGGCCGGTGCAGGCAGCCAGGTGCGGCCGATGAGCAGCGGGCCGAACGTCGTCTTCCCGTTCGCGGGCGTCACGCGGCGAAGACCGCCCTTGAGGTTCGAGGTGTAGGGCGCAGTGACGAGCTTCGCGGTGAGGGTGACGTCCCACGAGAGCGTCGGGCTGGTGCGGCTCGTGTAGGCCATCGCGTCGCTCGTGTAGCTGCGCGTGTACGCGTCGTAGGCCTCGGGGTACTGCGCCTTCTGATCGAGCGCCGAGACGATGGTCTCGAGCTTGTCGAGCGTGCACGGGAAGACGTTGGTGATGAAGAAGCCGCGCGCCTTCGCGGGGTCGACGACGTCTTTGAGGCCCACCAGCGCGATCTCGTCGCCGCTGAGCCTGGTGACGAAGCCGCGCCCCGGCTTCTGCGCGGTGAGGGTGTCGGCCTTGCCGGCGACCTGCAGCTTCAGCGCAGCCTCGACCACGTCGGTGTCTTTTGCGTCTTTCGAGTTCGCCCAGAACCAGCGCAGGTTGCCGTCGAGGTCGTCGGGCGCGGCGACGGTGGTCGGGCCGCAGGCGGTGAAGAGCGAGAGAGTGACGAGCAGGGTGCGCATGGCGGGCGAACACCTACCACGGTGCGCTCCGGCGGCGGCAGGGCCCTGCTACGCTCGGCGCGTGCGACTCATCGGAGCGTTGTTCGTCGTGGTGGCGTCGTCGTCCATCGCAGGCACCCGAATCATCCAGAACGATCGCTACCTGGGCACGGGCGCAGTTCAGAGCGTCGGCCTGGGCGAGTACGAAGGCGGCGCGGTGCTCTTCACGCCCGACCCGTCGGACTACCCGCTCGAGATCGTCGCCATCGAGATTCTCTCGGTGCCCGCCTTCAGCTCGCAGGCCGGCGGCCAGGGCGCCTACTTCCTCGACATCTGGGACGAGCAGTACGGCACGCTCACGCCGCCGAAGCTGTTCGATGGAGGCACCTACCGTTCGCGTACCAACCAGCAGGGCGTGCTGCTCACCACGTCGACGACGATGTTCAATCGCTACACGCTGACGCAGCCGGTGGTGGTGACGAGCGGGAAGGTTTTCGTCTCGGTGACGCAGCAGCAGTCGTCGGCGATGGACGACACGACGCTCGCGCTCGACCAGGGCCCCGTGCGCCGCGGCCATTGGTTCTTCGATGGCGCGGGCACGTTCGTGCCAGTCGACCTGCCCGATGGCGGCACGCTCAACGGCATTCGCGGCAACTGGATCATTCGCCTCGTGGTGAGCGCGCCCGACACGGCGCCGACGGTGACGAGCATCACCCCCGCGACCGCTTCGGTGGAGGCGACGACGCCCGTCACCATCGCCGGCACCAACTTCGAGCTGGGCGCGAAGGCCTTCATCGGCACCACCGAGCTCGCGCTGCGCAGCTTCTCCACCACCTCCATCGCTGCGACCGCTCCGCCGGGCCTGCCCATCGGCGCGCTCGACGTGAAGGTGCGCAACTCGAGCGGGCTCGAGGGCGTGCTGCGCGGCGGCTTCACCGTCACCATGCCGGGCGGTGCTGCAGGTGGCTCCGCGGCGGGCGGGAATGCGGGCGGCGGCACGAGCGCAGCTGGCGGTTCGTCGGCGGGTGGGAGCGCCGGTGGAGGCACCGCCATCGTCGCGCTGCAGGTCGACGCCATCACGCCTGCCGAGGCCTTCACCGACGACGAGACGCGGGCCTCCATTTCGGGCAACGGCTTCAGCACGGGCGCGCAGGTCTTCATCGGCGGCGTGGCCATCGACGAGTCAGACGTGCGCTCTCCGGCGGTGCTCGCCGTCACGATTCCTCCGAAAGCGCTGCCCGTCGGCGTTCACGACGTCACCGTGCTGAACCTCTCGGGCGCTCGCGCGACCGCGACGAAGGCGTTCACCGTGAAGTCGGGCTCACGCACGAAGGCGTCGGGGTGTGGCTGCACGAGCGCGACGTGGGCGTCTCCGCTGGTGGCGCTGGCCCTGCTCCTCGCGCGCAAACGGCGGGTTTGAATCGCGGAGCGGCGTGCTAGTCACGCGCCCCATGCCCAACCCGATCGCGACGTTCGAGACCTCGCTCGGCACGTTCACTGCCGAGCTGTACAAAGATTCGATGCCCCTCACCGTGGAGAACTTCGAGAAACTCGCGAAGAGCGGCTTCTACGACGGCCTTCACTTTCACCGCGTCATCAACCAGTTCATGTTGCAGTTCGGCTGCCCCTTCTCGAAGGACCCGAACAGCCCGCGCGCCGGCACTGGCGGCCCGCCGTGGGGCGACATCAAGGACGAGCACACCAGCAAGCTGTCGAACGAGCCGATGACGCTCTCGATGGCGAACACGGGCATGCCCAACTCGGGCGGCTCGCAGTTCTTCATCAACACCGTGCACAACCACTACCTCGACTGGTTCACGCCCGGCCCGTCGAAGCACCCGGTGTTCGGGAAGGTCGTCACCGGTCAGGACGTCATCAAGAAGATCGAGACGACGCCGACCGACGGCGCCGATCGGCCGCGCACGCCGGTGAAGATGATCAAGGTCACCGTCGCCTGAAGTCTCAGTACCGGGCGGTCAACGTCGTCGCCGAGTAGGCGCTGTACGCGTGCACCATGACGTACCAGGTGCCCGCGCGCGGGGCGTTGACCGTCACCGTTTCATTGCTGTCAGACCGGTACGGCCGCGCGTCGTACGCGGTCAACGTCGGCGCCGAGCCGTTGCGCACGTAGAGGTCGGCGTCACCAGTCGACCCGCGCAGCGTGAGGCTCAACGTCGCCGAGCCCGCCGGCACCTCGACCCGATAGAGCTTCGTGCTGCCAGCGCTGCCCGAGAGCGTCACCGGGGTTCCGTTCGCCAGCAACGTTCCGCTCGGTGACACGCCGGCATCGACTGGTCCGGGAGCAGGCACTCCCGCGTCGGCCACGCGCACGCCACCGTCGGAGCGCACGCCCGCGTCCGTCACGCCCGGCGCCGGCGTCACCGGCACCACGTCGATGGGCCGCGCCTGACAGAGCCCCGTCGCGCCGCAGAGCGTGGAGCAGCAGTCGGCGTTGCGGGTGCACGTCTCTTGCGCCTCTTTGCAGACCGGCACGCTCGCCGAGCCACAGCGCAGCGAGCCCTGCGCCTGGTAGCCGCTCAGCTTGCCCACGCCGAGCAACCGGTTCGCCAGCGATCGCGTTCGCCCGATGAGCAGCGCGCGCTTCTGCGCCTCGGTCGGCAGCCCCTCGTACGAGAGGTACTCGCTCATCACGCCGCACGCCTGCTCGATGTCGCTCTTCTGAAACGGCGCGAGCTCGGCGAACGACTGAATGACGGGTTGGGCCTGATCGTTCGGCGTGTAGAACCCGGTGAGGTAGTACGTGCTGCCGAGCGTCCAGAAGAGCTGGTAGCTGCCGCGCGGGTTCGAGCGGCGAATCCACTCCGTGAGCGTGATGGGGCCGCCGGGCGCGAGCGACGGGTCGAGAATGGTGCGGCCGGTGGTGCCTTCGATCTCCACCATCGGCGCCACGTGCCAGCCCCAGCTCACGCTCGACGACGGGTAGAGCTCTCCGGTGAGGTACTGCGCGCTCGACGGCACGCGCCGTGAGGCCAGCTCCATCGACATGTAGAGGGCGCGCGCGTAGCAGCCGTCTTCCGTGTACGCGAAGGGCAGGTACGCGCGGGTCGAGTCGACGAGCTGCGCGGCGAGCTGCGCCTGCTGCTGCGTCACCCGCGCGTTCTGTTCGGCGACGCCGAAGTCATCGAGCTGCGTGACGTCGTCGGCGATGGTGGCAGACGAGTCGCCACACGCCGAGACGACGGCGAAGGTGCAGGTGATGAACGTGCGAACCGACTTCGTCATGGGCCCCTCGGTGCGAGCCCCCTTTTTTGAAACGGCGTGTTCATAGCGACGACGCTGCATGTGGGTGCAAGCGCGGGGCGGCGCTTTTTCGCGAGTGCGACGAGCCCGCTCCAGCGATGCAAAGCGCCTTGCCGCGAAAGTGGAGCGCGCGTTCTCCACTCCTGCCAATTGCCTCGACGTGGCTGGCAGGGACCTCGACAATGCGAGCCCTCATGAAGCGACTGACGCGTGTGGTGGCGGGGCTCGTGGTGACGCTGGTGCTCGTCGTCGGCGTCTTCGTGACGGTGGTTCGCCACGTGCCGTGGACCGTGCCCGAGAGCGAGCGCGGCGCCGCGTCGCTGCGTGCACCGGCCGATGGAGGGCTCTCGCTGCGCTACCTCGGCGTGAGCGGCTACGAGATCTCCGACGGCACGACGGTGGTGTTGCTCGACCCGACGCCGACCCGCCCACCGCCGCTCGCGCTCATCACGGGGCCGCTCGAGCCCGACGAAGCGCTCGGCGCGAAGGAGTGCCCGAAGGCCGACGTCATTCTCGTCAACCACACGCACCACGATCACGCGCTCGACGTGCCGGCCATCGCGAAGCGCACGGGCGCGCTGGTGGTGGGCTCGCAGTCGACGGTGAACCTCGCGCTGTCGCGTGGAATCCCCGCGGGACAGACGCGGGTGGTGAAGGCGCAGGACACGTTCAACGTGGGCGCGTTCACGATCGAGGTCGGGCGCTCACGCCACACGAAGATCGCCGGCATCGAGCAGCCCATGAGCGGGCTCGTGCCGACCGACGCGGGCAAGCTGTGGTTCTGGCAGTACGCGCTCGACGAGACGTTGTTCTACCGGCTCGAAGCGCACGGCACCTCGGTCTGGTTCCACCCGACGAGCACCTGGGCCGAGAACGAGATTGCGTCAGGCGGCCCCGGCGCGGGCACGCTCATCGTCGGCGTCACTGGTGAGCCGCAGACGGTCGAGAAGGCGCGCGGGCTGTTGGGCGCGGTGCGGCCGAAGCGGGTGCTGCCCACGCACTACGACAACTTCTTCCAGCCCTGGGAGAAGGGGCTCGCGTTGATGCCCGGGCTCGATCTGCCGAAGGCGCGCGCGGCGTTCGACAGCGTCGACGCGGGCATTGCGTGGGTGGTGCTCGATCAGGGCGAGCGCATCGTCCTTCCGCCAGACGAGCCCTGACTCGAACGGTGGTGCGGAGCTCGCGCCTTCTCCGTGCGCTCGCGTGCGACGGCCGTTGCAACGAAGCCCCTTCGTGCCGTGCGTGGCGCGCTGCGCCGCGAACTCGGCCGCGGGTGAGCAGTGCCACAGCGGCGAGACAGCGAGCTGCAAGCTGAGCTGCACCACCCGCCCGTGGGGCGACGGCATCATCAACCGCGCAGGCGGCGAGCAGTCGTGACCGGAGCGCCGCGCGACAGATCGCCGACGGTACTCGCAGGCGTCGCCTGAGGCCTGACGCCACACTCCTGTCGTGGGTGACCCACGAGCCTGTCGCGACCCAGCCGCAAACCATTCGCGCTGCGCAGTTGGTTGATCCGACAGGTGTCATCGACTGACCGGCGCGATCCGGGTCAAGCCCCGCATTCGGAACACTCGATGCAAACGCCGGCTCTGCCGCTTCTCGGGGAGAGCACATGGGCACCCGAAGTCCCGCAGCGCTGATCGAGCACCTCGCAGGTCTTGTCCTCAGCGTCGACGCTGACGCCACCGGAGTCGCGGAGCTCGACCGCGGCCTCGCCGAGCTCATCGACTCGCTCCAGGGCGCGCCGTCAGCACAGCTCGACCTCTCACTCGAGACCCGGCGTCGGCTGGCGTCGGCTCAACCCCTCGACGCCATCAAGCTGGTGAGTGATGCGGTGGTCGTGCTGCAGCAGCAGCCTGCGCCCGCGGCGGCGCCGAAGCGGGTGGTGCGCGACAGCGAAACGCTCGAGCTCGTGCGCGACTTTCTCGAGGAGTCGGGCGATGGCCTCGCCAACGCCGACGAGATGCTGCTGGCCATCGAGGCGAGCGCAGCCACTCCCGACCAGGTGAACGCGCTCTTCCGCGTGTTTCACACCATCAAGGGCGTCGCCGGCTTCCTCGAGCTGAGTGAGATCGTCTCGCTCTCGCACGCCACCGAGTCGGTGATGAACGAGGTGCGTGACGGGCGCTGCAAGCTCGCCGGAGAGTCGCTCGAGCTTGTCTTCAAGGCGACGGCGCTGCTGCGCGGCATGCTCGACGCGCTCAAGAAGGCCTGTGAGGCCGGCATCGAGCTGGCGTCGGAGCCCGAGGCCCAGGTGCACATCGGCCGGCTCAAGGCCTTCCTCGCGAAGATGCCGCGCGAAGAAGACGCTGGCCCGCCCATCACCGCGCCCGGCAAACCGCCGCTCGTTCAGGCCGCGCCGCCGCCTGCCGTGGTGGCCGCGCCTGTCGTTCAGCCCGCTCCCGCTTCGGCCGTGGTGGCGGTGCCGCCCGTCGCGGCTCCTGCGCCGCCCCCCGCGGGGTTTCAGGCGCTGCCGCTCGCGCCCCAGCCTCCCGAGGTCGCCGAGGGCCAGGCGCCCGTCGCCGCGACGAAGCTGCGCGAGACGGTCAAGGTCGATCTCGAGCGCGTCGACAACATGGTCGAGATGATCGGCGAGCTGATCATCGTCGAGTCGATGCTCAAGCACTCCCGTGAGCTGAGCACCCAGTCGCTCACGCTGCGAAACGCGCTGGGCCAGCTGGGGAAGATCTCCCGCGACCTGCAGAACGCCGCCATGCGCATGCGCACCGTGCCCGTGCACGGCGTCTTCCAGAAGATGGCGCGGCTGACCCGCGAGGTCGGCAAGAAGGCCGGCAAAGACGTGGTGCTGGTGACCGCGGGCGAAGGCACCGAGATGGACCGGGCCATGGTGGAGCGGCTCGAAGACCCGCTCGTGCACATGGTGCGCAACGCGTGCGATCACGGCGTCGAGACACCCGAGGTTCGCGTGGCCGCGGGCAAACCGGCGACGGGCGTGCTCACGCTCTCGGCGAGCCACAAGGGCGGCAGCATCATCATCGAGCTGTCCGACGACGGCGCCGGCCTCGATCGCGATCGCATTCTGAAGAAGGCCGTCGAGAAGGGGCTGGTGCAGAACCCCGCCGCCCTCACCGACGCCGAGGTCTTTCAGCTCATCTTCGCGCCAGGGTTCTCGACGGCGGCGAAGGTCACCGACATCTCGGGCCGCGGCGTCGGCATGGACGTGGTGAAGCGCAACATCGAGGGCATGCGCGGCCGCGTGCTCATCGAGTCGACGAAGGGCAAGGGCACCACGTTCAGGCTCGTGCTGCCGCTCACGCTGGCGATCATCGACGGCATGCTGATCAAGGTCGGCAAGGAGCGCTACCTCGTGCCCAGCCTGTCGATCGTCGAGGCGCTCCAGCCCACCCGCGAGATGCTGTCGTCGATGGGCGAGCGCGACGAGCTGCTCTCGGTTCGCGGCCAGGTGATTCCGATTCTGAGGCTCTCGCAGCAGCTCGCGATCGAAGGCGCGCGGCAAGACCCGACGACGGCGCTCATCGTCGTCGTCGAGAGCGTGGGCAAACGCGTGGGCCTGCTCGTCGACGAGGTGATCGCGCAGCAGCAGGTCGTCATCAAGGCGCTGGGGCAGGGCGTCGGGCGCGCCGAGTTCTACTCGGGCGCGGCGATCCTCTCCGATGGCTGCATTGGCCTCATTCTGAACGTCGACAAGCTGTGCGGCCTCATCACCTACAGACACCGCGTCGCCTCGGGTGACGCTCACCGCGAGGAGCAACGCTGATGGACACTCACGCCAACCCCGGGGCGGGGGCCGCCCAGCTCGAGTCACTCGCGGGCAAGTACATGACGTTTCGTGTCGGGGGCGAGGAGTACGGCCTCGAGATTCTGAAGGTGCGCGAGCTCATCGGCCTGCTCGAGATCACCCGCGTGCCGCACGCGCCACAGGGCGTGAAGGGCGTCGTCAACCTGCGCGGCAAGGTGATTCCCGTCGTCGACCTGCGCGAGCACCTCGGCATCGACGGCGCGAGCGCCTCGGCCAGACCCGTCATCATCGTGGTGCAGCTGCAGACGCCCAATGGGCCCATCACGACGGGCGTCCTGGTCGACCAGGTGCTCGAGGTGCGCAACATCGCCTCGGCGCAGATCGAACCGCCGCCCAGCTTCGGTCGCGGTGACGAGGCGACGCGCTTCATCCTCGGCATCGCCAAGAACGACAAACGGGTCGTGCTGCTGCTCGACATCGACCTCATCCTCTCCAGCACCAACCTCTCTCTCGCAGCCTGAAGGGCCACGCCATGTTCTCCAACCTCAAGCTCGGAACGAAGATCGCCCTCGGGTACGCAGGCGTGTTGATCGTCACCTCGATCGTCACCGCCTTCACGTTGTTCGAGGTGAGTCAGCAGACCGCGGTCGCGAACAGCCTGTCGCAAGAGGTCGCGCCGACCGTTCAGATCGCCAACGACATCGAGCGCTCGGTGCTCAGCGCAATGAAAGAGATGAAATCGTACGAGTTCACGCGCGACGCGAAGTACCTCGCCGCGGCGAACAAGCAGTTCGACAAGCTCGACGCCGCGCTGCAGGCGGCCAACACCCACGCCAGGGCCCACACCTCGCTGACGGCCTTCGCGTCTGCGTCGGAGAAGGTGTCGGGGCTGGTCTCCGACTACCGCGGCATGGTGAAGAAGACCGAGGCCAACGTCACCGAGCGCAACAAGTCGAACGACGAGATGAACCTCGCCGCCGCGAAGCTCGTCGAGGGCTCCGAGGCGTTCAAACGAAGCCGCAACGACGCAGACATCAACCAGATCATCCTGGTCGCGACCCAGGCCCGGCTCTCGGCGTGGAAGGCGCAGGCCCTCGACGACGCCAAGGCCCTCGACGTCGCATCGGCGAGCCTCGTCGAGCTCGATCATCTGCTCGAGCGGCTCAAGGCCAACACCCGTGACGAAGAGCTGGGCCGCCTGGTCGAGGGCATGCGGGCGTCGGCGAAGGTGTACTCGTCAGAGGTGAAGGACGTGCAGGCGACGATGGTCGAGGCCGACGAGCTGGCCGTCGCGCGCGGCAGCATCGCGAGCCAGGTCGTCGACGCCGCGAGGAGCATCTCGGTCGACGGGGTGGAGACCACCGTGAAAGAGAGCCGCGAGACCGCCGACTCGCTCACCGGCGTGCGCTTCGCCGTCGCGGTGGGCCTGCTGCTCGCGATTCTCATCGGCGCCACGCTCGCCGTCTTCGTCACCCGCAGCATCACCCTGCCGGTCAACCGCATCATCAACGGGCTGACCGCGAGCGGTGAGCAGGTCGCCTCGGCGTCGAGTCAGGTGTCGAGCTCGAGCCAGCAGCTCGCCAACGGCGCCAGTCAGCAGGCCTCGAACCTCGAAGAGGTGTCGAGCTCGCTCGAAGAGGTGACCTCGATGACGCGGCAGAACGCCGACAACGCCCGCAAGGCGAACGGCTCGGCCAAGGAGTCTGCCGAGGCCGCCAACCGTGGCGCGAGCAGCATGGACCGCATGAACGAGGCGATGCAGAAGATTCGCAGCTCGGCCACCGAGACCGCGAAGATCGTCAAGACCATCGACGAGATCGCCTTCCAGACGAACCTGCTGGCCCTCAACGCCGCGGTCGAAGCGGCGCGCGCTGGTGAAGCTGGCAAGGGCTTCGCGGTCGTCGCCGAAGAGGTTCGCAACCTCGCCATGCGCAGTGCCGAGGCCGCCAAGACCACCGCGTCACTCATCGAGGAGTCGCAGCGCAACGCCGAGAGCGGCGCCGCCCTGAGCGACCAGGTCAATGGCATTCTGCGCGAGATCGTCTCGAGCGCGACGCAGGTGACGGGCCTCGTCGCCGAGGTCGCCACCGCGAGCGAGCAGCAGACCAGCGGCATCACGCAGATCAACACCTCGGTGAGCCAGATGGACCGCATCACCCAGGCCAACGCCGCGAACGCCGAAGAGTCGGCCTCGGCGAGCGAAGAGCTCTCGGCGCAGGCCGTCGAGCTCAACGACATGGTCGAGCAGCTCGCCCGGTTGGTGAACGGCGCCTCGGCGCAGGTGGCCTCGTCGCAGGGCCGCAAGCAGCCGAAGAAGCCGCACCAGCACCCAGCTCCCATCGCGAAGGCACACAAGCCCGCGCCCGCGCCGCGCCGGCCAGCCTCGGCTCCCGCGCAGGCACCACAGGCCTTCGAGCAGCTGCAGTCGGCTCCGATGGACCCGAAAGATCTCATTCCCCTCGATGACAGCGAGCTCAAGCAGTTCTGAACGGGTTCGCCATGCGCTCCTCGGTCTTCCGTGCTCTCTGTGACGTCGCCTACGAGCAGGCGGGCATTCGGCTCGGTGAGGAGAAGCTGGCGCTGGTGGCGGCGCGCGTGGGCAAGCGGCTGCGCGCGCTGAACCTCGACGACGAAGCGAAGTACCTCGACGTGCTCAAACGTGACGACGGCACCGAGCTGGTCGCGTTTCTCGACGTCATCTCGACCAACTTCACCTCGTTCTACCGCGAGCCCGCGCACTTCGACCGCCTGCGCGCCGACCTCGAGCAGCTGCGGGCACAGGGGCAACGGCAGGTGCGAATCTGGTGCGCAGCCTCGTCGAGCGGTGAAGAGCCGTACACCCTGGCGCTCACGCTCGAGAGCGTCTTCGCGAACACCGGCGTCGACTGGCGCGTGCTCGCCACCGACATCAGCACGAAGGTGCTCGCGCAGGCGAAGCAGGGCCGCTACCGCGAAGCGCAGCTCAAGAGCGTGACCCGTGAGCAACGCGCCCAGTACTTCGAACGTGTCTCGAACGACGGCGAGGCCGTCTACGAGGTGGTGCCGTCACTGAAGGCGCACGTGACGTTCGCGCGCTTGAACCTCGCGCGCCCACCGTTCCCCATGCGGGGCCCGTTCGACGCGGTCTTCTGTCGAAACGTGATGATCTACTTCGACGCGCCGGTGCGGCAGGGCCTCGTGAACGAGATGGAGCGCCTCGTGCGCCCAGGCGGCCTCGTCATCGTCGGCCACGCCGAGACGCTGAGCGGGTTGTCGACGGGCCTCGAGGTGGTGGTGCCCTCGGTGTACCGGAGCCGCGGGCCATGAAGCTCGTGACGGTCGACATCGCCGACATGCAGGTGAGCAACGAGCCCGACGCGGTGCTGGTCACCTACGCGCTCGGCTCGTGCATCGCGGTGATGGTGCACGACCCGATTCGGCGCGCGAGCGGAATGATTCACTACATGCTGCCGCAGGCGAGCACGTCTCCCGAGAAGGCGAAGGTGAAGCCGTACATGTTCGCCGACACCGGCGTGCCCGAGCTGTTCCACGCGATGTACCGGCTCGGCTCCCAGAAGCGCGACCTCGTGGTGAAGGTGACTGGCGGCTCCGCCATGACGACCGGCGACATGTTCGAGATCGGCAAACGCAACCACCTCATCCTCCGCAAGCTCTTGTGGAAGGCGGGCGTGCCCATCGCCGCCGAGGACGTCGGAGGCACCGTGTTTCGCACCGCCAGGCTGTTCAACGACACCGGCCTCGTTCGCATCAAGACCGAAGCCACCGAGCACGAGCTGTAGGGAGCGACCATGAGCTACTCGATTCTCGTCGTCGACGACTCCCCGCTCATCCGCAAGATGATGAAGCGCACGCTCAGCCTCTCGACCCTCGAGCTCGGCACCGTCTTCGAGGCGACGAACGGGCGCGAGGCCCTCGCCCTGCTCGAGAAGGAGTGGATCGACGTGGTGCTCGCCGACATTCACATGCCGGTGATGACGGGCTCCGAGCTCATCGAGCTGATGTCGCGCGACGAGCTGCTGGGCAAGATTCCCGTCGTCGTCGTCTCGGCCGAGCGCAGCGAGCCCGCCATCGAGCGGCTCAAGCAGCTCGGCATCTGTGCGCACCTCATGAAGCCATTCACGCCCGAGCAGGTGCTCGAGACCATCACCCACGTGCTCGACCAGGCCGCCGCCAGGAGCAACGCATGAGCCAGACCCTTCGACCCTCGCTGCTCGCCGGGGTGACGCGCGCAGTTCTCGGTGATGCGGCGTTTCTCTTCTGTGACGACGCCGACGACGCCGCGAAGCTGGCCGGCCGGTTCGCCGAGGCCACCATCGCCTTCGATGCGCCCTGCCCGGGCCGGGTGACGCTGCGGCTGCCGTGGCCCCTCGCCGTCGAGGCCGCTGCCAACCTGCTGGGGTGCGAACGTGACGACCCCGACGCCGACCAGAACGCGCTGCCCGCGGCCGCCGAGCTGCTCAACATGATCTCAGGCCCGGCGCTCGAGGCGTGGTTCGGCGCGTCGGCGAAGTGGGCGCTCGGCGTTCCGTCGACGCGCGCGTACGAGGGCACGCTGCCGACGCAGGCGCCCACCGGTGAGCTCGTCGGCTTCGTCGTCGACGGCGCACGCATCGAGCTCGAGGTCGTCGAGACGGGGGCGAGCCATGATTCGCGTGCTGATCGTTGACGACTCGTCGGTCGTCAGGCGCATGTGCTCGCGCATTCTCTCGGAGGCCGAGGGCATCGAGGTCGTCGGCACCGCTCCCGACCCGTACGTCGCGCGCGACCTCATCGTGAAGCTCAAGCCCGACGTGGTGACGCTCGACGTCGAGATGCCGCGGATGGATGGAATCACCTTTCTGCGCAAGCTGATGAAGCACTACCCGATGCCCGTCATCGTGGTCTCGACGCTCACCGCGAAGGGCGGAGAAGTGGCTCTCGAGGCGATGTCGGCCGGCGCCGTCGACGTGGTGTGCAAGCCCAGCAACGACACCGCGCTCGGTGACATGGCGGTCGCGCTCGTCGATGCGGTGCGCAGCGCGTGGCATGCCCGCGGCCGCCTCAACCGCCCGCTGCCGGTGAAGCAGGTCGAGCACGTGCAGCGCACCATCGCGACCAGCCCGTCATCGCTCTCGCTCATCGCCATCGGCGCGTCGACCGGAGGCACCGCTGCCATCGAGTCGATTCTGCAGGCCATGCCGCCCGACACGCCGGGCATGGTGATGGTGCAGCACATGCCGGCCTTCTTCACGCGCTCGTTCGCCGACCGCCTAGGGAAGATGTGCCGCGTGCGCGTGCGGGAGGCGCAAGACAGAGAGTTGGTCGAGCCGGGCCTCGCGCTGCTCGCGCCGGGTGATCGCCAGATGGTGGTGCGCCAGTCTCCGCGCGGCTTCATGGTGAGCGTGCTCGATGGCCCGCGCGTGTCGGGGCACCGGCCGTCGGTCGACGTGCTCTTCCGCAGCGTGGCGCGCGCGGCGGGCAGCAAAGCGCTCGGCGTCATCCTCACCGGCATGGGCGCCGACGGCGCGCAGGGCATGGTCGAGATGCGCAAGGCGGGCGCGAAGACGCTGGGCCAGGACGAGGAGTCGTCGGTCGTCTACGGCATGCCGAAGGTGGCCTTCGAGCTCGGCGCCGTCGAGCGGCAGGTGCCGCTCTCGCTCATGCCGCACCACATTCTCGCCGCGCTCTGAGCGGCGTTGACAGTGTCAGGCGGGCGGTGCGACACGAGCGCATGGCCGCTGATTTGAAGACGCAGGTGCTCGAGGCGAGCGTGCAGCTCATCGCCGAGCAGGGCCTGTCGGGGTTGTCGATGCGAGAAGTGGCGCGGCGCGCGGGCGTGAGTCACCAGGCGCCGTACCACTACTTCGCCGACAAGGAATCGATCGTCGCGGCCCTGGTCGAGCGCGGCTTCACGCTCCTGGCCGACCGGCTCGAGGTGGCGGCGAAGACGAAGGGCACCATCACCCAGCGGCTCGCGAAGACGGGCCGCGAGTACGTCGACTTCGCGCTCGACCAGCCTGTGTACTTCCGCCTCATGTTCCGGCCGGAGCTCGCGCAGCTCGGTCGCTTCCCCGAGGCCGTCGCGGCGGGCGGCCGAGCGTTCGCGGTGCTGCAGGCCCTCATCGAAGAGAAGTGCGCCGGGCAACGGGTGCCGCCGGCGAAGCGCGACGCGATGGTGTCGATGCACTGGGGCCTCGTGCATGGAGTGTCGTCGTTGCTGGTCGACGGCGTGCTGGGTCAGCGCTTCGTCAGCCCACAGGAGCGCGACCGGCACGTCACCCAGGTGCTCGAGCTCTTCACGCAGGCGGCCGGCTGACGAAGTTTGCACGTCGCGACCACACCGGGGGTCTGCCGAGACAGCGCACGCACGAGGAGTCGTCATGGCGTTCCTGCCGTTCTTTTCGAAGAAGAAGCCCGTCGACGTCGAGCAGCAGGTGACGAAGGGCGCCGACGGGTCGATGACCGTTCGCACCTCGTTCGCGGTGCCAGAGACCACGCGCCCGGTGAACAGTGACTCGGTCGAGGCGCTCGACGCCGCGCTGGCGAAGCTGGGCGGCAACGTGATGCACGCGATCGACCCGCGTCGAATCATCAGCTTCGACCAGGGCGGGCCTCCCGTCTGGAGCGTGGGCATGGTCGAGGTCGCCGGCCCCACGCCGTACACGCTGCTGGTGACGTACGGCTTCAGTCACGCGCTCTCACCCGAGCCGTTTCGTGAAGGCGTGATGCACGAGTACTCGCTCGCGGTTCCGAAGGGCACGCCGCTGAGCCCATGGGCCGACGCGTTCCTTCGCCACCAGACCCGCTACATCCTCACGCAGGGCGCCGACATTCGTGTGAACGACTGCATTCCGCTGCGCGGCGTGCCGATGACGCGCGTGCCGTTTCAGCCCGAACACCACGCGGCGATGCCCGACAGCGCGCTCATCGGCGTGTTGTGCGCCGAAGACCCGGTGCTCCCCGCCGTGCAGACGCCGCACGGCACCATTGCCATTCGGCGGCTGCTCGGCATCGACGGGCTCGAGCTCGATCGCGTCGAGACGTGGAGCCCGGCCGGATTTCTCACCGCGCTGCGCACCGTCGACCCGCTGCTGCTCTCCGACATCCGCCGCGCGAGCTTCATGAAGGTGCCGGCCTTCGCCGACGCCGTGAACGCGCGCGCGACCGAAGAAGGCTCGACGATGGATGCGGCTCTCTTCGACGTTCGCTGGACGCTCGACGACACGGGGGCGGTGCACGTCGAGCTCCCGCAGGGCCAGGCCGCGAAGCGCCTGCTCGATGGCGTTCAGGGGCGCGTCGGGTTCGGCCGCAGACTCGCGGCGTTCTCGATGCGCGGGCCGCCAATTCTGTTCGAGCCTTCGGCAAAGGGCGTGCAGCCCACGCGGCAGGGGCTCGTTCTCGGAGGTGGCCTCTCGAGTGGCCCCGCGCTCGCGCTCGTCACGGCGCTGCGTGGTGGAGAACGCGCCGTCGTCCTCCGATGAGCTGCGCCGCGCTCAGGGCGCGGTGAAGGTGATGGTTCGCGAGACGACTGGCGTTCGGTGGTCCCAGGCGCTGACGAGGTACGAGGCGGTCGCTCCCGATGTCGGCGCACTCCACTCGAGCACGGCGACCGCTTCGCTGCCCTCGCGGCTCAGCATCGTCACGTCGGCGAGGTCGATGTCGCCGTCTTCGTCGAGATCGAACCGGGGCAGGTAGTTCGCGCTGCCGCGCACCGAGTTGAGCCGAGATCTGAAGAGCGACAAGTCGATGGAGTTCGCGCTGCCGTCTGCGTTGACGTCGCCCAGCAACTGTCCGCTCGCGCGAAGCGTCGCTCCGGCCGTCAGGCTCGTCGCCCGAGGCGTTACGACGTCGTCGGGGTCGGAGAGTCGAACGAACGTGATGAACGGCTGGCCCACGACGGGAGCGACGCCGGCCGTCGGGGTCACTCCAGGTGCCGCCTCGAAGTCGTAGGTCATCGTCGAGGTCGCGCGGCGGGCTCCGAGGGTCGCGCTGACCTGCACCGTGAGGCGCGTGAGCGGAAGCGGCGGCGCGGTGAGCTGGGCGAAGCCGACGGGAGCCCCTGCAGCGACGTCTCTCGCGCGCTGGGCGAGATCGGCCAGCGTCACCTCTCCGTCGTCGTCGAGATCGAGCGACGCTGCGAAGCCCTGCTCGCCACGGCGCCTGCCAAGCGCCACCGTCAGCGCGTCGACGTCGGCCTGCGTGGCGGCGCCGTCGAGGTTCACGTCGCCCGGCACCAGCACCGCGTACTGCACGAACGTGGGCAGTGCTGCGCCGTTGCCCTGCGTCGCCGTCGACGACAGCGTGGCCCCGAGCCGCGTGCGCACGTGACAGCTCGCGACGTCGCCCGGCGCCGAGAACCAGCTGTCGCGGCAGCTCTCCAGAAAGGGCTCGGCCAGCGCTCGCTCCGACGTGGTGACCATTCCGAACGGGCTCCTCCACCACACGAAGAGCTCGTTCGGGTTGGCAGACGCGTCGGTGAGTTCGCTCGCGAAGAGGCTGTCGGAGACCCGCCGGGCCAGTCGCTCGAGACCGTTGGGCCCGCGCCGGAGCAGCAGAAACACCGGCCCGTCGAAGCGCTCGACCCAGACCGGGCCCTTGTTGGTGAGGGCCACGGCCGGTGCTCCGCTGCCCACGGAGACTCTCGCCGCGCCTGGCGACTGGCGCCACCAGGCCTCGGGCGTCTCGGTGCCCGAGGTGGCCGCGAGCTCGGTTCCCCACGAGACGTCTCTGGCGCTCAACCGGCCGGGCGGCACCGTGAAGGTGCCATCGGGCGGCGCTGGCGGAACGACGAGGGCTCGTTGCCCGGTGACGACGTCGATCGTCTCGATACCAGCCGTCGACATCGTCGCCGTCGTCCGTCGGGTGAGGGCGATGTCGGAGCCCGGGCCCACCACCGACACACCTCCATCGGCCAGCGCGACGAAGAGCGTGGGCCTGCCGGGGCTCGTGTTCTGCCATGCGACCCGCCCTCCGCCGAGCGAGAGCACGGACCGTGCGGTGGTGGCGGCGCCGCCATCGGGAAGCAGGAGACCACCAGCATTCACCTTGCGCGCTTCGACGCGGGTCGTCTGATCTTCGATGGTGATCTCGGCGTTGGCGCCGGTCGGGTCGAGGTTCAACAGCGCGAGGGCCGCGGCCGAATCGAACGCCGCCGTCGCCGGCCTCCAGCGCTTGCGGCTCGGTGCCAGCACACGCGGGGTGGTGCGCTCGAGCTCTTCGATGAAGAACGTGCCGTCGAGATCTCTGGTGATCAGCTGCCGACCCGCGAGGGCCACCGGTGCGCGGTCGGTCAGCTCGGTGCGCACCCACGCGGCGCTCGGGGCTTCTCCTTCGTCGACCAGCAACACGACGCGGTGAACGGCCGACCGGAGCGACTCGAGGTGGTCGCCCGTCGAAGTGAACGCCGCGAGCAGTTGCCATGGCCCCTGCCACGAAGCGCCGCCGTACAGCCGGTAGCGGTGGTTGGGTTTACCCGCGGGCAGGGCGATGGAGACGGCACCGCCCTCGATGGTGGCGCGCGGCCGATAGGGTGCAGTGAGCGGGTCTCCGATGAAGAGGCCTTCACCGGGAAGCTCGACCGAGCTCCAGTACGCCTCGATGGCGGTGGCGCCGCGCAGGTAGCGGCCGACGAGCTCGCTCGCGAGTGGGAACTTCGCCTGCATCGCAAAGGGCTCGCGAACCGTTCCGAAGCTCGCGCTTGCTCCGGCTTCGAGCCATCGCATCGCGCTCATCTGGGAGCCTCCCCTCAAGATGCCGCCGAACGAGGTGAGGTGATCGGCGAGCGCGCCGGGCACGAATGACACCGTGG
The DNA here is from genome assembly GCA_016879935.1 of Archangiaceae bacterium. GTDB lineage: Bacteria > Myxococcota > Myxococcia > Myxococcales > Myxococcaceae > Xiheimicrobium. Next base: position 979 of record JAACJQ010000223.1, on the reverse strand, counting down.
AGAGGTTGGGCACCGAGGTGAGCCCCGTGAGATAGAAGAGGACGCCCGAGGTGTTCGCGAGCGCGTCGGTGGTGCTCGCCTGGCTGAAGTGGAACTCGAGGCCCACGCCGCCATCGTGGTTCCAGTAGCCCGCCGTGCTCGACATGTTCGCCGCGCGTGAACGCGAGCGGGCAGAGTCGGTGGTGCGGAAGAGGTGGCCCGTGCCTGTGGGAAAGGTCGACTCCGACGCGACCGACCGCCGAATCACGGTCGACACGACCCCGGCGTCTTCGCCCGCGAGCAACATCACCGGTCGGAAGCCGAGTTCGGAGAAGGGCCGCGTCGTGGAGTTGCCGAACAGCGGGCTGACGTTCTGGTCGAAGCCCGCGTCGAAGCCGAAGGCGAGCGCGCTCGTCAGCGACATTCCAGCGACCTGCCACGGCACCGTCCACGTGAGGGCGAGCGCTTCGAAAGCGCCTGCGTCGGCGTCGATGGTGCGCTTGAGCGCGTTGACCGTGTCGGGAGTGAGCGGCGACGTCGGGTTGAACGCCACCTCGATTCGCTGCGTGGGCGAGAGCCGATGTTGGGCGATGAAGTCGTTCGCCACCGCCACCGATTGCGGGTCGAGGGTGTTGACCACCACGCCGAGTTCGCCCGGTTCGAGGCCCGTTCGCGGGAGACCGACTTCGATGATGCCGCCTCCGTCGAGCGTCAGGGTGGTGATGATGGTGTCGCGAATGGACCAGACTGGCGTGAGACCTGCGTCACTGGCCGAGCCGCCGTCGCTGAGAACGCCCGCGTCGCTGAGAACGCCCGCGTCGCTGACAACACCAGCGTCGCTGACAAGGCCCGCGTCGCTGAGGAGGCCCGCGTCGCTGACAACGCCCGCGTCGCTGACAACGCCCGCGTCGGCGTGTGGAGCCACCTCGCGGCCAACCCCAACGCCGCAGACATCGCACGAGACCCAGTCAACACACGCGTCGCTCAGCACACGCGCGTC
>JAACJQ010000222.1 GCA_016879935.1 Archangiaceae bacterium | reverse complement strand
TCACGGCGCCAAACCCAGTTGGCGGGCGATTCGGTTGAGCAGCCGCTGTGTGGCGCCACTTCTGAGCTTCTCGAACGCCGGTCGCAGGAAGGGGCGAGCCGGCACCTGGGTGACGACCACGCCACGGCCGCTTCCAGAGCGCTGAGGTGTGCCCGAACGCTTGAGCAGCACCGCGAGGTACCGACGCATCTTCGGCGTGATGGGGATGATCACCGGCGGCCCGCCGAACTCCTGGATCTGCGCGATGTCGGCGAGTGACTCGCCCGTGCTGCTCTTTGCGCTCCGCAGCACGCCTATGAACACCTCGTCGCCATCAGCGATCACCGAGATCGCATTGCGGAGGTCGCCGCGCACCAGCAGCGACTTGGTGCCCCCGAAGCCCTCGAGCTGACGCGCTGCCAACGTCAACGGCGCAGGCGGTCGGATGGGCTCGCCACCCGGCGCCTGCGCCGTCAACCCGCTCACGACTTCGTTTCGGAGGGCGTGCGCCTCCTGCTTCATCGCCCGCTCGACGGCACCCTTGAGTCTCCCCGAGGTGTTGGAGAGCAGCTCCCGAGCGCGAACCCAGTCGCCGGTGCGGGAGATCGCCATCGCGGTGCTACGGGTTCGCCGGAGGCTCCGGGATGCAGGTGTTGCCGTCGATGACGCCGGCGTCGTCGGACGTCACGAACGAGCACACGAGCGGCCGGCGCGCGAGGCGGCTCAGCTCCCCGCAGTCGGCGAGCGTGCGCCACGCTTGCTTCTCGTTGCAGACCTCGACCGTGTTGCCGAGGCAGCGCGACGCGCCGGGGTCGCAGGGCGGCTCGGTGCAGCCGACCACCGCGAACATCAGGAGGGCCATCAGGATCAGGTTCTTCATCGGGACTCCATGCTGCGGGTCGAGTGGAACTTCGGAGCGGCGGGAGCCCGCGTGTCTTCCGCCAAGCGCCTGCTCCAAAGTCGGCGTCCACCCGAGCCGGGGACGTCGCGATTTCTCGGCGGATTTCGGTGCGACCTTCAGCGAGCAGCGGGGCGGTCGCTGAACGACACAATGAGGAGATTCCGTCGTGGCCGGCGCCGGAAGAGCCCGAAGCCTGTCGGTCGCGCCTCGGTCACGTAGAGGCCGGGCGGCGTGCGCACGGCCCAGACCAGGCTGCCCTCGGTGTCGAACAGCCCGCTGAGTCGGTCGCCGGGGCGGACGAGCGCCTCGCCGGTCTGCAGGTCGACCAGACCCAGCCGCTCGAGGTCGGTGAAGTGGAAGACGAGGTCCAGGCTCGACTGAGGCGTGTTCCCCGCGGGCGTCATGCGGAGCGCCTCGATCGTCTGCGGCTCGACCTGGCACGGCAGGCGGACGGGTGGGTGTTCGTGTCGGTAGGGCTCGGCCGCGCCATCTCCATCGGCGTCGAGCAGCGCAGGCTCCTTGAAGTCCTCGTCGTAGCCGGGCGCCTGCGTCGACATCGCGTCGGCATCGAGCCGGCGGAGTTCTGCGAGGAACGGGAAGATGAGCCGTCCTCGCATCACGCAGCTCCGACCGGTGAGCTTCGGACGTAGGGGAGGAGAAGCGCGTCGACCTCCGGGTCTCCAGTCAGTGACCGGCCAGCACCCCGATTCGATTCGAGGCGGTAGGACTGGTCGCGCGTGCGCTCCTCGATGATTCGCCAGCGACTGCGCGCCTCGAACGCGGCGTCATCAGCCATCGGATGAAGCCCACGCATCACCAGGAGGATGCAGGCCCGCTTCACCGCAAGCGGCGTTCGCCCATCCGGAGTGCCGTCGTCCTCGGTGTACCCCCAGCGCCCCTCGGCGATGACGTTCCCGTGGCCCTTCGGGAACACGAGGCCGTGCCGCAGCGTGAGGCGTGCGCCGTCGTAGCCGGGACCAATCGGAGCTCCGACGACGAGGAGCACGGACCGGTCGAGGCCGAACCCAAACGGCGCGGCGCCGACGAACGGGAACGGCTGCATGCCCTCGTAGTCGACGCTGAGTCGCGTGAGCTCAATCGGAGGAACTGGGAGTTCGATCGTCGGCGTGCCGCGACCGTCGAGACGCAGCGTCGCTCGCCGTGGCTCGAAGAACTGCCGGGTCACCTTGTCGATGGTTCGCGTGGCCTCGTCGATCAGCGCGACGAGCCGCGCGTCGGTGGCAGCGGCGGGCGTAACGCCCTCAGCCCGGACCTCTGCCACCGACGCGTACACGTCACGCCTTCCGCGCGGACCGAGTCGGCGCCTTCGCGTCGGCGGAGACGTCACTTCGCGCGGGGCTCAGGCGCACGTCGTCAGCGGCCGCCTTGCGCACTTTGGCTTCGCTCTCCTCGCGAACGTCGAGTGCCTTTGCCTCCTCTTCGCTGCACACGTCGAATGCGAGGGGCGTGACGTCGTCGCCGGCGACCTGTCTGGCCGTGCGCAGGTAGTCGGCCACGTTCTTTTCCACCCGATACCAACCGCGGTCCTCGTGGAACTTGATGCCCGCGTAGGTGAATCGGCGGACGATGTGCCCTCGTCGAGGATCGAATGACTTGAGCCGAACCAGCATGGTCTCCATGAACGAACTCCTCAGAGCTGAATGTTGATGAGCTTCGCGACGCCCGCCTCTTCGGCGAACTTGGCGTCGAAGCGCATGGTCGCCACGACGCGGAGCACGCCCGCCGACACATCGCGGAACGACTCCAGGCGAATCTGGCGCCAGATTCCGACGTGGACGTTCTTCGGGTTGCAGAGCAGGGCGACGGTGCGGTTGCCGCCAGGCCCCAGGTTCTCGGGGAACAGCGGCACTGGCTTGACCGGAACGCCCGAGTACAGAGCGGGGGTGTCTTCCTCGATGAACCGGTCGCCGCCGACGGTGGCGCGGTCGGCCAGCGAGTTGCGGTAGTCGAGCTCAGCGTCGACGGACGTGAGGAACGCCATCTGCTTCTTGTCGCGGAGGTACTCGTTGGGCAGGGACTTGAGCAGGTCGCGCAGGAAGTTCTTGCTGAGCGCCACGCCGCCGGCGTCCACGATGTGGCTGGTCGCCTGCTTCAGCAGCCCATCGATGGTCGCGAGGAATGGGTCGGCCGAGGTGGTGTCGCCGTTGATGATCACCTCCTCCATGTCGCGCCCCGCGGCTTCGGCGATCATCTCGAGGATCGTCTGGCGCAGCTCACCGCGCTCGATGTTGTCCTCGAGCACCTCGTCGGAGAGGTGGACCTCGGCCTTGACGAGTTGCGCGTCCAACTCGAGATGCGACATGTCAGGCCGCGCCCGGTCGGCGACGGGGAGGGCGGTTGCTTCGGTGCCGCGCCGCAGAATGCGGCTGCCGAACTTGATCTTGGCGATCTGGTGCTTCGGCGACGCCATCGGCACGACGGTCGCCATCTGCATCAGCACCGACTGCTTGATGAGCAGGCGCATGAACTTCTGGGCCTGCGCTGGGAGCAGCACACCGCCACCCGCGGTCAGATCCGCGAGAGCGAGGTCTGCCTTCTCGAGCAGCGTGCGATTCGAGGTGTAGCTCACAGGGTGCTCCTCTCAGGACTCGTGGACCGACAGCGACTTCTCGACGCTGTCGCGATCGAGGGGGTTGTTGAGGTCGAGGGGCCAGGCCACCTCGTCGTCGGGCTTGGTCTTCGGCGTCGCCGGCTGGGTGGGGATGCTGTTCGGCAGGCCGAACTGCTTCTCGACGCGCCCGAGTCGTTGCGCCTGGCTGGTGACTGACTCGGAGAGCGCCTTGAATGACTCGGTCAGCTTCGTGAGCCCTTCCGTGATGGGCCTCAGGTCGACCTTGCTCGTCGCGTCTGTCATCTCACCGTCGTCGGCTGGTGGGTTCTTCGGCTCTGGCTTCTTCCCGCGCCTCGGTCGGGCGGCAGCCTTCGTCGCGTCGTCGTCGGCCGGCGCCTCGGAACTGGCGCGCTCGAGCAGGTCCTCGCTCGCAGCGCGTAGCTGCTCCGCGAGACTGGTGACGCGCGGGTCGGAAGCGTCCTCCCCCAGTTCCTCGACGATCTCCGTCAAGTTCTCCAGGGCTGCGATCGCCACTTGGAGCGGCGAGTCGTCTGGTGCATCGGCCTTCTTCGCGTCCTCGGTGTCGTCCATGGTGTCGTCCCTCTTCACGATGAGAAAGCGGCGCAGGTTCGCGGCGCGGTCGACGAGAGAGACTTCCTCGACGACCATGTCCACGAGTCGGTGCACGCCGTCGGTGGTTGTGCTCATGCGGCTGCCTCGGAGGCGGGCGGGGTCGGTTCGGGTACACGTCGCGCGGAGCCGCCGATCGAGAAGCCGGTGAGCTCGCCGCTCTTCACCTTTCCCCAGAGTTCGTCGCCGAGGACCCGAACCGCGAGCAGCCAGGTTCCCTTGCGCACCGAGGTCTCACCCAGAGTGAAGTCGGTAGGCGCGAGGAAGCTCTCCAGCACCTTCACCTGGTCGTTGACCCGAAGGCGGTGCATCAGACCGAGGCCGCCGAACTCCTCCATGAACCGGTGCGCTGCCTCCCGGATCTCGTCGGCCGAGTAGATGTCGCCCTGCGCGTCGACGACCTCGGGCTCGAGGACGATGCCCAGTACGTACCGCTCGTCGCTCGGGTCGGCGCCCTTGATGAGCTTCGTCCGCTTGTCGAACTCCGACTCGTCGGGCGCGCAGAGCCAGTCGTCGATGGCCTTCGTCGTCGGCTCGTAGTTCGCCACCAGCAACTGCGTGAGCACAGACGGACCACCCACGCCGCGCATCGAGCCGATGCTGCGCGGCGTGCGGATGCGCTTCACCCAGAAGTCGGACTCCTTCACCATCGCGGGGAACTTCCCGCGGATGCCGTAGGTGATGAGGAAGCGGCCCTTGAGCGTCGCGAGGAGCTTGAAGAAGCGCTCCTCGTCGAAGTCCGACTCGCCGACGTCGACGTTGTACCCAGGGTACGGCGGGTCGAGGAAAAACGCGGTGTCCTTCGAGTCGTACTTGCGGACGACTCTCTCGTAGTCGCCGCCGTAGACCCTCACCTTCTTGAGGCGGGGCGCGAACTCCTCGATGCGCTTGATGGTCTTCGCTTCGACGCCGACGACGGAGGGGCTGAAGCTGCGCCCGCGCATTTTCCCGTACGAGAAGTGCGTCAGGTACAGGAATCGATGGAGCCGCTCGACATCGGAGTTCGGCTTGGCGTCGAGCAGTCCTTTGAACGTCTTTTCGTCGCCGATCCACGGCAGCTTCTTGAGGCGCGCGAGGTCGGCTGGCGTGAGCTTCTTGAGGAGCTTGTACGCCTCGGCGATCTCCGGGTCGGCGTCGTTGATGACCTCGACCGGAGCGGGCTCCTTCGTGAAGAGCACCGCGGCGCTGCCAGCGAATGGCTCGACGTACGTCTTGTGCGCCGGGAGCATCGCTGCGAGCCGCTTCGCCAGGCGCTTCTTGCCGGCGGGGGAGCCCCAGATGGTCTTCTCGACGTCGTCGGCCACCGCGGTGCGGAGCACGGAGCGCGAACGCACGATGGCGGTCATGAGGTCGGTCATGGGGTCACTCGCCCAGGTGTCGCCAGCTCAGGGGCTCGGGTGGGGCCGGGTGGGGTGGTGTCGCGCGCGTCCGGCTCGGCAGGACCGGTCAGGTTCGCGACCGCGATGGAGCTCGACTTGAGGCCGCTCTGCAGGATGAAGATGGCGACGACGCCGGCGACCGAGGCGATGACCGCGTCGGAGACGGGCGGAACGTGCCACTTGAGCAGCACGGGGTTGATGGCGAGCAGCACCAGGGCCGACAGCGCGGCGGTGAGCCCGCGCTTGAGCGACGCCGGGTCGTTGAGGTGAAGCGCAGTCAGCAGCGTGGTCATGGAGCCCTCGGTGGTCAGTGAGCCGCGCCATGCGGCTCGTCACACGAGGCTGAAAAGCGACGCGGTTGCCCGGCGGGGGACACGCCCTCGCGTCGAGTCCATCGACCGGGGCCCCCGCAGCGCACGCCGTCGGGGGCGTTTGAGTCCTGGGTGAAGGCCCGCCGACGTCGTTCCTACCGTCGTGCGCCGCCCGTGACAGGCGCAGCAGCGGCTTCCCCGGCCGCGCGCGGCACGGCCTGCTTCGCCTCCTGCACCGCCTTGTTCACCTCTCCGAGACAGCAGGCACCGGAGGGGTTCTTGATGGGGCAAGCGCAACGGTGAGCCTTGACCTCGGCAGCGATGCGCGCAGGGACGGTTGAGTCCCCGGCGTTGGCGACCTCCGACCGCACGTCGGCGCGCGAGAAGCCGAAGCAGTAGCAGAGCGGAATCGGGTCCTCGGTCTCCTTGATGCCGATCCGCGTGACGGCCTCGCGCTTCTCGAACACCGCTCCGCCCGGCGCGAAGTAGAGCACGTCGCAAGTTGGCGTGCGGCAGAACCTCCAGTCATCCGGCCTCAGCGCTGCGGCCGCTTCGGGCTTCAAGATGGCTCGCAGGGTCCTCTCGCCGACCGGCCGTCCCGTGTCGCCGCACCGGGGGCAGTTTCTCAGCTGGCTTCGAGCAGGCTCCGGCGAACTCGCGTTCATGGTGACCTCGTCGTGTCTTTCGGTGTGAGCAGCGAAGCGCGGTAGCCGAGCTTGTTCACCGCGTCCACGAGTTGCTTCGGCTGCACCTTCGACGGTTCGTACTCGACGAGCGCCTCCTTGTTGGCGCGGTTGACGTCTACCGACCTGACGCCCTCCAGCTTCTTCAGGACGGTCTTGACGGCCACCGAGCATGAAGCGCAGCTCATCCCCTCGACTGCCAGCCGGGCGGACGCGACGCCGGTCGCGCTCCCGGCCGAGGGAGCAGCCGCCAGCACATGCGTTGTCGCCCAGCAAAACGCTCCGACAAGGATGGCCACCCCAGTCCGTTGCAGGTTCATGACTGCTCCTTCACTGGAACAGGTAGGGCGCGAGGTAGGGGAGTGCGAGGAGCGCGACGACGACGACCGAAGCCACCCACAGCAGCGTCCTGCCAAGGCGGTTCCGCTTCGGCCGCTCGCACGCGCACGCGACCGCAGGTTTCCGGTAGGCCAAGAGGAAGCCGGTCGCCAAGAGGCCAACGGTGAGCGCCACGAAGTACGGTCTGTAGGGCTCGAACTTCAGCAACAGGCCAGCGCCGCCCAATCCGAGCAGAGCCAGCACGAGAGGGCCGACGCAGCAGGCTGAGGCCGCGGTCGCGGACAAGATCGCGCCCGCTGTCGCGGTGGCGGACCAGGCCCCTGCGGTGGAGCGCTCGGCGTCTCGGATGCATGCGGTTGGCTTCATGGCTCGAGTCCTTTCTGGGGCCGGCGGTCGAGGGCGTCCAGAATCGGGCACTGCAGCGCGTCGCCGCCGGCGCAGGATGCGACGAGAACTTCGAGTGCGCGCTTCATCGCCCGGAGGCTCCGAACCTTCGCTTCGATGTCGGCGATTTTGGCCGACGCGGCGGCCTTCACCTCAGCGCATTTCGCGCGCTTCCCCTCGCGGAGGCGGAGCAGCTCCTGCACCTCCTTCAACGAGAAGCCCAACCCTTGCGCGCTCTTGATGAAGCGGATCACCCGAACGTCGTCGGGCGCGTACTCGCGGTAGCCGGACGGGCGCCGCACTGGCTCGCGCAGGAGCCCACGGCGCTCGTAGTACCTGAGCGTTTGCACGTTGACGCCCGCCAGCATCGCCACCTCTCCGATGCGGAGGGACTGGTGTTTCGTGCCCATGCTCAATTCATAAGGTCTGCACCTAGGTATAGAGTCAAGGCAGACCGTCGACCGAAGCAACCGCTCACCTTTTGCGGGGGGCATCATGTTCCAGCGTCCTGCAGTCGAGCGACGTGGGCTTCAGGTCAAGCCGCGAGCGTGGTCGTTCTGCACAGACCGTGGACCGGAGGGAACCCGAGGCCGGCGTCGCCGAGCCCCTCGACCGCTATCCGTGGTCGGAACTCGCCGACTTCGTCGCGCCGGCCCGCCGCCGAGCGAACTACCTCTGCGATCGAAACGCCGGCACTGTGAAGCGTGAGCCGGTCACCATCGAGGCGCTCGCGGACCCACGGCAGGACGCGCTTGATGTCCTCCGGCTGCTCGAGCCGCTCGACCTGATCGAACTTTCGAAGCGCGTCAGCGACGGCGAAAGTCTTCCCGTGGAGGAACCGGCAGATGTGGGTCGTCCGCTCATCGAGCACGGACTCGATTCGGTACCGCTGAACACCGGCCTCTGCGTAGCTGCTCACCTGCGCGAAGGAGCGCCCCTGACCGATGAATGCGCTTGCGACGACCTCCCAGTAGAACGGCGCACGTTCGATGAGCGCGGCTCGAGCTGCGGACTCCAGCTCGCCGGCAATGTCGGAGCGGCCCCAACCCCGCTCGAGCCCCGAGGCGACGACCCGCGTTGCTTCGCGACCGAACCCATCGAGTCGCCGCCCGTACTCGTCGCGGACGAGGTGCCCCTGCGCGTTCACGATGTGCCGCGCGACACGGTGGTCGAGCGCGTTGAAGCGAGCCCCGATGGCCAGTTCCTGCACCTGGCGTGAGTGCGCGCGCGTGGCGTTGACGACCGCCGTGGCCGCATCTCCAAGTGGGACCTCGATCCGCTTTGGGATGAGGGCGGTCGATCTGCCGGCAGCCACAAGGGACTCCGCGACGAGGCGCCGCCGCTGAGCAGCGGTGGTGCGCCCCCAGTCCACGTCGAGCACCGCCACGGCCTCGCGAAGGGCGTCTGCCTCAGCTGGCGCTGCCGAGCGCCGGAGCCGCGCCGCCAGAAGTGCCGACGCGCGGTCGAACCCTTGGGGACTCCCGAGGTCCATTACCTTCTCGACGGGCAGCCGGAGCACCTGCTCGAGCAGCTCGTCGGTGAATACCCGGGCATCGTGGAGCTCAAGCAGGCTCACGCTGGTCCCCGAACCATGACTCGAACTCCGCGCGCGGCACCGTCACTCGCTCGGGCTCCAGGTAGCGGCGGGCGAGCTCGGCCCGTTCGGTGGCGAGACGCTCCTCTTCGGCGCGCAGATCCTCTCGGAGCGTGAGCAGTTGCTTCGCGCTCTGCGCCAGCGTCGAAGGCGGCCTCGCTGCGGGAGTCAGGTCCACGCTCTGCGTCTGCACGCCCGCGAGGGTCAGCGTGATCGGACGCTTGGTCCAGTCGTCGCCGATCTTCCGGAACTCCCGGTTGAAGATGTCGCCGGCGAGGACTCGGCCCTCTTCCGGTGTGAGCACACCAACGCGCACCAGACGCTCGACCATCTCGGTCATGCGCTCCGGGTCGCGTGTCACCGGCGTCTGGGAGCGGAAGCGCCAGAAGCGAATGCCCATGTCGGCGAGCACCTTCCGGTTCATCAGGAAGTCGAACTCGTCGCGCTCGGGCTGGAAGACCTGATCCTCGGCGAAGCGGAGCGCGCTCTCGGCTGTCGCGCGGTTGAAGTCCTTGCTCTCGCCGCGGAGCATTCGCGGGAGACGGAAGGCGCCGCCGACCTTGTCGATGTTCCGCTCGTCGTAGACCTGAAAGAGCGCGTCCTGTTGCTGAGCGTCGGTGAGCGGTCGGAGCTCAATCTTCGCGCGTCCGCCGTCGCCGGCGCCCGAGCCGTCTGCCTCGAGGATGAGGATCTTGTGGAAGTTGGCCTTGCCCTTGAGGTTCTCCTCGATGAACCGCTCGATGCGCGGAACCGACGCGTCGGAGAGCCGGCCGCCGGAGACCAGGAGCGCCATCGGCGGGACGCTCTTGTTTTCGAAGTAGAGGTAGTTGACCTCCTCCATCTGCCGCGAGCCGAGGACCGAGAGGAGCGTGCCGACCCAGCGCGGCACTCCGTACGGCGAGCGCGGGGAGTGGATCGCGAAGTGGAGCAGCTCGGTGGCCGGGCCGTCGGTCGCGTCGGCGGTCTTGAGCGACGAGACGTCGGGGAACGCGGCGCCGGTGTTGCGCGAGATGACACGCGGGTCGCCGAAGGACTTGAAGAAGGCGCGCTCGGTGCCCTGGATCTGCACGTATCGGCGCAGGCGCCGACGGGCGGAGACCGTGTCGAAGGTGACTGGCGAGACGCGGACGCGCTCCTTGACCTCGACCGGGTCGCGGTCGAGCGGGAGGAGTCGGACGGTGTACGAGGGGACGTAGACCAAGCGGGCGAGGTCGCCCTTCCCGTCGCGCAGCACTTCCCAGAAAGCGTTGCCGGTGACCTCGAGGTCCTGGCGCGTGCGCCGGCGCAGGTCGACGAAGGAGTGGTCGAAGCAGGCGAAGTCGAAGAAGGCCTCGAGGCGCGCTCGTTCGACGCGCGAGTGCTGGCGGAGTTCGTCGAAGCGTGCGTTCGCCTCGTCATCCGTGGGTGTGATGTTGGTGGTCGCGTCGAGCGTGCCTGCTTCACGCGCGGCCAGGCGCTCGAGCATCAGCGTGTCGCGGACCCGCTCCCGGGCTTCCTCGGCCTCGAAGTCGATGACTGGGTCGAAGCGGAAACCGAACCCGTCGATGTTCGTCGCGTACGCGTCTACGTTCTGGCGCAGCGAGTTCGAGTGCTCGACCAAGAGGCACATCCCCTCTGGGTCGTAGGGAGGCGAGAGGGCACCCGCGTCGGCGAACGCCGATGACTGCTCACCGCCTCCCCGACTGGCCGGGTCCTCAACCCGTGCGCCAACGACGACGGCCTTCAGGATGGTCTGCAGGCGCTGGTCGACAGGCGAGTTGTCCACCATGGCGAGCGGTCAAAGCGCTCTGACAAGGGTTGGCGGGGACCTCAGGAGAGCGACGGGCGGACCAGCCACGCAGCCGTGGCCCGGAGAGCTGGATTCTCTGCCAGTTCCGGGAGTCGCTCGAGGTGCAGTTCGGCTGCTGCGCGGACCAGGCCGGCGTGCCTCTCTGCAAACCAGCTCGCGACTGGCCTTGACGCCCCGAGTTGCTTGGCAAGCGACGGTGCCGCTTTCCCGAGCGCGGACAGAAAGCGCCGGACGAGGTTCTGTCGGCAGAATCCGCCAAGGACGGCACGCTCCAGTGCGGCGGTCCAACCGCGAAGCACGCACCAATGCTCGAGGGTGAGCCCGAGGTCGAGCGGGAACAGTCGAGGCCAGAGCGACAGCTGAATGAGGTTCGCGTCGGCCTCAGCCGCGGCTTCCTTCGTGAAGGCGATGAGCGCTTCGGGAACCGAACGCCCGACTGGGTTGAGTCCGAAGCGCCCGAGGAGCATCTGGTTCACGTGCACGAACTCGTGCTCGAGAATCGAGGTGAACACCTCGCTGCGGGCCTTCCGTCGTCTGAGCGGGACAAGCACGAGGGGGCCGAAATTCGTGCCCGCCGCGAGCGCATCGCACTCGGGGGCGACCTCGTTGAGTCGCGCATCCTCGACATGCGCGATGAGGTAGTCGCGGCCGAACAACACCGACCTCTGCCAGCGGATCGTCTCAAGACGAAGTCGCTGGCCCCCGTAGTCAACGACGGGCAGGAGGTCGGCAACGCCGAGGAACAGCATGGCGGCCTCGGTGTACAGGGCGTGGGCTCGTGCGCTGGGAGTGCTTCGGCGAACGAGTCGTTGCGCGCGCTTCACCTCCGCTGGGGTGGGCCGGTACACCCTTCAGAGGCTACTCGACCCGAGATCGCCACTGGCGTCTGACGTAGGGTGCAGCGGTGGTTCGACCCAAGACGCTCATCACCGACTTCAGGCACCTTCCGGAGGTCGGAGGTGACGAGTTCGTTGCGGGCCGCTCGCTGCCTGCCTTCCTCGCGGGGATTGTGGCGATCGGCTCGCTCGAAGGGCCAAAGGCCAGAGTTCGAAGTCCCATGCGATGTCGGTGCCGACCTGGCAGACGTGCTTGTGCGGGTGTCATCCTGATTGCTCGATACCCTCGGCACTCGGAGATCGAGTGGCGATGCTCGGAGTGCGAGTTCAATGGGTTCATCACGCATTGGCAGGGGTCTGCATGGGACCATTCAACCTCGGGCGGCAAGCGAGTGCAGGGCGGTCGGCCGGCCCACCTTCGGCTGGTGACTCAATCCGGCTTTGATGGGCCATGGCTCATCGAGGAGATTCGGCCGGGGCCCCGCTCCTACCTTTCAGACACCCCGATCGACCTCGACTACCTCGGAACGCCGCACTTTGAGTTCGACGGGCAATGGGGCTCGATGCGGTTCGCCCGCCTCATGGGCAACCTCGATTGCCGCTACTCGGGCAACAAGGTCGACTTCTGCTGGCGCGGGGATGAAGACATGAAGGAGTTGAGCGGCCGCGGCGTTGCGCGTTTCGATGGTGCAGTCCTGCGCGGCGAACTGTTCACCTACGGAAAGGCGGACGTTTCCTTCGTCGGTCGGCGCTTCCGTGATGGCGAATCGATGGACCTTTCCACGCGTGAGAAGTTCGACGAGGGATGATGACTCAGCCGAGTACGCGCACCGAGATATCGCCCGTGCGTGGCGTTGAGCTCTGGCGCTCCCTCTGACAAGCGAGGGCCACAGCCCAGAACTTGTCGGCGTGACCGCGGGCGTTCCGCTCGGCGTCGAAGCTCACCTTCCCCGACGGCAGCACGCGCCGCTTGATGGCGTGGATCTGCGCGATTAGGTCGCGGTCGCGAGGCATCGTCACATCTCGGCGCTGGAGCAGGATCTTGAAGTCAGTCGCCCAGCGCTCCTTGGTGTCGTTGGTGAAGTTCTCGCCGACTACTTGAGGGAAGTCGCGGGCGAGGTTCTCGGCGAGGTTCATGCCGATGCCGCTCCGGTCGATGGAGAGTCTCGCGACGAGGAGCGTGCCGAGGAGGCGTCGCAGCTCGGCCTCCTGCTCGGCGAACGGCGTGCCCTCGAAGCTTTTCAACATGCGGCAAGTGAACCGGCCCTCGATCTCCTCGAACACCGCGAGTTCTGAACGGTCGCGCGTGCGACCCACGTCGAAGCCGGCGACCAGCCGACCTTCCGGAGCGCGCATGGACGTCGGGTCGTCGACCATCACCAGGTCGTCGGTCGTGCACGGCAGGATGAGTTCGTAGGGGAAGAAGCTGTACGTCTCGTCGACGAACCGCCCCTCGAACTCCTGCTGGAAGTCGTCGAGCGGCAATGAGTCGAGTTGCTCGATGAGCGTCGGCCGGCCGAAGACGGACACGCGCTCCTCGGTCGGCATGTTCGGCGCCTCGACCGCCGCGCGCTTCGTGTCCGCGCAGAAGAACCGGCAGAGCCACCACGGCACGTACTGCCGCGTGTGGTGCGGGTACTTGCGCAGTTCCTCGTTGGCGATCTCCCAGAAGATGCCGCGTCGACCGAGCGGAGTGCTGCACCCCGTGAGCTGTCCGTTCGACCGCAGAATGAGTGCGGTCGAGCCCCGGTACACCTCGCGGTCGTTCACGTAGTGCGCGAGCTCGTCAAGGTAGACGTCACCCTTCTTGCCACGGGGTGCCTTCGACGGGTGCGAGAGGATTCGCGACAGGCGCTTGTTCGTGCCGTTCGACTCGAACGCGAGCTCGGTCTTCGAGTCGACCACCAGCCGCTTCTGGTACGCGAGCGGCAGTTCCTCGTGCACCTGGCGCGCGACGAGGATCTTCTCCTTCGCGTCGTCGAGGTTGTAGCTGACGAACACCGCGGTGTGCTTCTCGCGCAGGTGGCACCTGGCGAGCGCCTCGAGCGCGAAGAGGACCGAGAACCCGACCTGCCGGCTCTTCGTCACCCAGCGGAAGCGGGAGCGATTCTGCAAAAACGCGAACTGGTACTGCTCGAGCGCGACCGGCTCGTCGTCGAAGGAGCCCAGGCCCGAGATGAAGCCCCACTCGGTGCCGAGCCAGTCGGCGAACTCCTCCTCCGTGCGCTTCACAATGCCGAGCGTCATCGCGTTCCTCCGCTTGCCTGCTCGCGAGAACGAAGCGTGTATGGCTCGACATGACGACCTACGCCGACTCCGTCTCCCGCCCCGCGCGCACGCTGACTGAGAACGAGCAGCGCCTGCTGCTGAAGGTCACCGGTCAGCGGCTCGATGGGTTCCGCGACCACGTCATCTACAGCGTCGCGCTCGGCGCAGGCCTGCGAGAGCACGAGATCGTCGCGCTCAACATTGGCGACGTGTTCGACGAGGCCGGCCACGCCAGGCGACGGCTGCGGCTTCGGGTCTTCAAGCGGGCCAGCGAAGACCCGGCGCCGCAGGAAGTGATGCTCCCCGACCTCGTGCGCGCCAAGCTCGAGAAGCTGATCGCGAGTCGCAGGCACGCCGGCGAGGCCCTCACGCCCGAGACGCCGATCTTCGTCAGCCGGTTGGGCCGTCGGCTCTCCACTCGGCAACTCCGCCGCGCCTTCAGCGTCTGGCAGAAGCGCTGCGGCTTCGACCGGCACTTCAGCTTTCATACGCTTCGTCACTGCGCGTGCACGAACATGTACCGGGCGAGCCGAGACATCCGGCTGACCCAGCGCTTCGCCCGCCACAAGTCGGTGCTGTCGACCGCCATCTACACGCACCCCTCCGATGAGGAGCTGCTCCGCTCGGTCCAGTCGCTCATCTGCTGACCGAAGTGCCACTCGCAGCTCGAAACCGAACAGGCGGTGCTGCTCAATTTCTGCGGCGAGCCGTTCCTGAATCCCGGGGTGCTCAGTTTCCCGGAATTGACCCACTCGAAATCGGCCCCGGGAACCCGTCAGGGCGCGCGACCGGGCGCCGAAAATCCGACCCGCCCCCCTCCCTGGGGCGGCCAGGGGAAGTGTTCGTCCGCGGCTCGTGACCCAGGGGCGAGCAAGAGACCTGCTGCACGGAAAGCGGCCGTTCGCGACCGGAACCGAGGCCCCGCATCGAGCCAGCAACCTCGCGAATCCTCGGAGCGGCGCGCGCGCGAACGGCCACTTTTCTCTCTTTCCGGCCGTTCG
>JAACJQ010000027.1 GCA_016879935.1 Archangiaceae bacterium | reverse complement strand
GAGCCGCCAGCCGTGGAGCCGCCAGCCGTGGAGCCGCCAGCCGTGGAGCCGCCAGCCGTGGAGCCGCCAGCCGTCGAGCCGCCAGCCGTGGAGCCGCCTGCCGTGGAGCCGCCTGCCGTGGAGCCGCCAGCCGTCGAACCACCAGCCGCAGCGCCGCCACCCGTCGCATTGCCGCCGGCGGTACCGCTGCCTCCACCAACTCCGCCATCAGGCGTCGGGGTTGGACCAGGGCACGCAGCGAACACGAGCACGCACGACGCGACGAACAAGCGGGAGAAACGCATGCACGACGGTGTAGAGCGATTGTCCGGTCGCCCGCCATCGCGATCTGACGATGGGCGACAACGGAAGGTTGTTGCGGAAGCGGTCCCGGCGCGATTCGAACGCGCGACCCCTGGCTTCGGAGGCCAGTACTCTATCCAGCTGAGCTACGGGACCTGACTGCGGCGGTGCGTATACAGCCGGGTAAACGCCGCGCCTACCACTTTTCTCGCCACCGGCCGCACGGCGTCTTCGAGCGAGCCCACAGTGAACTCGTAGACGTATTGAAGGTTCTTTGGCTGTCCGCACGAGCACGTCGTGCGGCCGGGTTTGAGAGCGGTGAAGCTGATGTGATTGACGCCCTCCGTCCCGCCGTCTGACAACGGCAGCGGCTCTTCGATCAATTCTCCCTTCACCACCGTGACGTCGTCGCAGACCGCGATGGTGGCGAAGTGCTCGCAGGGGAAGCGTCGGCCTTCGGCGATCGAGACGGGAATCACGAGCGCGTTGTGGCCCTGCAGCTCGATGGACGACGCGGGGCGGCCCTCGAGCGGCACCAGCTTCAGGTCAGAGCTGGGAGCGCTGGTCGAGATGGTCGACTTCGGAGCGTCGGCCGGCCTGGTCACCTCGAGCGTCGAGCCCGGGCCCTGCGCCAGCACCAGCAGCATCACAGGAAGCATGGGGCTCTTTACGCGCGGCCAGCAGAGTCATTCAACCCGCGTTCGTGCTGGCGTGATTCCTCGCAACCGGCGGCCCCACCGGTAAAGTGCCCGGCGTCATGGCTGACTCCCAACTCGAGCGTCGAACGCTCGGCCGCTACGAATTGCTCTTCGTCCTCGGGCAGGGCGGCATGGGCGAAGTGCACCTCGCTCGGCTCTCGGGCGCTGGCGGCTTCGAGAAGCTGTGCATCGTCAAGACGATCCTCCCGCAGATGAAGGCCGAGACGCAGTTCGTCGAGCGCTTTCACCACGAGGCGCGCGTGCTCACGCACCTGACACACTCGAACATCGCGCAGGTCTACGACATGGGAGAAGCCGACGGCACGCTCTTCATGGCGATCGAGTACGTGCCGGGCGTCGATCTCGCGCGCGTCGAGACCCGCTGCGCGACGACGGGCAACTTCCTGCCCGTGCCCATCGCGATTCACGTGGGCCGGCTCATGTGTGAAGCGCTCGGCTACGCGCACCGCAAGACGAGCCCCGAAGGCACGCCGCTGGGCATCGTGCATCGTGACGTGTCTCCGCAGAACGTCATGGTGTCGTACGAGGGCGAGGTGAAGGTGATCGACTTCGGCCTCGCCAAGAGCGCGGCGCGGTCGAAGCACACGCTGCCGGCCACGGTGATGGGCAAGCTCGGC
The DNA here is from genome assembly GCA_016879935.1 of Archangiaceae bacterium. Taxonomy (GTDB): domain Bacteria; phylum Myxococcota; class Myxococcia; order Myxococcales; family Myxococcaceae; genus Xiheimicrobium. The sequence continues at coordinate 24,851 of JAACJQ010000027.1, read as the reverse complement.
TACATGTCGCCCGAGCAGGCGATGGCGCAGACGGTCGATCACCGCTCCGACATCTATTCGGCCGGCATCGTCATCTGGGAAATGCTGGCGGGCCGGCCGCTCTTCGGTGGCGGCACGATGGCCGAGATGGTCGCGGCGATGGCGTTTCCGAAGGTGCCGTCGCTGCGCGAATTCAGGCCCGAGATCAGCGAGACGCTCGATCAGGTCGTGCTGCGCGCGCTGAGCAAAGATCCCGCTGCCCGCTACAACCGCGGCGACGAGTTCGCCCGCGCGCTCAACGAGATCGCCGTTCGTGAGGGGTTGTCGGTCAACGCCGAAGAGGCGGGCAACTTCATTCGTGCCATGTGCCCCGAGGAGTTCGCGGCCGAGCGCAGCCTGCAGTCTCAGCTGTCGCTCCTTCGCAAGGGTGGGGTGAAGCCGCCGTCGAGTCCCGGCCATTTTCTCAAGCCGAAGTCGGGCACCGTGTCGTCGCAGGAAGAGGCGATCGACGGAACGTTCGTGCGCCCCGAGTCAGGCGTCGCGCTCACGCCGGCGCAGCGGGCCCTGTCGGTGCAGGCGAGCGCTCAGGCGCCACAGCCGCCCGTGAAGGCACCGTCGAAGCCGGCGCCGCCGGTGAAGTCGAGGCCGCCCAGCCAGTCGACGGAGCCGTCGCTCGCCGCCGTGGACGACGAGCCGATCGTCGCGCCGAAACGATCGGCAGCGCCGTTCGTCGTGGTGGGGCTGCTCGTGCTCGTCGGCGTCGCAGTGGGTGGCTACGTCGTCTTCGGCAGCTCGCCGCCGAAGGACCCCATCGTGAACGTCGACCCGGTGAAGCCCATCGAGCGCGTCGAACCGCTCAAGCCAGTCGAGCCCGTGAAGGAGCCGATCAAGCCCGTCGACCCGGTCGCCGAGGTCGTCGACGCTGGCGCGGCAGTCGCTGCCATCGAGCGTGCGCGCGTGATGCCCAAAGGGCACGTGTTCAAGGTGATTCGCCGCTCCGATGGCGCGTTCATCGACATCGACAAGGGCCAGCGGCTGCGTGAGGGCGATCGCCTGCGGTTGATCGGTGAGCCGCTCGCAGACAAGCAGCGTGAGGTGTTCGGCCAGGCGCGGGTGCTCGAGCTGAAGGCGCGCGGAACCGTCGCCGAGCTGCTCATGGAGGAAGACGAAACGCACCCCGACCAGCTCTTCGCGTTCGTCGACGAGACCGTGGTGGAGCGGCCGAAGGCGGTGAAGCCGAACCCCACCAAACCCGACGAGCCGATCGCGCTCGCTGATCCGTTCGCGAAGAACCCGAAGCCCGACGATCGGCCAGCCGAGCCAAAGGTCGACCCCAAGACGCTGGATCCCAGGACCGACCCGAAGACCGTCGTTCAGAAGCCGGTCGAACCGAAGGTCGAAGACAAGCCGGCCGAACCCGCGCTGCCGCGAATCGAGGGCTCGGTCGTGTTGTCGCGTACGCGAGACGTGATCTTCGGGAACACCACCTCGAAGATTCGGGTGCTGGTGAAGAGCAGCTCGCCGGCCGGTGCGCAGTGCGACGTGCACCTGCCCAACGGAAAGCACCTCGTCTTCCCGACGCTGCGCCCCGGCGACAACAAAGAGAGCGATCTCGAGCAGTGGGGCAAAGATCTTCGGCCCGACCCGAACAAGGCGACCAAGTGGGCGCTGGTCGAGTGCCGTGATGCGGCCGGCTACTTCGAGTTCAGCGACATCGTTCGCCGCTGAGCGGTTCGGCCGTCGTTACTTCTGGGCGACGTCCCACTTCAGGCGCTTCCACGTGCCGCGCAGCGAGTCGGCCGTGCTCTCGAACACGGCGTCCTCCTTCTCCTTCGCGTCGATGAAGAGCACGAAGTCGAGCTGACGGTTCGGCTGCTCAGCCTCGAGATCGAAGCGCTTGACGATCTCGTTGGCGGGCAAGGTGCGGCGGCCGGCCACGTCGACGAGCGGGAAGTCGAGGCCCTTCATGTCGGTGTCGTGCTGGTACGCCTTGTAGACGAGCTCGGTGCACACCAGCGTCGAGTCGGAGAAGAAGTCGAAGTCGAAGTCGTACGGCCGGCCCTGGTACTTGAAGGCGCGCTCGATGGCGCGGGCCTTCTCGACGAGGGGCAGGCGGGGGCGCAGACCGCCGAGGTAGTCGACGCCGAAGGCATGCTCGACGGCGGTGAAGCTCACGCCCTCGGAGATCGACTCGATGACGCGAATCGGCCCGTGCCCCTGAAAGTCGTTGCCGTCGGCGTACGCCTTCCACTTCTCGGGGTAGCGCTTCTGCAGCAGCTCGGCGAGCGTCGTGGGCTTCTCAGGCTGCGTCTTCAGCCAGGCCTGCACGCCGGGGTCGATCTCGATGGCGGCCCAGTCGGTGGGGCGGCCCACGTACAAGAGCGCGTGCGGCCAGAAGCCGGGCAGACCGATGTTCGAGAGGAACCAGTTCTGCCGCGTCACCAGCACGTCGCCGGCCTGCAGCTTCGGCAACACGCTCTTCTCGACGAAGGCCTTCGAGAGCAGCGGCTTGCCGTTGCGCGCGACGCGGGTGTCGCCCATCCACTCCGCGAAGGACTTCTGCACGGGGAAGACGGTCTGCATCGTCGAGTCCTTGAGAATGTCGGTCGCGTTGCCGGCGAACAGCTTCACGCCGCTCTTCATGAGCGAGCTCTTCGCCTGCTTCGAGTCGGCCTTCATCTCCTCCCACGCCCACTTCACGTCCTTCTCGTCGAGCGCCTTCAGCTTCTTCAACGTCGGCGTGACGGTGAGCGCCCACGCGTCGCCGGTCATCAGCTGGGTCGAGGTCGCCACGTGAATCGCCTTCATCTTGAAGGCCGCGAAGGCGCCAGCGGGCACGCCGAACTCGTCGTTCTTCTCGTCGAGCAGCGTCTCGAGCTGCTTGTTGCCGATGGTGAGATCGGCAAACGACATGCCGTAGGCGAGCAGGGTGGTGAGCGCGGTGTGCGTGACGACGTAGCCCCACGCGTGCCGCGAGTCGGTCGGCAGCAGCTTGACGAAGTCCCAGTACTTCTGGCGCAGCCCTTCGATCGACGCGAAGTAGCCGAAGAGCGAGCCCCACGTGCTCAAGATGGTGCGCTTCTGCTCGGGCGTGAGCACGGTGTCTGCCTTGAGCGCGAAGAGCTGCCGGTTCGCCTGCACCTGCGCGTTCACCGACTTCAGGCCCGTCACGAACATGTGCAGCGTCGCGAGATCGGCGCGGGCCGTTGCGATGAAGGGCTCGGCTTCGAGCGTGAAGACGGACGGCTGGTTGGCCGGGGCGGCCGAGAGGAGGGCGCTCAGGAGAAGGACCATGCGGCGCACCTTAGCCACGGTTAGCCTCGCGACCCATGGCTCGAATCATCGAAGACGAGGCAGGCATCGCGGCGGTGGTGAACGCGTCGAAGCGCATCGCCGTGCTGGGCATCAAGACCGAGGCGCAGGCGGGGCAGCCGGCCTTCGACGTGCCCGCGTACCTGCAGGAGCAGGGGCTCGAGGTGATTCCCGTGCCCGTCTACTACCCCGAGGTGACGACGATTCTCGGCGAGCGGGTGTACCGCAAGGTCGCCGACATTCCCGGCGGGCCCGTCGATCTGCTCGACGTGTTCCGTCGCCCGAACGATCTGCCGCCGCACCTCGACGACGTGCTGGCCGCGAAGCCGAAGGTGGTCTGGCTCCAGCTCGGCATTCGCAACGACGGGTTCGCCCAGAAGCTGGTCGAGGCGGGCATCGACGTCGTGCAGGACCGGTGTCTGCTGGTCGATCACTCCCGGTACGCCGGTCGTCAGGGCTGAACGAAGCCCCTCGTCGTGGTGCTTGCGGACGCACGATTGGCCATGTAGAGCCGCGCCCGTTTCACGAAGTCACGGCCAGGTAGCTCATCTGGTTAGAGCGGCGGTCTCATAATCCGCAGGTAGACGGTTCGAGTCCGTCCCTGGCCACTAACCGAAAGTTCGAAGCCCCGATTCGTCACCGAGTCGGGGCTGTTTTTTTGACCACCCCCCATTCGCAGCGTCTCATCCGGTCAGCACAGGGCTGTAGCGCCTTGTCGCTTGCGCCACACAGGAGACGAAATGCACGACGCGCCCATGGCAGTTCCCGTCACCGAGTCGACGTCAGACCGGGACCTGATCACCAAGTCCGAGCGAGAGGTCGTCAGCACGCACGTGCTGGTGGAGCAGGAGAAGGTCGAGAAGCTTCGCGAGCTGTCGAAGCGCACCCGCATCGCGCAGAGCGAGTACCTGCGTGAGGCGGTCGACGATCTGCTGAGCAAGTACGACCGCAAGCCGGAGGACGACTGAAATGCCTCCTCGCTCGACGAACCTCGCGTTGCAGCAGCAGCCTGAGCTTCGCCCGCCGACCGCGTTCGACTTCGCGGGCCGGCGCCTCAAGGTGGTGAAGTCGACGGTGATCGCGGTCGAGGAGCCGTCTCCGATGCTCGAGGCGATTCGCAGGTACCTCGACTCGTTGCCCTGATGCAGGCCCTCGGCTTTCACCACCTCGCCATTCAGGCGCGTGACGTCGAGCGCGTCGCGGCCTTCTACCGGGTGGTGCTGGGGCTGGCCGAGGTCAAACGCTGGCACCGCGACGACGGCTCGCTTCGGAGCGTCTGGGTCTCGGTGGGCGGCGAGAGCGGCTTTCTGGCGATCGAGCATCTGCCGGAGGGCGTGAACGTGCCCGACGGCGCGCTGGGGCCATCGATGATCGCCTTGCGCATCGCTCCGGCGGCGCGGAGAGCCATCGAGGTCGAGCTGGCCGCGCACGGCGTGCCGATCGTGAAGCAGACCGGGTGGACGTTGTACGTGCGAGACCCGGAAGGCACGCTCGTCGGCCTGAGTCACCACCCCTTCGACGCTCCCTGAAGCGATTCGTCGATCATCGACGTGCGGTGCGGTAAGGCCGCGACCTCTTTTCCGGAGGTCGCATGCGTCTGTCTGCTCTCGCCCTGATTCTCGTCGCCGGCTGTGCCACCCAGCAGCCCGTGCAGAAAGAAGCGCCCGCCGCTCCTGCGAAGGAAGTGGCCGCGCCGCCTCCCGAGCCGCCGAAGTTCGTGGCCGATCTGAAGAAGCCCATGCCGCCCGGGCTCGACGAAGCCGCGATGGATCTGAGCGCCGACCCGTGCGCCGATTTCTACCAGTACGCCTGCGGCGGCTGGATGGCGAAGACCGAGATTCCCGCCGATCGCCCGCTGTACTCGCGTGGCTTCGTCTCGATCCTCGAGCGCAACGAGGCGCTGCAGAAGACGATCCTCGAGGAGGCCGCTGCCAACAAGCTGCCCGAGGGCACCGCGTTCGCGAAGCAGCTCGGCGACTACTACGCCACCTGCACCGACGAGGCGGGCCTCGAGAAGGCGCTCCCCGAGGTGAAGAAGTTCATCGACCAGGTCGCGAAGGTGAAGGACGCGAAGTCGCTCGCCACCAGCGTCGGCACGATTCACGCGGCGGGCTTTCGCCCGTTCTTCGACATCGGCGCGATTCAGGATCTGAAGAACTCGACCGAGGTGATCGGCTCGCTCGATCAGAGCGGCCTGGGCCTGCCCGATCGCGACTACTACTTCGACGAAGACAAGAAGACCGTGCGCGAGCAGTACAAGTCGCACGTCGAGGCGATGTTCGGCCTGCTCGGCCTGCCCGCGAAGGACTGCCAGCGCAAAGCCGACGAGGTGATGGCCATCGAGACGCGGCTCGCGAAGGTGGCGCAGACCCGCGTCGAGCGGCGTGATCCGAACAAGCTCTACAACCGCATCAACCGCGACGGCCTCACCGCGCAGGCGAAGGACTTCGCGTGGGACGCGTACTTCACGGCCGTGGGCGCGAAGGACCTCAAGGCCATCAACGTGAACTCGGTGCCGTACTTCGTCGAGGTCGCGGCGATCGCGAAAGACACCAAGCCCGAGCTGCTGAACTCGTACCTGACCTGGGTGGTGCTGCGCTCGACGACGCCGGCGCTGCCGAAGGTGTTCCAGGACGAGGCGTTCAACTTCTCGTCGAAGGCGCTCACCGGCGCCAAGGCCGATCGCCCGCGCTGGAAGAAGTGCGTGGCGTACACCGACGGCGATCTCGGTGAGGCCCTGGGCCGTGAGTTCGTGCGCCGCGCGTTCGGTGAAGACGGCAAGGCCCGCACGAGCGCGATGGTGGAGTCGCTCCAGAAGTCGTTCGAGGCGAACCTCGCGTCGCTCTCGTGGTTCGACGAGCCCACGCGCAAGGCGGCCTTCGAGAAGGTCACCCGCATGGTGGGCAACAACAAGATCGGCTACCCGGGCACCTGGCGCGACTACGCGAAGCTCACCACCTCGCGCACCTCGTTCTTTGGCAACTCGCTCGCCGCCAACCGCTTCGAGGTGCAGCGTCAGCTGGCGAAGATCGGCAAGCCGGTCGATCGCAACGAGTGGCTGATGTCGCCTCCGACGGTGAACGCCTATTACGACCCGCAGAAGAACGAGATCGTCTTCCCCGCCGGCATTCTGCAGCCGCCCTTCTTCGACCGAGCCGCCACCGACGCCGTGAACTTCGGCTCGATGGGCATGGTGGTGGGCCACGAGATCACCCACGGCTTCGATGACGAGGGCCGGCAGTTCGACGTCGACGGCAACATCAAGGACTGGTGGTCGGCCTCGGTCGGCAAGGCGTTCGTCGAGAAGGCCTCGTGCGTGAAGAAGCAGTTCGACGGCTACACGGCCATCGGCGACGTGAAGGTGAAGGGCGATCTCACGCTGGGCGAGAACATCGCCGACCTCGGCGGCCTCAAGCTGGCGCACGCGGCCATGGCCGACTGGTACGCGAAGAAGGGCGACGCCGACTCGCAGTTCCGTTTCTCGCGCAGCCAGCAGTTCTTCCTCGGGTTCGCGCAGTCGTGGTGCACGAAGGTTCGTGACGAGACCGCGAAGGTTCGCGCCGCCACCGACCCGCACGCGCCGCCGTTCGCCCGCGTGAAGGGCCCGCTGGGAAACCTCGACGCGTTCCAGACGGCGTTCCAGTGCTCGGAGAAGGCCGCGATGATTCGCCGCGGCGCCGATCGCTGCGTCGTGTGGTGATTCGTAGGGAGCCGGGCAGGGCGGGAGTAAACGGTGGGGATGCGCAAGCTCCTCGCCCTCGCCGTGATCGGTCTGTGCGGTGGTCCTTCGCCGTCGGGAACTGATGGAGGTGCCGCTGGCGGAAGTTCCGTCGGCGGTGGCTCGGTCGCCGCCGGTGGTTCTGCCTCTGCCGGTGGAACTGGTGGGTCGACCGCGGGTGGTGCGGCAGGCGGCAGCGTCGCGCCGTTGATCACACCTTCCGCGTACTGCGCGGCGTACACGACAGCCCAATGTGACGCGGAGCAGCGGTGCGGGTCCCTCGCGGCCGCCCAGCGCGCCTCGTGCCTCGCGACCAGAAACCTCCAGTGTGCGGCCGAGCTGACGAAGCTCGATGCCGGTGCGTGGCGCTTCGACGACGTGGTGGCGAAGCGCTGCCTCGACGGTTTCGCAGCGCAGGCCGACGCGGGCTACTGCTCGACGGTGACCTTCTGCGACCCCTGGCGGCCGGCGGGTGGGGTGGGGGCTCCGTGCAGCTTCCTCGAGTGCACCGAGGGCACGTATTGCCAGCCGAACACACTGGGGTGCCGAACCTGTCAGCCGCTCAAGCGGCCTGGCGAGGCGTGCGACATGTTCAACAGCTGCGGCTTCGGTGCGTTCTGCCCGTTCACGCAGCCCGCCGATGACGCCGGGGTTCGCCGGTGCGTTCCACGAATCGCAGAGGGCGCGCCGTGTCAGACGGCTTTCGAGTGCGTCGACGGCGGGTTCTGCGTGACGCCGTTCGACGGCGGAGTCGCGCGCTGCAGCGTTCCTTCGCCAGGCGTTCCGTGCCGCTTCCCGGAGCACTGTGGCTCGGGCCGTTTCTGCAAAGACGCAGTGATCGACTACCAGGGCCTGCTGGTGAACGCCGGTACGTGTCAGCCGCGCATCGCGCTCGGGCAGGCGTGCACGAATCAGCAGGAGGACGACGGCTGCATCGAAGGCACGTGCCTGAGCGGCCAATGCCGCGTGGTGCGCTTCACGCAGCCCATCGGCGCGGAGTGCGACGAGAACGAGAACTGCGTGGGCGGTGCGTACTGCGCCGAGCGAGCCAACGCCTTCCCCGATGGAGGCACTCGGGCTCGCCGCGGCACCTGTCGCGCGCGGCTTGGGGTCGATGCCGGCTGCTCCGACACCATCTTCGACTTCGAGCCGTGTCAGACGGGGCTCTCGTGCTCCCGCGAGTTCTGCCAGCCGCTTGGGCGTGAAGGCGATCAGTGTCTGGCCGGCTGTCAGTCGGAGCTCGTCTGCGGGGTGACATGTGTTGCGCGGGCACAACGCGGCCAGCCCTGCGACGTCATGATCGCCGGGTGTTCGCTCGAGCTCGCCTGCGTTCGCGCGCCGGGGGCGACGACTGGCGTCTGTGGTGATCGGTTTGCCCTCGGCACCGAATGCCGGAACGACTCGGAGTGCGCCTCGTCTCTCTGCGCGAACCTCCCCGATGCCGGCCATGCCTGCGCGCCCTGTCGCTGAGGGAGGGGGCTTGCATTTGGTCGTTTGACCATGGTTGTTTGGTCGCATGGCCAAGACGCAGGTGGTGGCTCCTCGGGCCCCCGTTGAACCAGCTCCCGAAGCGGGGGCCGACGAGCGCATCTTGAAGGCGGCGGGGAAGCTCTTTCGCGAGAAGGGCTTCGCGGCGACGACGGTTCGCGAGATCGCGGCGGCAGCGAACATGCTGCCCGGCAGCCTGCACTATCGCTACGCGAGCAAAGACGACGTGCTGCTCGCGTTGATGAACCGCGCGGTGCAGCGGGCTCGCGACGCGGTGTTGCTGGCGATCGGTGACGTGACCGATCCGATCGAGCGGCTTCGCCTCGGCCTTCGCGCGCACCTCGAGCTGCTCTGCAACGGAGACGACTCGCTGTACGTGCTGCTCTTCGACTGGCGCTCGCTGCCGGCCGGGGCGCGTGAAGGCGTCGAGCGCGAGCGCGGCAAGTACGAGTCGTTCTGGGATGGGCTGCTGATCGACGCTCACGCGAGCGGCCGGGCGCGGCCGTTGCTCGATCTCGAGCTGGTGCGGCACTTCGGCTTCGGCGCGATCAACTGGGTGGCGACCTGGTACCGGCCCGACGGCGATCGCACGCCCGCGCAGATCGCCGACACCTTCTTCTCGTACCTCGCGTTCGGCCTGCTGCACGAGCCGGCGAGGCCACGAGATCTCGACTCCCACTTCGCCGGGCTGATGGCGGCGACCCTGAAAGGCAGGAGCTGACCCATGGCGATCATCGACACCTTCTCGAACGCGATCGACACGCTGCCGCTGATGAAGGACGCCACGGCGTCGGGGAACCTGCAGGTGCTCCGTTCTCTGCTCGGGCCCGCCTTTCGCGGCATGGTGCAGAAGCGCGGCAAGCAGGACGGCACCTCGAACATGCCCGTCGACTACTCGGTGCGCTTCGACTGGAACTACCTGCGCGACAAGCCCGAGCTGACGCGGCTGTACGAGGCGGCGAAGACGTCGCAGTGGAACGGCACCACCGATCTCGACTGGGCGAGCAGTGTCGACCCGCACTCCGACGAGACGGCGCTGCTGCCGTGGGAGTTTCTGCCGATCGCCAACCTCGTCTCGTTCAAGAACGCCTCGCCGAAGGAGCGCTCGGAGCAGCGGCGCGGCATCACCGCCTGGCTGTTGTCGCAGTCACTGCACGGAGAGCAGGGTGCGCTCTTCGCGGCCTGTCAGGTGACCGAGGCGGTGCCATGGCTCGACGCGAAGCTCTACGGCTCGACCCAGGTCGTCGACGAAGGCCGCCACGTCGAGGTCTTTCACGCCTACCTCACGAAGAAGCTCGAGAAGAAATACGACATCAACGACAACCTGTACGTCGTCATCGACGCACTGATGAGCGACTCCCGGTGGGACATGAAGTTCCTCGGCATGCAGATCATGATCGAGGGCCTCGCGCTGGGCACCTTCGGCATGATTCAGCAGCTGACGCGTGAGCCCCTGCTCAAGAAGATGCTCACGTACATCATCACCGACGAAGCGCGGCACGTGCACTACGGGGTGCTCGCCCTGAAGGAGTTCATCGGGCAGCTCACCGAGAAGGAGCGCCGCGAGCGCGAAGACTGGGCCTTCGAGGTCTCACTCTTCCTGCGCAACCGCTTCTTCGCGCACGAGTTCTACGACGAGTACTACGCGCACGCGATGACGCGGCAGCAGTGGGAAAGGCTCGTCATCGAGAGCGAGATGATGACCCGGTTTCGCAAGACGATGTTCAAGCGGGTGATCCCCAACCTCAAGCGCATCGGGCTGCTGAGTGATCGCATCAAGCCGAAGTACGCCGAGCTGGGGCTGCTGGGGTTCGAGAACGGCAAGGCGGCGCCCGAGCTGTCGGCGAACGATCTCATCAACGATCGCGACTGAGCAATCGGCGGAGTTGGTGTTCGTCTCCTGACCTGTCAGGAGGCTGGGACCATGGGACTGTTGGCGACGATCATTCTGGGCGGCATCGCAGGCTGGCTGGCGAGCATCATCGCGGGCACCAACGCCCGCATGGGCGCGATCGCGAACGTGATCGTCGGCGTGATCGGCGCGGTCGTCGGCGGCATGATCTTCAACTTCGCGGGCGGGCGCGGGGTGACGGGCCTCAACCTCTACAGCCTGTTCGTCTCGGTCGTGGGCGCGAGCGTGGTGCTCTTCGTGGTGAAGAAGCTGTTCAGGTGACGCCGCGGAGGTAGCTGACGATCAGGCGCTCGAGCTCGGTGGCGAGTTGCTCCTCGTCGAGTGACGACGGCCGATCGAGGAACACGCGCTGCAGCACCCCGTCGACGGCGGCGATCAACAGCCACGTCGCCATCTTCGCATCGGGTACATCGAGCTGATCGCGGTGGCTCTCGATCCACGCGACGACGAGCGGCTCATACGCCGCGTGCTGGGCGTGCAGCGCCTTGAGCGCGCCGATGCGGGGCACCTGCTCCATCAACACGCGGTGGAGCTTCGGCTCGACCCGGTGCACGTCGAGCATCGCGCGAACGAGCGTCTTGACGGCCTGCTGCAGCGTCGCGTTCTGCAGGGTCAGCAGGTGCTCCGAGAGCACGGCCCGCAGCTTCTCCTGGTGACGCTCCATCACGCGCACCACCAGCGACTCCTTGTTCGGGAAGTACTGGTAGACGCTGCCGATCGACACGCCCGCGGCCTCGGCCACCCGGTTGGTCGTGCAGCCCTCGTAGCCGTCCTTCAACAGAACGCGAGCAGTCGCCTTGAGGATGATGTCGACCAGCTCGCGGCTGCGGCGCTGGGAGGGCTCTTTTCGAGGCGTGACGAGGCGTTTGCCAGCCATGCCGTCACCTTGGCGAACGCGAGTGCAACGCTCAAGCTGAACGTGAGCAAATACTCGCGTCGCGGCCGGCGGCGAACGAGGTGGCTTCGATGGTGTCGACGTTCTTGCTGGTGGTGCTCTCACAGCCCTTCACGGTGAAGACGGTCGACGACGGCGTCGAGGTGAGCTGGCGCGCGGTGCCGGGCTCCGGCTTCGCCGAGCTTCGCTTCGTGGGTGAGTCGACAGGCGAGGTCGAGGCGCTGTGCGCGAAGGCGTTCGGCACCGGCAAGTTCGACCCCGATGAGCCGCACCTCGTCAGCCGCACGCTGATCACCGACCTCGGAGACGAGCGCGTGACGTGGGACGAGATCGCTCCGCCGATGGTGAGCCGCCGCGACTACGTGATGCGCAGCGTGCGCTCTCACAGCCCCGGGAAATGCCGCATCGACTTCGACGCCTTCGACGACCCGGCGCACCCTCCGCGTGAGGGCGTGGTGCGGCTCTCGGCGCTGCGCGGCAGCTTCAGCTTCGAGGTCGTCGGAGCACGCGTTCGCGTCGAACACCGCGTCCACATGGATCCCGGTGGCTTGCTCGCGCCATTCGTCGTCGAGCGCGCACGTGAGCGCATGAGCCTCGCGTGGATGAAGCGGCTGCTCTCGAAGTGACGCAGCTCAGGGAATGGCAGCGGAGCAGAAGCCCAGCGTGCTCTTGCAGAGCCCGTTGACGCAGAAGAGGTCGCCGCACTCGAGATCGGTGGTGCACGACCTGGGAACGCAGATGGCTCCCGCCGGGCTCATGACGCAGCTGAAGCCGCCCGCGCAGGGAACGGTGCCACAGCGAACCTCTTCGCAGCGCTTCGTGTTCGCGTTGCAGACCTGACCATCGCCGCACGGGTTGTTCGCCGAGCAGCCAGGCAGACAGTCGCTCTGGCCGCTGCAGGCACAGTCGCGTGGCTTGCAGATGTTGCCCGTCGTCGCGGGGTCGCATTGAGCATCGGTGCTGCACGTCGAGGGCGCGTTGTTGCAGATGCCGCAGCGCACGGTGTTGCTGTCGACGCACATGTCGGGGCGGCTGCAGGCCGCGTCGTTCGCACAGCACGCGGGCTGAGCGCAGCCGAGGGGAGGGCAGCCAAAGGGCGCCGCCGTCTTCAACCGGCATTGCTCGTAGCGGGGGCGGCAGGTGCACAAGAAGCAGTAGTCGGAGGTGCACAGCGGGTTCAGACGGCAGGCGCTGTCAGTCAGGCCGCGACAGGGGTCGGCGGCACCTCCACCAGCAGCGCCACCCGCCCGCGAACCACCACCGGCGTTTCCACCAGCCGCAGCACCGCCGGCTGATGCTCCGCCGGCTGATGCTCCGCCCGCTGAAGCACCGCCCGCTGAAGCACCGCCCGCTGAAGCACCGCCAGCGGTTGCGCCACCCGCCGTCGCGCCACCAGCGGTTCCGCCCGCGGTGCCGCCTCCGCCCGACAGCCCGCCACCGGTACCGCCGCCATCTTTCGAGTCATCGAGCAGGGCCGCGCGGCCGCAGGCTGCAAGGGCCAGCACGAGCACAATGGTGCCGAGTCTCATGCGCGCGCGAAATTCAGGCCGCGTGCCAGCCTCAGGAGCCCTTCTCGACCCATGTTCCGGGCACTTCGACGCCCTTGTTCGGCATCGCCTCGCGAAAATCTGACGATCGACCTGTGTGGCTGTCGCGTTCAGGGCAGCACCCGAACGTTCATCGAGACGTTCTGATACCCGAGCACGAAGCTGCCAGCGGCGTCGGTCGCGGCCATGCCGTCTCTCGAGACCGTGACGGTGAGCAGCCCTGCCTGCAGTGCGCTCGAGGGAATCGAGTGCAGCTCGAGGTCTGATCGCGCCGAGTACAGCTCGGTGAACGCCTCGTCGTAGAGATGCACGACGAAGGGCCCGGCGTGCGAGGGCGTCGTCCACCTGACCTGCAGTGGTTGAGCGCGTGGCTGCGTCGCACCGAACGACGGTGACAGCAGCTGCAAGCCGTCGGGCACGGCGACCATGAGCGAGGCGCTCGTGTGCCCCGGCGCAGTGGCCTCGACCGTCGTGAGGTTCGTCAGCACACCCATCGTCGTCTGCGAGAACCGGCCCTTCATCTCGTCGAACGGAATGGCGCGCCCATTCACCGAGAGCGTCGCGTCAGAGAGCACGCCGTACGCATCGCGCACCTCGAGCGCCACCGCGTCGAAGCCCGAGGTTCGCCCCACGCTTCCGTTCATGCGCAGTGGTCGTTGCTCGGTGCTCGGCGTGCCCGGTGGCGCGCTCGATCGCCACGCCTCGAGCGAGACGTTCATCGTCAGCTCCAGCGTGAGCTCGGTCGAGAAAGGCAAGGCACCGCCATCGGGCGCGACGAGATTGAAGCCCTGTTGCAGCCCACGCGCGGGTGGCGTCGTTCCGTCGAGGTAGCGAAGCACCGTGCCCGAAGCCCCGCCGTCGGGGAGCGCATCTGCCGACGCGCCCAGCACCACGTCGTGCGGAAGCGCTCCGTCAGCCTCGACGAGATCGAGCTGCTGGTTCCCGTTCACGTCTGCGTAGGCGACCACGACGGCCTGTGCGTCGGAGGAGGGCAGGGTCGTGGCCGTGACCGTGAAGTGAGTCGGCCACGGAGCCTGGAGCGAGTTGGCTGAGTCCACGCTCCACCGCTCCGACGCTCGCGCCCAGACGAGCGCGACCCGCACGGGTTCGGGAACTTCCCGCTGCTTCGGAACGAGCGCCTGGCCGCGTACCGTGACGAGTGGAGGCCCGCTCCAACGACTGCCCACGGCAGAATCGCAAGCGGCGGCGAGCATCACCAGCAGGGCGGGCCGCATCAGAACCTCCACCCGATTCCGACGTCTCCGCTCACGCCGATCGTCCACCACGACTGATCGAGCGCGGGCAGGTAGCGCACTTCGAATCGCACGAGACCGAGCAGCACCAGGTTCCACGGCAGCGGCGCTTCCAGACCCGCCACGGCGCCGAGTGTGAGCCCGAAGGAGGCGCGTGACTGAATCTCGCCCACGCGGAGCACCCGCATCACGGTCGCCTCGTCGTCACGAACGAAGCGCTGCGAGACGACGCGCGGCGAGGCGAAGCCACCAATCAGTGGCGTCACGGGATTCCACGCGAACCGGTACCCCGCGCCCAGCGTCGCAACGGTGTCGGTCTCGAAGACGGTCAGGCCCTGCGCCCGGAACCGCGTCGCGCCGGCACTCGCCGCACCGAGCAGCCACGCCTCGCCTAGCCCGATTCGCAAGGCAGGCCCGAGCTGCCAGCGAACGCCAGTACCGCTCAGCGGCTCCGACGCCAGGCTGCCGAGGGCCAACACGGCGAGCGGCCGCAGCTCGAATGACCCCTTCGTCGCGACCTCGGTGTGCGCGCGCCGCAGCATTCCGCCTTCTTCGACGATCTGCTCACCGCCCCAGGGCAACTCGACGTCGACGAGGCCAACGAGCCGCCCGAGGCGTTTGAGCACGCGATATCGCCCCGGCGGCACTGCGAGACGGGCGGAGCGGCCGGCCTGCTTGTCCAGCTCCACCACGACGTCTGGCCGCGGCAGGCTCGCGACGACGAAGCGGCCCTCCATCGGCGCGGGAAAGACGAGCGCACTTCGGCCTCGCCCCGGCTCGGTGAGGACGACGTCATTCGTGCCTTCGAGCTCGAGCGAGAACGTCGGGTGCTGCCCCGCGAGCGTCGAGCCCACGAGCGTTCGACGGCGCGCGTAGCCGTAGCCCTCCGACAACGTGACCTGACCGTCACCGTCGGCATCGGCGTCGCCGCGCAGCCCTGCGAGCAAGTGATGGGTGAAGAGTGAGCCCCGGAGCGAGAGCCACTCCTGCGCCGGCTCGGACGGGCCGCTCGACGAGATGAAGACCTGCCCTTTGGGGCCATCGGGCATCAGGTCGATCGCGAACGCAGGGCCGGGCGCGCCGCCTTTCATCGCCACTCCGGCGCCGCTGTCACACGAGTCGACCACCACGATCTCGAGCTGCGCCGCCGTCTCCGTCAGCGCCCGAAGCCGATCGATGGGCAGGTGCGTGCCAGCGAGGTGGAGCACGCCTGCCTTCGCGTGCGCCGAGACGTAGACGTAGAGCACCGCAGCATCTCCGCCCGCGACCGTTCTCGCGATGTGGGCGCTCAGATCTCTCAAGCTGGCTTCGACGACGGGCGCAGGCTGATCGAACAGCATCACCGACTGGCCGCTGGCCACGCCTCCGAGTTCCACGAAGAGACTCGCGAAGCGCCGCGCGTCGTCCTGGGCGAACTGCAGCGGCACGTCTTCCGGGTCGCCGACGTTCGAGCCGATGGCGACGACGAACCGTGACGGCTCTGCCGAGGCGTTCGAGGCCACGAGCAACGAGAAGAAGAGTGAACGCCAGCTCATCGAACCTTCTCGAACCGCACGGCCTCGAAGTCGCACCCATCGCACGAGAGCGAGACACGTTCGGCCTGCGACGACTGTGCACGCAGTTGGCCGAGAACGGGCTCGAGCTCGAACGCCACGGGCGAAAAGACCGCGATCACCCACTCGGGCCCAGTCGACTCGTCGAGCACGATGCTGTCGGGGAAGGCCGTGGGCGCGCCGGCCTTCACTGCCAGCGGCTGCGTTCCGTGAAAGGGCACCAACGTCGAAGCGCCGCTTGCGTCGAGATCGAACACCGCGACGTGACCGTCGGCAGGCGCCGTGAATGAAAATCGGAGCGCGTCACCACGATGCAGACGCTCGGTCGTTCCAAGCGGTCGACCGCGCTCGCCCATGGGCTGCACGAGCACCGTGAACGACCCGCCACCTTTGAAGTGCACGTCGTCGGAAGGAGCCCGCGTCACGACCACCACGCCGACGATGATCGAGGCGAGCGCCGCGCCCGCGAAGATCCAGAAGGGGAGGCCGCGCGACTTCGGGCGAGCGACAGGGTGCCGGGCCAGCAGCGCATCGGTCGGGTATCGAACGCGGAAGGCCACCTGCTCGGCTTCGAGCTCCGTCAGGTACGCGCGACACGCGGCACACCCACTGAGGTGCGCTTCCAGCCCGGGGACGAGCTCCTTTGCGAGGTGCGCCTCGAGCTGCTGCGCGGGTGGGCACGAGGGACCACGCTGAGGCAGGGTGCTCACGAGACGACCTCCGCGGCCCAGGCTCTGAGGGCCTCGTCGAACTGCCCCAGCTTCTTGCCGACGGTCTTACGCGAGAGGTCGCGCTCGGTGGCGATCTCCTCCTGCGTGAGTCCACCGAGATGGTGGAGCAGACCGATCTGACACACCTCTTCAGGAAGCTGCCGGAGCGCCCGGCCGATCAGCGCCGCGCGATCGCCATCGAGTGCCGAACCGACGACGCGAAAGTCCATGTCGGCGAGCGCGTCTGGAGCGGTCGGTGTCGCCCGCCCGCGGTGGCGCACCATGTCGAAGCAGATGTTGGTCGCGACCGTGTAGAGCCACGCGAGCGGTGCCTCGTTGGGCCTCGGGGTGTGCTGCTGGGCTCTCACGAAGACCTCCTGCATCGCGTCTTCTGCGTCTGCCCGTGAACCGAGCAGAGTCCGGCACCGCCTGAACACCAGGTAGGCGTAGCGATCGTAGTGCTGGCGCAGATCGCGCTCGTTCAAGGTGCTGCTCCAGAAACGGCCCAGCAGAGAAAAGTGGGAAGTCGGGTTCCCACTTTTTCGAGGTCGTGCGTTATCCCAACGAACGCAGGTGCTCGCCACACCTCACACCTCGAAGGTCCTCACATGCGCCGTCTTCCACTGCTCACCAGCCTCCTCGTCCTCCTCCTCTCTGCCTGCGGCCCGATGGACTCGTATTCGATCTCGGTCGCCGATCACGCCGACGCGCTGACCACCGCGGCGAACGACAACTTGTTCACGCTGACGCTGACCAACGCGAGCGCGCCAATCGCAGTGGCCGACATCATCGTCAGTGCAGGCGTGGCGGGTCAGACCGCGACGGCGGTGAACTTCACGCACAACGACACGAACGCCGACGGCAAGCTCGACGTCGGAGAGTCGCTCTCATGCAAGGAGCCGCCGCTCAACCTCTTCGACGGCATTCTCGCGGGGAAGATGGTGCAGGTCTCGCTCGCGTCGAAGCAGGCCAACAGCAGCGTGCTCCGCAGCGTCGCGAGCGCCACGTGGACGGCGAACTGAGATTCAGAAGAGCGAGAGCTGCGGCACGACGCGTGGTGGGCGCTGAAACGTCTCCACGCGCTTCCACTCGTCTTCGCGGTTGAAGCCCAGGCGCTTCGTCGTCACGTCGAACACCTGACCAATCGCCTCGGCGTACTGCCCTTCACCGCGCCCGCGCACGCCGTAGCGCGCGTCGTAGAGCTTGCCGTTTCTGGTCTCGCGCACCCGGTGGAGGATCTTCTCGGCGCGGAGGGGCAGGGCGGTGCGAATGCGCGACTCGAAGACCTCTTTCACGTGGCCGGGCAGGCGGAGCAGCACGTAGCCCGCGCTCTTCGCTCCAGCGTTCCACGCGGCCTCGAGCACCTCGCCCATGCCCTCGTCGGACACGCCGGGAATGATCGGCGCCACCATCACCCCGACGGGAATGCCGGCCTTCGCGAGCGTCTCGATGGTCTGCATTCTGCGCTGAGGCGTCGCGACGCCAGGTTCGATGCCGCGCGCGAGATCCTTGTCCCAGATGGGGATCGAGATCGCCACGTGCACCGACGCGTCACGGTGGAGCTGCTGGAGCACGTCGAGGTCTCGCTCGATGAGCGGCGCCTTGGTGACGATCGAGACGGGGTTTCTGTACTCGGCGCAGACCTCGAGACAGCCGCGGGTCAGTCGCAGCGACGCCTCGAGCGGCTGAAAGCAGTCGGTTACGCCGCTGAACATCACGAGGTCGCCCTTCCACGAGGGCTTGTCGAAGGCCGCGCGGAGCAGCTCGGGCGCACGGCGCTTCACGACGATCTTCGTGTCGAAGTCGGTGCCCGCGCCGAACGAGAGGTACTCGTGCGAGGGGCGGGCGTAGCAATACGCGCAGGCGTGGTTGCAACCGCGGTACGGGTTCACGCTCCAGCGAAAGCCGAGATCAGGGCTGTCGTTGCTGGCCAGAATGGAGTGGCTCGCGTCTTCGAAGGTCTCCACCTTCGCGAGGGGAATCTCGTCGAGGTACTCGAGCGCACTCGAAGCCCATGGGTTGGGCGGGTTGGCGACGGGGGTTGGTTTCACGCCGCCAAACAGACTCCTGAACGTGAGTTCAGGTCAAGCCGCGAGGATGCGCATCAGCGAGCCGACGGCCGCGTCGTCACGCACGGGCGCGCCGATCGAGGTCAGGCACAACATGATGTCGTTCACCTCGAAGCGGCTGACGTGCAGCGTGTGCCCGAGGAAGCCCATCGAGGTCTTCTTCGTCGCGGCTCCGATGGCGCCGATCTCGTCGAGGTCGACCTTGCCTTTGCCGGCGATGAGCAGGCCGTCGTCCGTCGTGAGCGCCACCGCGTCGAGGTTGCGCTTCAGGCAAAGCGCGTCGAGGAAGTGGTTCAGCGCTTCGTGGATTCGGGGGGAGCGGCGAGTGCGGCGTTCCATCATGTTGCCTCCAGTTGCCTACAGGGTCCTACAAGCATGAGGCAGGTTGGAGGTTGGGCAAGAAAATCACCGCGCGAGTCGCGCGCTGACGGCCAGATGATCAGAGCCTGAGCGGCTGATCACCTTCGATTCGAGCGGCCTCAGCGCGCCGCGCGAGAAGACGTAGTCGATGCGGGCGAAGGGCACGCGGCCCTCGACGCCGTGAGGCCAGGTCGCGCCCCAGTCGAAGTGCAGCTGACGAAACGCATCGACCCAGTGATCACGAATCGAGCGGTAGAGCGGCTCCGCTTCGAGGCTGTTGAAGTCTCCGAGTGCGAGCGCGCGATTGCCGCCGCGACGATCGAGCTCGGCTTCGACCATCGACCACTCCTTCCGGCGTCGAACGGCGTTGCGCTCGAGGCCGTCGAGATCGGGCAGCGTGGCGAAGTTGCGCAGCTCTTTCACGGGCGCCGAGAGGTGAACGTTGCAGACCGGCAGCGGCCCGTCGGGCAGCGACAGCGTCAGACACTGCGCGAACGGCAACTTTCCCTCGAAGCGCACGAGCTGAACGTCGGCGATCGGGTGCTTGCTGAAGAAGGCGAACCCGTGCGCTCCGACGTGCGGCGCTTCGGCGTGGAAGGGATGGGTGGCGGCGAGTTCGTTCGCCAACCGTTCGGCGTCGCGTGGCGTCACCTCCTGCATCGCGATCACGTCGGCGCCCGCGTCGCGCATGCCGGCGAGCGATTCGGTCAGCGTGTTGCCTTCGAAGAGCAGGTTGTGGGTGACGACGGTGAGCGGCGTCTCGAGATCACGCGGCGGGCGGGAGTGCGCGATCGCGACAGAGGCGCTCTCGGTGGCGACGAGGCCGACGACTGCTGCGCAGATGGCAGTGAGGAACATGCGCCGCTGACGCAGTCCGCTGATCAGCAACGCGAGCCCCATCAGTCCGACCGGCCAGCGGAGCGCCCACCAGGCGCAGCCGAGCACGTACGACTCGCGGCTCCAGAGACACGCGAGCGTGATCGCCAGACACGACACCGCGACGATCGTGGCCAATCGGAGACGGAGCGAGCGCATCACTCCATCGAGTGCGAGGCGCGTGCCTCAGGTCTCAGACGCCGGTGTGGGCTGAGGGGGCGGCGTGTCTTGCACCTTGAACTCGGCGAGCAGCTTTCCGGCGACGAACAGGAACGGGAACGAGACGAAGAGGCCGACGAAACCGAGCAGGTGCTCCCACGCGATCAGCGAGAGGATCAGCACGAAGCCGGGCAGGGGCACGTGACGCGCGGCGAGGCGCGGGTTCAGGAAGTACGACTCGATCTTGTGCAGCACGAAGGTGAGGCCGATGAAGAGCCCGACGCCGAAGAAACCCTTCGTCTGGTACGCGACGACCGAGAGCACGGCTCCGGAGATCAGGTTCCCGACGACAGGAATCAGACCCGAGACGAAGATCAGCAGCATCAACATCGGCACGTGCGGCACACCGATGATCCACAACACCGGCAGGGTGAGCAGCGCGTTGCAGGCGGCGACGATGAACTGCAGCTGCACGGTGAGGCTGACGGCTTCGGCGACGTGTTCTCCCCACCGGGTGAGCGTTCCGAACAGGCTGTCGGGCGCCAGCGACTGGCGGAACGTGCGCAGCTTCTCTTCGTCGAGGAAGAACACGATCGCGAGCACGAGTCCGATGATCGCGTAGATGAGCAGGTGCCCGAGCTCGGCTGCCGAGGCCGCGACGTTCGCCGCGTAATGCTGCGCCGACTGCACGAGCTCTTCCGTGTCGGGCAGGTGAGGCTGGAGCTCGAGGAAGAGCGGGTTCTCGCGAACGGCGGCGATGCGCTCGGGCAACGTCTTGCGCGTCTCGATGACGAGCTGGGTGACCCGGCCTGCGCTCAGCCAGGCGGTGAGGCCCAGCACGATCGCCGTCGCCGTCAGCACGAGCCCGAGCGCAGCAGCCCGGCCCATCTTGAAGCGACGTGCCATCAGCCCGGCCGACCAGAAGAGCATTCGTTCGAACGCCACGAAGAAGGCGAGCAGCACGAACAGCTTCCGGAAGAGCAGGATCAGCAGCAGGAAGACGAGCAACGCCAACGCCCGCTTGGGTGTCTTTTCCGAGAAGAACTCCGAGACGCGGTCACGCATGAGGCCCGGAGCGTCACACGAGCGGGCCTTCGGGGCTTCACCAAACTTCACGGGGCGCGCGCGCACCTGCTGTTACGCCCACGCGCATGAAGATCGCCATCTACGGAGCCGGCCGCATCGGAACGATGTTCGCCTTTCACCTCGCGCAGGCAGGGCACGACCTCACGCTCATTGCGCGCGGCTCGCGCCTCGACGAGCTGAGCCGATCGCCGGTCATCGAGATGGTCGACGGCCGAAAGGCGAACGTGAACGTCTCCGGTGAGCTCGACCCCGCGACCCCGTGGGATCTGGTGCTCGTCACCACGCTCGCGCATCAGGTCGACGCGACGCTGCCGGCGCTGAAGGCGTGCGCCGCGAAGAAGGTGATGTTCATGTTCAACACCGTCGAGTCGCTCGAGAAGCTCCGCGCCGCCGTCGGAGCGAGCCGCTTCGAGATCTCGTTTCCCACCGTCATCGCGTTCCTCGAGAACGGAAAGCTGCGTGGCACGGTCAACGGGCCGGGCAACGGGACCACCACGACGAGCGCCGAGTGGGCAGCGATCTTCAACGCCGCGAAGATTCCCACCGAGGTCGTGCCCGACATGGAGAGCTTCCTGCGCAGCCATGCCGCCCTCGTCATTCCCATGATGGCGATCGGCAACACCGTGTCAGCCCGCGGCCGTGCGCTCTCGTTCAGCGAAGCCCTTCGATACGCCAGCATGCTCGACGAAGCGTTCGCGATCGTTCGCAGCCTCGGCAACGCGATCACGCCGGGCTTCGTGGTGGTGCTCTCGAAACTGCCAGCGGTGTTGGTGGCCTGCGTCTTCTGGGCGGCCAGCCGCGCAGCAGCGGTGACCGACCTCGGCAAGATGGGCCCCGCCGAGGTTCGTGCCCTGATCGACGGCTTCGTTCAGCTCGCGCCGGGCCAGAGCGCACACCTCAAGGCCCTTCGGCCCTGAAAGCAGAAAGCCCCCGGGATTGCTCCCAGAGGCTCGAGGTTCTGCATGCTGGGGAACTAGGATTCGAACCTAGATAGGCAGAGTCAGAGTCTGCAGTCCTAGCCGTTAGACGATTCCCCAAGATGTGTACTGCCGACTGCTCACTTCTTTGGCTTAGGAGATTTCCCCTTACCAGAAAGTCCGTCGATTGGAACAACGTAAATGCGCACCTCTTCGTTCGCCTCGTAGATGTTGAGACCGAGCCACTCTCCCTTTCCTGACGGGTTGGGAATGTGGATGGCCTTCACGCCGGGCTGGTTGATGACGTTGCGCCAGGTGCTGGGCGAGTAGACCTTCTTGTAGAACTTCATGGTGCCCTCCCAGTCGGAGGGGCTCTTGTAGCGGTGCTCGCCCACCTGGCGGGCGGCGTCGGGCAGGGTGGCTCCGAGATCGCTCTCTGCGAACGAGACGCCGGCGACCGCCACCAACCCTGCGAAAACCAAACGCTTCATCGCCGCCTCCATCACAGGAACTTCCAGGCCGAGATCACGTCCATGAAGACCGCCACGATGCCGTGGAGCAGGGCTCCATACCAGAAGCTCCTCGTCCTCAACGCGAGAATGCCCAACGCAATGCCCGCCACGATGCTGCCCAGGGTCTCGAGCTCGGCCTTGCCCAGGTGCATGATCGCGAACGGCGCCATCTGCGCGAGCACCGCCGGCACGCGGCCCCACTTCGGCAAGAGCCCGTTGAGCATCCACCCGCGGAAGAGGAACTCCCAGCCGACGAAGTAGAGGAAGTAGCAGCACTCGTAGACGAAGAAGAGCTTGAGGCTCACCACGCTCTTGCCGTCTTCGGCGATCATGAACGCCGAGTTCCCAGCGAGCGGGTAGATGCCGTTGAAGGCGCTGAGCTTCGAGGCGACGAATGCGGCGGGCAGCATCACGCCCAGGAACACCGCGGTGATCAGCAGGCCCTGTCTCCAGTTGCCCAGCCCGAAGCCGTACTTGCGGTGGAAGCTGCCCTTCGTGGCCACCGCGATCACGAGCGGCATGATCAGGTACAGCATCAGCGACGAGCCGAACCACCAGAAGTGGCCGAACACGTTCGCGGCGGGGTGCTTGTCGAACCGATCGCCGACCAGCGTGCGCCAGTAGCCGGTGTTGCCCTGGTAGTGCGAGACGATGAGCAGGGCACACGCTCCGCACATGATCACCGTCGGCTCCGAGAGGTAGCCGGCCAGGTATCTGCGGAAGAGCGTGACGAGCTTCTTCACCGGAGCGCCGCGTCGATTCGGTGGAGCGTCTCTTCACGGCCGAGCAGCTCGAGGGTGACGCCGATGCCGGGCGACGCCGTTCCACCCGTGGCCGCGACGCGAATCGGCTGAGCCACCGCGCCCGCCTTCACGTTGGCTGCCGTGGCGACGACCATCACGACGGGATCGATGATCGCCGCGGTCCATTCCTTCAGCGCCTCGAGCTCGGTCTTCGCCTTCGCGAGCAGCGCCTTGCCCTCGGGCCCGAGGTGCTTCGCTGCCGCTGCGCCATCGATGGTGACGCCCTTCGCGTAGTAGGGCTTCAGCTTCTCGGCCATCTCGACCAGCGTCGCCGAGCGCTCGTTGAAGGCCCTCACGCCCAGCTCGAGCTTCGCGTCGCACGCCGCGTCGGGAACGCCCGCCGCCTGCAGGTACGGCAACAGCGCCATCGCGAGCTGCAGCGGCTCGGTGTTCTTCAGCCAGTGCTTGTTCGTCGCGGTGAGCTTCTCGGGGTTCCACACCCCCTGGCTCTTGCCGACGTGCTCGAAGTCGAACTTCTGGATGAGATCGTCACGCGTGAAGATCTCCTCGTTGCCGTGGCTCCAGCCCAGGCGCGCGATGAAGTTGATCAGCGCGTGCGGAAGAATGCCGTTGGCCTTGTGGCGCATGACGTCGGCTTCGGGGTGCTTGCGCTTGCTGAGCTTCGAGTTGTCTTGCGCGAAGATCAGCGGAATGTGCGCGAACAGCGGCGGCGTCCACCCGAGCGCTTCGTAGAGCATCAGCTGTGCGAAGGTGCTGTTGATGTGCTCCTGGCCGCGGGCGACGTGCGTGATGGCCATGTCGTGATCGTCGATGACGCAGCCGAAGTTGTAGAGCGGCACGCCGTCGGAGCGCATGATCACGAAGTCGTCGAAGTCGTCGTACGGCTTCTCGATGCGGCCGAGCACCTGATCGTCGAAGCCGAAGCGGCCCTCGCGCCGCGGCATCTTGAAACGAATGAGCGCGGGCTTGTCCGACGTGTCCTTCTTCTCACGCCACGGGCTCGAGAACTTGAAGCCGGCGGAGCGCAGATCATCGCCCTCTTTCAGCCCCTTCTCGGCAGCGAACGCCTTGCGGGCGGCGGCGAGCTCTTCCTCGGTCGAGTAGTCGCGGTACGCCCAGCCAGTGTCGATCAGCTGCTGCGCCACCTTCGCGTAGTGGGCCAGCTTCTGCATCTGGAAGTAGGGGCCATGTGCGCCCTCTTTTCCCGGGCCTTCGTCCCAGTCGATGCCGAGCCAGGTGAGCCCGTCGAGGATCGCCTGGAGTGACTCCTTGGTGCTGCGCTCCTGATCGGTGTCTTCGATGCGGAGCACGAACGTGCCGCCGTGTTTCCGGGCGTACAGCCAGTTGAACAGGGCGGTGCGGGCGCCGCCGATGTGGAGGTAGCCGGTGGGGGAGGGAGCAAAGCGCAGACGAGGCTTCATGGGCGGGCGCACCTAGCAGACCGGGCGACGGCTGGGGATCAGTCTCGCTGACGCCATGAAGGGGCGCGGGAGCCTGCTTGGGGGTACGCTGCGGCTTCGGCCGGGTTCAGGAGTACTGCATGCGACGTGTTCTTCTGGCGTTCTGCCTCGCGGGCGTGGGGGCGAGTTCGTGTTTCGTCGGCCCCAACGAGCTGTGCACGGAGCCAGGGCTCGGCTGCCCCACGCCAGGTCGTGACGGCGGCTCGGGTGACGGCGGCGTCGGCGGCGGGCGCGCGGGTGGTGCTGCGGGAGGCGGGCGCGCAGGTGGCTCGGCTGGTGGT
>JAACJQ010000026.1 GCA_016879935.1 Archangiaceae bacterium | reverse complement strand
TTGCCGATGCTGCCGCTGGTGTTGACGTCACGCCTCGCGGCGGTGCGTGAAGGCCTCGAAGGACCCGACTGGGGCGTCGCCGATTCGTTGTGGTGGAACGTGGCCGACTGGCACTTCGCCGAGCCGAAGCCGGTCAGCCGCGCTGCCGCCGTGCCTTGAGGAACTCGCCCAGCTTCTTGTCCGACGTGAGGATGTGCGTCGTCAGCCAGTCCGTCAGGTACGCGAGCAGCACGCGCTCGAGGCGCGGGCTTCCCTGACTGAACGTCTGCCCGAAGATGGCGACGTCTTTCGAGAAGTCCTGGTGGGCGGCGACGTGGGCCGCGAGGTCGGGGTAGCCGCTCTCGCGCATGCGCTTCTCTTCTGCGGCGAAGTGGTAGCTCGAGTAGTCAACGAGCCCCTTCACCAGCATCGGAATCACGTTGGGGTCGTGGCGCTTGCGCTCCTCGGGGTCCGACAGCACGCGGATGTACCGAATGAGCTGCTTGTGGTGCTCGTCGAGCTCTTCGTCCCAGATGCTGAAGCTGTCGTTCCACGCGACGGGCGTCATGCGAAGACTCTGGCGCTTCAGCGGCGTGAAGTCAGCGCCTGCGACAGGGTCGCACGCGTCTCGGAGTCGCGCTCGGCCGTGGCCTGTTGCTCCAGCGCAAGCAGAGACGTCGAGGTCGTTCGCCGCGCGAGCCCACGAATCGCCGCGCGGCGCAGCATCGGCGACTCGTCCTTCAGCGCCTTCACCAGCGCCTGCTCGGCCACCACGTCGTCGACGAAGGCGAAGCTCAACGCGTCGAGCGCCGTCTTGCGCAGCGCCTCGTCACCCGCACCCGAGAGCGTCACCAGCGCGTCACGCACGTCGACCGTGGGAAAGTGCGCGAGCGCAGCGATGGCGGCGCGGCGTACGAGAAACGGGTGCTCCGGCTTCGTCAGGGCCAGCAGCCGCGGAGCACCTCCCAGCTCGACGAGCTCGGCCTTCGTCGGCGCGACATCGATGGTCGACAGGCGCCTCGAGAGGGGATCCGCGGCAGCGCCCGAAGCCACGAGGCTGATCAGCAGCACGCACTTCATGGTCGCACCACCGGGTTGCGCCGAAGCCCCGTCTTCTGCAGCGGCGAGATGAGGCCCTCGTTGTTCGCGAACGGCGTCATCAGGTTCGCGTCAGCGTTGGGCTCTCCCTCCATCGGTGTGTCGCTCATGTTGTCTGCATCGCCGCTCAGCTCGAAGACGTGTGAGAGCCCGAGCTGATGGCCGACCTCGTGTGCGAGAACGATGGGCAGCGGGTCGACGTCGCCCGACATGCGCGGCACGAAGGTGGCCGAGTCGAAGAGCACGATGACGCCCGAGGCCGACGTGCCCTGCGTCATCGTCGCGCCGGGCCTTCCACCCGCGACGCCCAGCACCGCGCCGGGAGGCAGCCGCGGGTCGAGCGAGAGCGTCTCGACGAAGAACAGGTTCATGCCCGAGGGCGCGACGGCCGATTGCCGCACCAGGCTTTGGGCGCTGGCGCCCATGCGGCTGCCACCATCGACGTCGAACATCGAGGTGACGGCGCTGAAACCGGGCGGCAGGTCGAACAAGCGCGGCGCCTCGAGCGTGATGCCGGCGTCGGCGTAGAGGTCGCGAAAGCCACGCAGCGCCTGCTGCAGCCGCGCCTGTGACGGAGCCGTGGCCGCCGTGAGCCCCGCGCTGCCGCTGAAGAAGAGATTCAGCGCGAGCCGTTGTGGCCCCGGCGGAGGGCGAGGTTTCACGAACACGCGCACCGCCACCGAAACGCCGCCACGCACGCGGCCGCGGTCGTCTCGCGAGGCCACGCGAAAGCGGTACTGGCCCGGCATGAACTCGGCGCGCGCGTCGTCGGACTCAAGCACGACGGCGGCCTGCACCTCGGTGTCGGCGCGGCTGCGGCTCAGGTGCAACGAGTCGTCTCGGCCCAGCGCCAGCGTCGTGCCGCGTGGGTTGCGAATCGCGTCGGCCTGCAGCTCGGTGAGCGCCGGCACCCGCACGCCGATGAGCTCGATTTGAAAGCCCTCGTCGCCGGCGCCGATGTCGACGCCCAGCTCCGGCGACACGCCTGCGTCGTCGGTGACGACCACGCCCAGGTCGATGACGCGCACACCTCCGTCTGACGCGACGATGACTCCCGCGTCGAAGCCTGCGTCTCGAACACCGGCATCGACCCCCGCGTCCACCCGGCCAGCGTCGACGACGCGCCCGGCATCGACCCGCTGGCCAGCGTCGACCGGTTGACCCGAATCGACTGGTACGGGCGCGACGCAGGGAATGGGCGGGCGGCCGGGCTCCGACACCGCTTCACATGGCGGCTCGAAGCACCCCGTCAGCACCAGACCCAGCAGCACGGCTCTCGTCACGAGCGCTGAGTGCCACCCGGTGCACGATTGCTTCACCGAAACGTGCGGCTCACTCACCATGGGCGAACCACCACTCGCCGACGGGCTGCTTGCCGACCCGAACGCCGACGACCTCGAACGTGCGTCGCGGCTTGGCCAGCTTCTGCCACTGGGCGGCAGGCACCTTGACCCAGCGCCACTCGCCCGCGGTCGTCGTCGCCACCCGCACACCCTCGAGCGTCACCACGCCCGCGCCTTTGACGAAGAGAAAGAGGGCCGCGGAGCCGTTCCACACGGCGCCTTCGGGCCCGCCGCGGTCGTGAACGAAGACGTCGCCTTCTCTTCCCGGCTCGAAGCGCGTCGGGTCTTTCAGCACCGTGCTTCGCCAGGCCGCCTCGTCGCAGGCGGCGTTCGCTACTTTCTCGTCACAGGCGAAGCGCGCGACGGCGACGACCGGCTCGGCCATCACCGGGAGCGACCAGCTCAGCACCAGCAGCGCGAGTCTCGTCGGGGCCATCGTCGATGCCACGATGGCACGAAGGCGCGCATCACGTCGTGGCCATGCGCTTGTCGGGCTCGTAGGCCTTGCCGGGCGTGGCGCCGAGCGCGAGCAGCGTGGCCGACGACTCGCGGGTGACGAACTTTCGCGTCACCTCTGGCGCGACGCGCACCATGTCGCCGCGCTTGAGCACCTGCTCCTTGCCGTCGGCCTGCAGCACGATGGAGCCCTCGAGCACGAGGTACACCTCTTCCTGGCCATCATGCTGGTGGTCGTGCTCAGGGTAGCCGGTGGTGTGCGGGTCGAAGTCGGCGACGTTCATGCCCCACGCCGAGATGCCGATGGCCTGCCTGGCCGGGCGAAAACGAATGCCCGGAATCGTGTGCTCGCCCTGGTAGTGCTGCATGTCAGAGACGTTCTTGATGGTGACGCGCATGGGTTGCTCCTCGATGGTGAACGCGACAGGTACCATTCGCAGCGAACGCGATGCTTGAACAAACACGACCTGACGGACACGGCAGAGCGCGCGGGCTGGTGTCGAGCCGTGTGAGTGGCAAGCGGGTCGAGGCCGCGACGTTCAAGCCGTCGTCAGCGCTCGCAGACGTCGTCGAGACGTACTGGATGACGCGGTGGGACCTCGAGGGTCAGCCGCCGCACGTCGTCGAAGTGCTCACCGACCCCTGCGTGCACGTGGCGTTCGAAGCGGGGAAGAGCCGCGTCGTCGGCGTGAACACGAAGCTGTTTCGCCGCGAGCTCTCCGGAGCCGGGCTCATTCGCGCGGTGAAGCTCAAGGCCGGCGCGGCGAGGGTGTTGCTGCCGCCTCGCTCCGTCGCCAGTTGGAACGACACGGTCACGCCGTTGCGCGAGGTGTTCCCGAAGGCGGTCGAGCGTCACGTCTTGTCGGAGGCTGATCAGCAGGGCTTCGTCGCGCTCGAGGCGTGGCTGCTCGCGACGATGCGGCCGGTCGAGGCCCAGGTGCGGCTCGCGGTCGGTGTCGTCGAGCGCATCACCCGCTCCACCGACATCACCACCGTGAAGCAGGTCTGTGCGCTCGCGGGGCTGTCGACGCGGCCGTTGCAGCGGCTCTTTCGCGACTTCGTCGGCGTGTCACCGAAGTGGGTGATTCGCCGGCAGCGGCTAAGAGACGTGGCGTTGCGGCTCGAGCGTGGTGGAGCTGCTTCGTTGGCCGAGCTCGCGGCAGACCTGGGCTACGCCGACCACGCACACCTGACCCGTGACTTCACCCGCGCGACGGGCCGCTCGCCCTCCACGTTCGCGCGCGCCGTCTGGAAGTGACCTGCCGCTCCGACGGTTGCTCAGCGAAACCGGCGCGTACCGTCGACGCCATCGGAGTCGGGCCACCCTGACTTCGCGGCGCCCAGCCCGGGGAACCGCAGACCGACGATGGCGCTCTTCTCGGTCGTGATGAGCAGCTCGTCAGCGAACCCTGAGAGGAAGTGACCGTTCATCGAGCAGCGCTCCACCTCGTCGCCGTCGTTCGAGAACACGGTCAAGGCCGAGCCACCGTCCATGAAGCCGAACGAGAGCGCCACGCCGCCATCGGCCACGAGGTCGAGCCGCTTCCAGCTCGCGCGCGCATCGATGGGCACGGCCCAGCGCAGGCCGTTCGGCGTCGTGCGCAGCATTCGCGTTCCACCCGCGCCCGAAGTGAAGAGGGTCAGCTCGTCGTTCTGCGCGCCCACGCCGCTCCAGCTCTCGATGGTCTGACTCGGGGGCAACACGAAGCGGCGCTCGGTGCGCAGGTCGGCCGACAGGCTCACGAGGCCACCGTCGAGCCCGGGCAGAATCGCCGAGTCGCCCAGCATCGCCACCGCTCCACCACGCGGCACGTCGAACGAGCTGCGGCCCGCGGCGTCGATGCGGCTGAAGCGATTGTCCCAGCTCCAGCACGCGGCCCAGCTGCCCCACGCCTGGCCATCACCGCTCACCAGGAACGTGCCGTGGCCCGGCTGTGCGCGCCAGCGCTCGACGCCCGAACTGCCCGCGAAGGTGACGAGGTGCTGCTGGTGCAACGACGCGCCCTCGACGAGCTGGGCCATCACGTCATCGGTGCCGACGAGCGCGATGCTCTGCACGTACAGCGAGAGCGAACCCGTGTCGGAGTTGAGAATGGGAATGTTCAGCGCGCGCAGGTCTCGCTGCCAGAGCAACGCGCCCGTGCGGTCGTCTCGCGCTTGCAGGAGCGCCATCGCCGGCTGCCACGAGGACACAGACAGAAAGAGGCGGTGGTTCGTCGCGTCGACCATCAACGCGCGCGTCGTCTGCAGGCCCGGCACCTCGGCCGTGAGGTCGACCTCGAAGCGCTCGTGGCCGAAGCGGTCGAGCGCGACGAGCACGGTGCTGGGCGGCGCCGTGGAGCCCTGCGGCCCATGCGCGAAGAACGTGTCGCCCGTCGTCGTCACGAGCAGTTGCTGCACCACGCGGTCGGGCGGCAGCTCGAAACGAAAGGCCTCGCTGGGCGCTCCCGGCGGCGGCAACGCGCACGTCTTCTCGGCAGTGCAGCGGCCCTCCCCACGGCACGCGGTCGCGGGTGCACAAAGGGAGCCCTGCGGAGCGGTGCGCTCCACGCACTGGCCCGAGAAGCAGACGTGTGCGGTCTCGCAGTCGTTCGCGCCGCAGCTCGTGCCATCGACGACGGGCTCGGCGACACAGCCCAGGCGCGCATCACACGCCGCCGCCAGGCACGGGTTCGTCGACGGCGCGCAGGTGATGGCTTGATGCAGACAGCCACGCGACGGGTCACACGCATCGGTGGTGCACGCGCTGCCATCGTCACACGAGCGCGGGGCTCCGACGCACTGGCCGGCCTGACACGTCGCGTTCACCAGACACACGTCGCCTTGCCCGCACGAGGCACCATCGGCGCGAACCGTCTCGACGCAGCCACGCGCGGGGTCGAACGTCTGCTCGCGGCAGTCGTCGGTCGACACGCACGATGGCACTGCGACACCTTCTCCCGAGACCTGCACCTCGACGTCGTGCCCTTCGAAGCTCGCCGTGAGCGTGCGCGAGACGTCACCGGTCTCGACCGGGCGGAAGTGCACCTTCACGTCGCTCGACATGCCGGCCGCGACCTCGACGATGGCGGGCAGCTCGAACGGTGCCGCGCTGGAGAACGAGACCGAGACGGCGCGGCGCGCACGGTTGGTGACGGTGAGGGAGCACGAGGTCTCGAAGCCGACGAAGGCCTGGCCACACGGCACGGCCTCGGCGACCTCGACGTCATTGGTCAGAAGGGCGACCCGGCCAGACCGACAACCAGCGAGAATCAGAAGAGCGACGACCACCAACGAGCGCATGCCTGACAGACACCCCGAGTTGGCGAGTGATGCACACTTTCCCGAAAACCCGAGGGTCAAGGCCGGTAGCGGCCGCTCACCGTCGAGCCGCCCGCGCTGCTGAAGCCGCCGCCGAACAGCACCAGCTCGGTGCCGGTCCACACCGAGCTCGAGCTCTCTTCCCACATGGGCTGGCCGACGTCGGACATCGGCACCCAGGTGTTGGTGCCCGGCCTGAAGCGGTAGCCGACACGCGGCGGGTTCGACGGGCACGTGTACCGAACGCCGCCCCACACGAGCACTTCGCGACCGGTCCACACGCCCGTCTGGTACGTCGACTGGCACGGCGGGCCAGCAGGCAGCGGCGACCACGTGTCGGTGGTGGGCGAGTAGCGGGCGCCGGAGCCGACGGGGCCGCCAATCGAGAGCACCTCCTGGCCAGTCCACACGCTGACGACGGGCGGTTGGCTCGAGCCGCACGAGTTGGGTGAGTTGGTCATCGACATCGGCAGCCACTGATTCGAGGTGAGGCTGAGGCGCGCGCCCGCTTGAGCGCAGGTCGAGAAGACGAGCACCTCGTTGCCGATGGGGAGCAACGTCGGTGTGGCGCCGCCGATGGCTGGAGCGCCCGAGGGCAACGCGCGCCAGGTGTCGAGCGCCGGGTTGTAGAGCGCTCCGTCGTTGAGCTCGCCAACACCAGCGTCAGGAAGCGTGCCGTACCCGCCGAACACCATCACTTCGGAGCCGGTCCACGTGAGCCGCGCAGACCAGCGCGCCGACGGAGCCTGCACCGTGCTCATCGAGCGCCAGACGTTGGCGGCAGGGTCGTAGCGCGCGCCGGTGTTCTGGTACGTCGAGCTGTAACCGCCCCAGACGATGAACTCGGTGCCAGTCCACGTGCCGCCAGGTCGCTGCCAGCCCGCGGGTTGGTTCATGGTGGGGAGCGCCCGCCAGGTGTTCGAGACAGGACTCCACGCGAAGCCGTTGGCGGTGGTGCCGCCCCAGACGAGCACTTCGCTGCCGGTCCACTCCATGAGGTGGTGCACGCGTGGGCCGGG
The DNA here is from genome assembly GCA_016879935.1 of Archangiaceae bacterium. GTDB lineage: Bacteria > Myxococcota > Myxococcia > Myxococcales > Myxococcaceae > Xiheimicrobium. The sequence goes on along the minus strand of JAACJQ010000026.1, from coordinate 34,439 downwards.
GCCGTTGAGCTGACTCATGGAGCCCCAGCGATCGACCGAGGGATAGCCACCGTCGGGAACGCCAGTGCCGCCTCCGGTCGCGGATCCACCGGCCGAGGCGGAGCCACCAGCTGATGCGGAGCCACCGGCTGATGCGGAGCCACCAGCTGACGCGGAGCCACCGGCTGACGCTGATCCGCCTGCCGATGCGGACCCGCCTGCCGATGCTGATCCACCCGCCGATGCTGATCCACCCGCCGATGCGGATCCGCCTGCCGATGCAGTTCCGCCTGCCGATGCAGTTCCGCCTGCCGATGCAGCTCCGCCTGCTGACCCGCCCGCGATACCTGCACCCGCGCTGGAGCTGCACGACCCGGCCACGCACATCGCGTTGAGCGAGCACTGCTGGCACGCCGCTCCACCGAGCCCACAGGCCGAAGACGAGCCGCTCGTTCGGCACTGGCCAGACCCGTCACAACACCCGGAGCAGGTCGCTGGCCCACAGGGAGGCGAGACGGTGCCACACGACATTCCCAGCACCAGCAACACGACGACTCTGGAGTTCATGAGCAGGGGACACCGTCATTCGCGACTGGATGCATTACGCCTCTTCGAGCGTACACACGACCGAGCCCAGCTCTGGCTTCTTGCCCTTGAAGAAGAAGCGCAGGGTTTGGTCGTCGCCTTCGTTGAAGCCGACGCGCTCGTCCGACGCGAACTGGGCGAGGAAGGCGCGGCCTTCGAGGCTGTGCTCGGTGCCCGCGGAGCCGTGGCCCAACAGCAGATGCGCCGGCTCGTCAGGCATCAACTCGAGGTACACCGCATCGTGAAACGCCTCGCGCTCGTCCTGGGTCAGCTCGAGCTTCTCGATGGCGGGGTCCTCCACCGAGGGCAGGGTGAGAATCAGCCGTGGCGTCAACAGCCCGATGCGCGCGATTCGCGACGGAGCCTCAGTCACCGAGACCAGCTTCGTCGAGAGCACCACCTTCGCGACGTCGGCGTAGTCGTCGCGTGTCTCGTCGAGCTGCGCGAAGAACGAGAGCAGCCCCTTCGCGGGCAGCACACCTTCGAGGTCGAGCGCATGCACGTCGGCCAGCGAGACCTGTGCGACGAAGTGCAGCCCGCGCGGTGGCGAAACCTCGGGAGCACCGCCAACCCGTGAGACACCCTTCGGCGCGCTGGAGACCTTCTTCAGCGAGAACGAGATGCCCGGCTTCGAGACGGCCTCGAGCTCGCCGAGTCGGTGCGAGATCCCAGCCTTCTTCACGAGCGACGCGAGCCTCTTTCGTTGCGCACCGAGCGCACGGTGGTCGAGCCAGCTCGGTGTCTCGTGCGGCCTCGCCTTCGATGGCCTGGCGACGGGCGCTGGCCCGTTCGCTGGTGGCGCTCCATCTCGATACTCGAAGCCCTCGCGAAGCATCTCGGCCACGAGCGACTTCAGCGCGGCTTCGGCCTTGTCCGGCCGGCCGTGACTCTTCTTCTCGCTCTTCGTTCCGAGCTCCCACATGCGGATGCGAACGGAGTGAACGCAGTTGCCATCGGCCCAGAGCGACAGCTGCTCGAGCCCCTGCTTCGAGCGCCTGATCAGCTTGTGAATCATCGGACGTTCCTCAGTCTTCCTCGAGGCGAAGCCCCTCGAGCCAGCCTTCGCCGAGCTGGCTGCGCACGAGCCACTGCAGGTCGCTTCCACTCGTCGACGCGCTCAAGGCGCCCTGTTCGCGGAGCTGCGCGATGGCGGCCTCGACGACCGTGGTGCGTGCGGCCGCGAGCCACCGCGTCACCGTCACCCGGTGCGTTCCGTACGTCTTCGCGAGCTGAGCGCTCGAGACGCCGTCGAGGAAGTAGAGCCGCAGCAGGTTGCGCTCCTTCGGCGACAGCTTCGCGAACGCGAGCCGCAACGCGTCGGTCACCAGCGCCGCCGTCTCGGCCTTGACGACTGCGAGCTCGGGAGACGCGGCCGAGGCCTGCAGGTGCCCCAGCGCTTCGTCGTCGTCACCATCGTTGCGGTGGCGCCCTTCGGCCGACGCGAGGTTGATGCCCAGCCGCATGGCCGACGCGCGCAGCCACTTCTTGAGACTGCCCCGGCCCGCGTAGTCGGCGAGCTTCGGTGATGGGGGCGAGAGCATGCGTTGCCGCATCTGCTGGGCGAGCTCGTCGGCGAAGCTCGGGCCGGCCTTCAGGTGCTGCGCCGCCTGCTTCGCCTCCGAGACGACCACCGCATCGAAGAGCGCAACCGCGCGCGCGTCACCTGCGAGTGCAGCCGCCGCGAGCACGACGTCGAGTGAGACGGCCTCGAGCGACTCCGCCGGAGCGCCCGCGAGCGAACGCCCCAGCGCCGCAGCCACGAAGCCCTGCTCGAGCCGAACACCGGGAAACGCCGCGACCGCCTGCTGAAACCGCTGCTCCAGTTGACCTGCGAGGTCAGGGCGCGCCCGCCACGTCGCGGCCGCTGGACCCACCGCACGCAGGAACGCCTCGATGAGCATCGGCACGAGTCTACCCACGGAGGCTTCGGCGGCGACGCAGGAACATCAGCGCTCCAGGCACGAGCGGGCTTCCAGAGCCCACGGCGGCGCAGCACCCGACGAACGGGTCATTTCCATCGTACGACTGCACCTGCACGACTTCGCTGCGGGTCAGCTCGTGAACTTCGGTGACCTCGACGGGGCCACCATCGAAGCGCGTCGCCAGGTACGAGAACGCAGGGCCCGCTCCGGCATCGGCGACGGCCTGACCGCCATCGGCGCGCAACGAATAGAGGGCTGGCCAGGGTGAGAGCCACCCGCGCACTGGCTCGAAGTTCGTCCACTGCGTTCGCTGTCTCGTCGCGCCACCGTCTTCCAGCAACGTGTCGATGACGACGATGGCCTCGCCGCTCCGATGGCCGTCCGAACGCCCGACTGATCAGGCCGCGAGACGTCGTCACCGCAGTGGCCCGCCGCGGATCCCCAGATGTCGTCGGGACAGCCCCCATCGCACGAGAGCCTGACCTGCATCGTGAAAGCCTCGACCGGCCGCACAGGACCAGGGCAGGCGGCCGTGACCACCGCGACGACGACGAGCATCGGCCTGCGCACTTTCATCGGTTTCCTCGCAAAACGAATCTGGCGAGCGCGTCTCCCTGGGACAAGTGCATGACGCGACGAAGACGAGCACTATTGCGTCGACCATGACGTGCCCCGCCGAAGAGCAGTTGGTGCAGTTCGCCGAAGGGCGACTCGACGACGTGACACGAAGCGCCATCGACAGCCACGTCGACGGGTGCAGCTCGTGCCGTGTGGTGCTCGCTGCGCTCCAGTCGCAGCCGCCGACTGGAGGCCTCAGCCTGGGCAGCACGCTGGCCTCACCCGTCTCGGGTGAGCGCGCGATTCCCGGAGCGCGTCTGAGAGCAGGCGACCGGCTCGGGCGGTACGAGGTCGACGGCTTTCTCGGCGCGGGCGCGATGGGCGAGGTGTACCTCGCGAGAGACCCGGCGCTCAGCCGCAAAGTGGCGCTCAAGGTGCTGCGTGTCGAGAAGGGTCGAGACACACCGGCGCTGCGTGCGCGGCTCGTGCGTGAAGCGCAGGCGATGGCGAGGCTGTCTCACCCGAACGTCGTCGCCGTGTACGAGGTCGGTGACGAAGGCGGGCAGGTCTTCGTCGCGATGGAGTTCATCGACGGCGGCTCGCTGCGGCGCTGGGTCGACCAGCGTGACTGGCGCGTCGTGCTGCAGGCGTGCGTCGACGCGGGCAAGGGGCTCTCGGCTGCTCACGCGCGGGGGCTCATTCACCGCGACTTCAAGCCCGACAACGTGCTCGTCGGCAGTGACGGCCGCGTGAAGGTGACCGACTTCGGGCTCGCCGCCGACGTCGACGACGAGTTCACCGAGACGGCAGCGCCTGCACCAGACCTCGTCGACGCGAAGCTCACGCAAACGGGCGCCCTCATCGGCACGCCCGCGTACATGGCGCCCGAGATGCTCGAGGGCCGCAAGTCGTCGGCTGCGTGTGACCAGTTCGCGTTCTGCGTCTCCACCGTCGAGGCGCTGAGCGGCAAACGCCCGATGGATGGCGCGACGGTCGGTGAGTTGCTGAAGGCGCGGTTGCGTGGGCCGCAGCTCGACCAGAAGCCGCCCGTGCCCGTCGAGGTGTGGCGCGCGCTCGAGCGAGGCCTCGCGCTCGACCCGGCGAAGCGCTTCGACTCGATGGACTCGCTGCTCTCCGTGCTCGAGGGCGTGCTGGTGCCGAAGCGGCGCTGGCCGTTCCTGGTGACGGCAGCCGCGGTGGTGGTGGCGCTGGGCGCAGGTGGCGTCGCCTGGAGAGCACGCACGCCGTCGTGTGACGTGCCAGCCGATGCCCTCGCGGGCGTGTGGGACTCGACGGTGCGGGAGCGGGTGCAGGCCGCGATGAGCGCGACGAAGGTGCCGTTCGCCGACAACGCGTCGAACGCCGTGCGCACGGTGCTCGACGAACGCGCCGCTGCCTGGAGCCTCGCGCGTCGTGAAGCCTGTGAAGCGACGTGGGTGACGCGCACGCAGTCTCCGCAGGTGCTCGACCTGCGCATGCGCTGCCTCGACCGCGCGAAGGAACAACTGGGCGCGATGGCCGCGTGGTTCTCGAAGGCCGACGCCGACGTGGTGACCTCGACCTCGACGGTGCTCGCCACACTCGAGCCGCTCGAGTGGTGCGCCGACCCGAAGTTGCTCGCCGCCTCGGTGACGCCGCCGACGCCCGCGCAGCAGCCGGCGGTGACGAAGGTACGAGACGAGCTCGCGCGCACGAGCCTGCTCGTCGCGGCCCGTCCTCCCGCCGCGGTCGACGCCTTGAAGCCGCTCGTCGAGACCGCGCGCGCCACGCAGTACCCGCCCGTTCACGCCGAGACGCTCGCGATGCTGGCCGAAGCGCACCTGGCGAACAGCGACGCGAAGGCTGCCGAGGCTGCCGCACGCGAAGCCGCCACCATCGCCGACGCGGTGGGTGACGACGTCGACCGCGCACGCGCGTTGCTGACGCTCATCGACGCGGTGGGCCCCGAGCAGGCGAGGTGGAGCGACGGCACCAGCTTCGCGAAAGACGCCCGTGCCGTCGTCCAGCGCCTGGGCAATGACGCGCGTCTCGAGGCGCTGCTCGAAGTGCGTGAAGGCAAGCTGCTCTACACGCAGAGCCAGTACTCCGAGGCCCGCACCCACTACGAACGCGCGCTCGCGCTGCGGGAGCGCCTCTTCGGCAAAGACGACCCGGCGGTGGCCGACGTGCTGCAGTTCCTCGCCATCTGCGTCGGCTCGATGGGCAAGCTCGACGACGCGAAGGCCATGTACGAGCGCGCGCTGGTGATTCGCGAGAAGTCGCTCGGGCCGCTTCACCCCGAGGTGGCGGCGACCCTCAACACGCTCGGCATCGACGCGTCAGACCGGGGAGACCCGCAGGCTGCGCTCGCCTTCTACCAACGCGCCCTCGACATTCGCGTGAAGGCGCTGGGCCCCGAGCACTCACGCGTCGGGCACGTGCTGACGAACATGGCCGGCACGCAGATGGACCTGGGCGAGCTCCCGGCCGCGCTGCAGAGCATTCAGCGCGCCATCGCCATCGAAGAGAAGTCGATGGGCGCAGACCACCCGTCGCTGGCCGAGCCGCTCAGCACCCAGTGCCTCATCGAAGCGAAGCTCGGGCACGCGAAGGAAGCCGAAGCGGCGTGCGAGCGCGCGCTCAGCATCACGCTCGCCAAGCGGCCTGCCACCCACGTGCGTGTCGGGCTCGTGCACCTCTCGTGGGGCGAGGCGCTCCTGACGCTCGGTCGTCCAAAGGAGGCGCTCGTGCACCTCGAAGCGGCGCGGGCTCCCATCGCCGGGCGTGTGTCGGAAGAAGACATGTACTTCGTCGAACTCGACGCGGCCGAGGCCGAGGCGCGGGTGGCGCTCTCGAAGGAGAAGGACGCGGTGCCCATCGTCGCGCGGCTCTCGACCTCGCTCGAGAAGAACAAGACGCTCCCGGCTGATCAGGTCGCGCGCGTGTTGATGGTCAGCGCGAAGGTGCAGTGGGCGATGGGCGCGAAGGCAGAGTCCGCCGCTTCGGCGACGCGGGCGCTCGAGCTGCTGCGTGACCTCCCGCTGCAAGCGAAGACGCTCGCCGCGTTCCAGACCTGGGCGGGCGCGCACGGAGTGATGCCGTGAACGCTCCGACCCCGCGGCTCGCGACCGACGCCGACAACGCCGCGCTGCTCGACCTGTTCGGTGACGTGCCGATGCGCGGAGACCTGGTGCTCGCCACCCAGCGCAGCCCAGACTTCTTCTCGCTCTACCGCATGCAGCGCGTCGACCCGGTCGTGTACGTGGGTGACGCCGAGCAGGGTCTGATGGGCATGTGCACCGCGCTCATTCGAGACGGCTGGCTCGACGGCAGGGTGCAGAAGGTCGGCTACCTCGGAGACCTGCGCATTCGCTTCGACCGCTCGCGCGCGTTTCCCCGCTTCTTCGGCGAGTACTTCGAGGCGCTGTGCGAGCGCACGGGCTGTTCGCAGTACTACACCTCGCTGCTCGCCTCGAACCGCGCCGCCATCAACGCGCTGACGAAGAAGCGCAAGGGCCGCACGAAGCAGCCGCACTACGAGTTGCTCCGCCCGTTCACGACCGTCTCGGTGCAGCTGACGTGGAAGCCGAAGCGCACGACGAACGTGCCGGTGACGAGCGCGACCGAGGCCGACCTGCCCGCCATCACGACGCTGCTCCACGAAGACCATCAACGGCGCGCGTTCGGCTATCGCTTCGATGACGGTGAGCTGCAGCACCGCCTCGCGCACTGGCCGGGCTTCTCGCTGAACGACGTGATGGTCGCGAGAGACACGAGCGGCGCCGTCGTGGGCGTGGCCTCCATCTGGAATCCGACGCCGGTGAAGCGCTTCGAGGTGCGCGCGTACAACGGCTCGATGCGCTGGGTGAAGCGTGGCTACAACGCGGCGGCGACGGTGCTGCGCTGGCCGAAGCTGCCCGAGCCCGGTCACGAGTTTCGCTACGCCTACCTCTGCAACGTGTCGGTGAAGGGCGATGACGCGAGGGTCTTTCGCGCGCTGCTCGAAGAGGCGTACCGGCGGCTGCATGGCACCGGGCTGCACTTCTTCTCGTTCGACCTCGGTGAAGGCGACCCGTTGTGGCCCGCGGTGAAGGGCTTCATGGTGCAGAACCTCGAGTTCCTGCTCTACGCCGTGACGCCGGCCTCTTCACCGCGCACCGAGTGGCCGAAGGGGCGCACCGGCTTCGAGGTGTCGCTCGCGTGAAGCTGGTCACCGAACGCCTCGTGCTGACGCCGTGGACCGTCGACGAACTCGACGACTTTCATCGTCTGTGGAGCGACCCGAAGACCATCTGGTGGGGCGCGAACGCGTCCATCGGGCAATCGCGTGAGATGCTGGAGCGGATCATCACGCAGCCGACGTGGTGGGCCGTGCGGCGAGAGGGAGAGTTCCTCGGCAACGCGTTTCTCCGGCAGTCACCACGTCGTACAGGTGTGCTCGAGCTCGGCTACCACTTCTCCTCGACGACCTGGGGCCACGGGTACGCGACCGAGGCTGCACGCGCACTGCTCGAGACCGTGCCGCATCAGCTCATCGAGGCGCCCGTCGTGCCCGAGAACACGCGCTCGCAGCGGGTGATGAAGAAGCTCGGGTTCTCCATCGTGGGCCAGTTGATGCACTTCGAGCGGCTGCACGACCTGTGGGAGCGGGCCGCGAGTTGATCAGCCGTGCACGTAGCACTCGGCCTGCAGCACGCCGAGCGCGTCCATCAACGAGAGCTCACCGCCGCGATGACGGCTTTGAGCGTCGCGGCCCCTGGACGTTGGCACGAGGCCGGAGCCCAGGGTCGCGCCGCTTCACGCTCACTTCACGAGCCGGAACTCGACGCGCCGGTTGGTCTGCCGGTCGGCCTCGGTCTTCTCGTCGATGACGATGAGTCGCGACATGCCGAACCCGCGCGCTTCGAGCCGCCCTGCCTCGATGCCGTGCTCGATGAGCCACGCTCGCACCGCTTCGGCGCGCTGCTGCGACAGCGTCTGGTTCGACGCCACCTTGCCCTGCGCATCGGTGTGGCCCTCGACGACGGCCTTCGCCGACGGCATGGCGAGGAGCGCGCTCTTCACCGACTCGAGCACGGGGAAGCTCTTCGGCAGCAGCGTCGCGGTGCCAGGCGCGAAGTAGACGGGGCTGTTGGTGAGCAGCTTGTCGTCTTCGAGGCGCAGCAAGCCGGGGCAGCCGTTCTTGTCGCTCTCGCTCGCGGCCACGCCGACCTCGCCCGGGCAGTGGTCGACCGCGTCGACGATGCCGTCTCCATCGGCATCAGGAGCAGGGCAGCCGGGGCGCGCCGGGTCTGGTTGCAGGCCGCTCGCCTGGGCCGGGCACTCGTCGCGAGACTCGAGCACGCCGTCACCGTCGGCGTCGTCGTCTGAGCAGCCAGGCCGCTTCGGGTTCATCGGGCCCACTGGCGCTTGCGTACGACACACGTCTTCCGAGTCGGGTACGCCATCGCCGTCGGCATCGGGCGGGAGCGAGCAGCCAGGACGCTTCGGGTCTGCCGCAGCCGACATCGCCTCCGAAGGACACAGGTCTTGCGTGTTGGGCACACCATCACCGTCGTCGTCGGCTGGCGCCGCGCAGCCACCACGGGCGGCCATGCCACGCTCGTTGGGACAGCGGTCGTTCGCGTCGGCCACCCCATCACCGTCGGCGTCGGGCGGAGCCCAGCCCATCACCCAGTCGACCGAGGCCAGCGCCCGCACGTCGGGCACACCCGCCGCGTTGACGAGGCCCGTGCCGCCGCCTGCGCCGACGCGCCACTGTGGGGTGATGTTGAAGTGCGCGCCGAGGTCACCCTCGAGCCCGAAAGTGCGCGAGGTGCCAGTCGAGGTGACGGGCGCGACCGCGAAGAACTCGGGCCCCACCAGCAGGCGGCCGTCGAGCAGCTTCATGCCCGCGCTCGCGGCGAAGCGCGCCTCGTGCCCGAAGTTGATGCTGCCGATGCTGCCGCCACGAACGTTGAAGCCCGCCTGCGCCGCCCACACGAACGAGCTGAACTGGCCAGCCGCCAGCACGCGGGGCTGCACCGACGCCACGCCGTCACCCAGCATCTGCGCCGAGGCGCCCGTGGGCGCCGTCATGGTCGCGCCCACCGCGAGGGTGAAGGGCTTGCCGTACTCACCGAGCAGGCGCACGTCAGCGCCGAACGCGAGGTCGCCCAGGCCCGCACTGCCGGCCATCAGCGGCTGCCCGCCGAAGTTCGACGACGCGCCGCTCTGCGCGATGGCCACCGGCACGTTCGCGAAGACGCGCACGCGGTCGAACAGCGTGACGCCAGCACCCGCGTTGAGCCACAGCTGGTTCTCGACGGGCGTGCTGCGCACCTGCCCATCGGAGTTGCGCACCACCAGCAACGCATGGCCCCAGTTCACGAGCGCCCGCGCCGACGGCCGCACCGTGCCGCGGAAGTCGAGCGAGTCGGTCGAGAACCACTCGGTGCCGGGCGCAGCCGAGCGGAACGTGTCGACGGCCGCGCCCTGCGAGACGCCCGTCTGCTGCTGCTGCGCCTGCGCTGGCCAGGCCACGACGAGCCCCGCCATCGCCACCACGCCCACCGCACGGCGCGACCTCCGCATCAGCAGCATCGCCAGCCCGAGCAGCCACAACGCCGAGCCGCCACCGCCCGCGCTGCACCCGCCACCGCCCGTCAGCAGCCCGGGGTCGGAGTTCGCGCAGAAGCCAGCCACGCACCCGTTCCGGCAGACGGCGTCGCTGGTGCAGAAGGTGCCATCGGGTGCGCCACACCGGCCGTCGGGCGCGCACACGTTGCTCTCGCACTCTTCGTTTCGGCTGCAGCCGGCGCTGTTGTGCACACCGCACGTGTTCATCGCCTGGTTGCAGCTGCCGCTCTCGCACATCGCGGTCGCGTTGGCCGCGGTGCAGAGCCCGTCGTGCAGGCCGTCGTTCGGCAGCGCCGCGCCCGGGCCCAGCCGCGCCTTGCACGAAGTCTCGGCGCGGTCGCAGTACTGGCCCTGCGCACAATCGGAGTCGACCCAACAGCCGCTCGCCGGCATGCACGTGCCCGAGAGGCTGCACGTCGCAGACTGGCAGCGTGAGGCGGTGGCCGCGGTGCAGCCGTCCTGGCCGTTGGCGAAGCCGCACTGGCCGTTGCTGCCGCACACGTCGACGACGCACTGGGCCGCCGAGGTGCACGAGCTGCCGTTGGCCTGGGCACAGGTGTTCTTCGCGGGGTTGCACGCTTGCGTGGTGCACACCGCCTGAGCCGTGGAGGCCGAGCAGACCGCGTCGTGGAGCGTGTCGGCGACGAGCGCGCTGCCCGGGGCTCCGTCGGCGACGCACGCCTTCTGGTCGCGTCGGCAGTGCTGCGCGGCGGCACAGTCGGCGTCCACCCAGCAGCTGCCGCTCTGGGCGGGAATGCAGACGCCCGAGGCGCTGCACGTCGTCGACTGGCACGGCGAGGCGTCGGCCGGGGTGCAGCCCGCCTGACCGTCGGCGAGGTCGCACCGCATGTTGGCGCCGCACTGGTTGCTGACGCATTGAGCGGCGGTCGCGCAGGCCGAGCTCTTGCCGGCGGCACAGGTGTGGGTCGTGGGGTTGCACGCGCCCGTCACGCAGGTCGCTTCGCCCAGCGCGTTGCAGACGCCGGTGTGCAGCCCGTCGACGGGAATGGCGGTGCCGGCCATCAGCTTCGCGCGGCAGGTGAGCGCGCCGCGGTCGCAGAACTGGCTGGCCAGACAGTCCTGGTCGACGAAGCAGCCGCCCGGCGGCGCACAGACGTTCGACGGGGTGCACGCGCCCGACTGGCACAGCGTCGCGCCACTCTGTGCGGTGCAGCCTGCCTGGCCATCGGCCAGCCCGCATTCGCCGTTGCTGCCGCAGACGTTGGTGACGCACTCGGCGGCCGTCGCGCACGCGCCGTCGTTCGCCAGCGCACAGGTCGAGGTCGTCGCGTTGCACAGGCCCGAGGCGCAGGCGGCGTTGACGCCACCGACGCAGGTGTCGTGCAGGCCGTCGTTCGGCAGCGCGGCTCCGGCGGCCGCGCGGGCCGTGCAGGTGAAGGTGCTGCGCGCGCAGTACTCGGTGGCGCCGCAATCGCCGTCGACCCAGCAGCTCGAGGCGCTAGGCACACAGGCGCTGGTGCTGCCGTTCGCCGACGCGTTGCAGAAGCCCGAGCGGCACACCGTGGCGGCGTTCGACGCCGTGCACGGCCCTGCGCCCGCCCCGTAGCCGCACTGGCCATCGGCGCCGCAGAGGTTCGTCACGCACTCAGCCGCGCTGGTGCACCGTGAGCCGTTGCTGTCGGCGCAGCTGTTCGTCGCGGCGTTGCAGGCGGCCGTCGTGCAGGTGGCCGCCGCGAGGCTCGTGGAGCAGACGCCGTCATGCAGCCCGTCGTTGGGCAACGGCGTGCCCGCCTGGCCTCTGGCCACGCACCGGTACGTCGAGCGGTTGCAGTACGAGGTCGCGTTGCAGTCGCTGTCGACGAAGCAGCCGTTGGCTCCCGAAGGAATGCACGCGCCCGACGCGCTGCAGGCCCCAGACTGGCAGAGGTACGCGGTGCTGACGGTGCAGCCCGAGTCGCCGTTCGACACGCCGCAGGTGCCCTGGGAGCAGGTGCCGAACTGGCACTCCGACCCCGCGCCGCAGGCCTGGCCGACGGCCGAAGCGCAGGTGTTGGTGGTGGCGTTGCAGAGGCCGGTGGCGCACGTCGGCGCGATGGTGGTGACGGCGCAGGTGCCCGTGTGCAGCCCATCGACGGGAATGGGCGTGCCGCTCGCCAGGCGCGTCACGCAGGTGAGCGCCCCGCGGTTGCAGAACTCGGTCGCGGCACAGTCGCCATCGGCCCAGCAGCTGCCGGGCGTCGAAGGCACGCAGGCTCCGCTCGGCGCGCAGGCGTTGCTGACGCACTGCGAGGCCGCGGTGCAGTTCGTGCCATTCGGAGTCGCGCAGGTGTCGGTCGTCTCGTTGCACGCGCCGCTCTGACACGTCGCGCTCACGCTGGCCTGGCAGGTGCCGTCATGCAGCCCGTCGTTGGGAATCGCGGTGCCAGCAGCGAGCGTGGGCACGCAGGTGTTGGTGGCGCGGTCGCAATAGCTGGCCGCGGCGCAGTCGCCGTCGACGAAGCAGCCGCCCGGCGTCGAGGGCATGCACGAGCCGCCCACGCTGCACAGGCCCGACTGACAGAGCGCCGACAAGCCGCTCGTGCACGGGCCTTCGTTGATGCGGTAGCCGCAGGTGCCAGCGCCGCTGCAGACACCCGAGGTGCAGTCGGTCGCCGCCGTGCTGGCGGTGCAGGGCCCGACGCCGTTGGGAATGGTGGTGATGGTGACGCCGCCCGACGCCGAGCCGGTCGCGGCGAGGCGCTCGGTGTCTCCGGCGTACGACACCTCGATGGTGTGCGCGCCGAGGCCGAGGGTGCTGGTGGTGATGGTGGCCACGCCGGCCACGAAGGCGACGGGCGCACCGAAGGGCTGGCCGTCGACGAGGAACTGCACGGTGCCGGTCGCCGCAGCGGGAGCGATGGTCGCCGTCAGCGTGAGCGAGGTGTGCAGCGTGGCCGAGGGCTGCGAGGTCGCGACGCTGAGGGCGGTACGCGCGCGCACCTGGAGCGGCCGGGTGTCAGAGAGCGTCAGCACCGGGTCTCCGGGCGTGCCGCCGTACTCGACGAGGTACCCGGGCAGCGTGCCCGAGTTGCAGCGCAGGTCGTTCCACCGGCCAGAGTTGGCGAAGTAGATTTGCCCACAGCCTTCGCCGCCCGAGTTGTTCGGCTCACCGGCCGCCCAGTTGCTGAAGGCGCCGTTTACCGACGTGCACACGCCAGACGACGGGTTGGCGCACATCGCCGTGCCCGCCTCGGGGCCCGTCACCCAGAACCACGTGCGCGGGTACGTCGTCTCGGGGTTCGATTGAGCGCCAATCCACCCGTCGCTCGTCAGCTTCTGCCGCACGAAGTCGTTCTCGGCCGCGCTCGTCAGCGTCGCGAGGTAGCCCTGCAGCCCGAGGTAGGTGCGCGTCGTCGCGTGGCTTCGGGCCTGGGTCCAGGTGCCGGAGTACGAGATGAACTCGTAGAAGTGGCCGTTGGCGCCGTTGGCGACGCCCGAGCCGATGGCGAAGGTGATGGTGCGCAGCGCCGTCGAGGGGAAGGCACCCGCGGTGTTGGAGTACCGCACCGTTCTCAGCGCGGCCTGGTAGTCGGCGGCCGGCGCGGTGCCAGCGAGCGTGAGAATGCCCGTGCTCGAGTTGTAGGTGCCGGTGATGCCGTTGGTGGTGGCGAAGACGAGCCGGTCTTGCGCCGCGACGAAGCCGGTGCCGATGGTGACCGTGGCGCCGGTGAGGTTCTGGGCGCCGACGACGGTGAGGGCGGGGTCGATGACGACGTCTGCGCCGGTGGCGTCATAGAGCGTCGTGCCAGCGCTCGAGTCGATACCCGGCGCCGTCTCGCACTGCAGCGAGCCGGTGTTGCACTGCTGGCCCTGCGCGCAGTCGGCCGTGACGGCGCAGCCTCCCGGGGGAATACAGCTGTTCGCGTTGGGGCTGCACGCGCCGCTCTGACAGTCGGTGCCGCTGGTGCACGAGCCTCCGTTGGTGACGCCGCACTGGCCGTTGCTGCCGCACACGTTGGTGACGCACTGGCTGCCGGTGGAGCACGGCGTGCCGGTGCCCGCCGCGCAGGTGCCCGTCGCCACGTTGCAGAGCCTGCTGCTGCACACGGTGGCCTGGTTGCCGGCCGTGCACGGGCCCGAGCCGTTGGGAATGGTGGTGATGGTGACTCCGCCGCTCAAGGTGCCCGTCGCGGCGAGGCGCTGCACGTCACCGCCGTAGGTGACACCGACGGTGTGCGCGCCGACGCCGAGCGCGCTGCTGCTGAGCGAGGCGAGGCCACCGCTGATGGTGACGGGTGAACCGAACGCCGCCCCATCGACGAGGAACTGGGCCGTGCCGGTCGCCGCCGATGGCGAGAAGGTGGCCGTGAGGGTGACGCTGGTGTTGAGCGGCGCGGTGACGTGCGAGCTCGCGAGCGAGATGCTGGTGAGCGCGCGCACCTGGAGTGCCCTGGTGTCGGTCAACGTCAACACCGGGTCGCCGGTGCTGCCGCCGTACTCGACGAGGTAGCCCGCGAGGCCGTAGCCGCAGGGCAGGTCGTTCCACCGGCCCGAGTTGGCGAAGTAGATTTGGCCGCAGCCTTCACCGCCCGAGTTGTTCGGCTCTCCAGCGGCCCAGTTGCTGTAGCCGCCGTTCACCGCCGTGCAGGTGCCCGACGAGGGGTTGCTGCAGAAGCCCGTGCCGGCTTCGGGGCCCGTGACCCAGTACCAGGTGCGCGGGTACGTCGTCTCGGGGTTCGACTGAGCCCCAATCCACCCGTCGTTGGTGAGCTTCTGGCGCACGAAGTCGTTCTCGGCCGCGCTCGTCAGCGTCGCGAGGTAGCCGCGCAGGCCGAGGTAGGTGCGGGCGGCTGCGTTGGTGCGCGCCGACGTCCACGAGCCGCTGAACGAGACGTACTCGTAGAAGTGGCCGTTGGCACCGTTGGCGACGGCCGAGCCGATGGCGAAGGTGATGGAGCGCAGGCCAGTGTTCGGCAACGCGCCGGCGAGGTTTCGGTACTGCACCGTGCGGAGCGCCGCCTGGTAGGCCGCGCTCGTCGCCGTGCCCGACAACGTGAGAATGCCAGTCGTCGTGTTGTAGCTGCCGGTGATGCCGTTGCCCGTGGTGTAGACGAGCCGGTCTTGCGCGCTGACGAAGCCGGTGCCGATGGTGACGGTGGCGCCCGTGAGGTTCTGCGAGCCGACGACGGTGAGGTCGGGGTCGATGACGACGTCGGCGCCAGTGGCGTCGTAGGTGGTGGTGCCGGCGCTCGAGTCGATGCCCGGGTAGACCTCGCACACGCCCGCGTTGCACTGCGCGCCGCCGGTGCAGTCGGCCGTCACTGCACAGCCGCCCAGCGGCATGCAGGTGTTCGCGTTGGGGCTGCACGCGTTGCTGACGCAGTCGGAGGCCGCGGTACAGGAGACGCCGAGCACCCCGCCGCAGGTCTGGGTGGTGACGTTGCACTGCCCCGAGGCGCAGGCCGCGTTCAGCAGCGCCGGCGCGGAGCAGGTGTCGTGCAGCCCGTCTTGCGGCAGCGCCGCGCCATTGGCCCGCTTCGCGCGGCAGGTGTACGTCGAGCGCTCGCAGTAGCTGGCGATGTCACAGTCGGCGTCGACGAAACACGCGTCGGTGCGGTTGGGAATGCAGACGCCCGCGGTGCTGCAGTTGACCGTCTGGCAGACCGAGCCTTCGGTGGCAGGCGTGCACGGCCCCTGGCCGAGGCCGAGACACGACGAGGGCCCGAGGTCGATGCCCGTCGGCACGATGACGGGGTCGGGGTTCGCGTACTTGCGCACGTACGTGTAGTCGACGCGCGAGATGGGGTTGGGCAGGCCACCCGAGTGGTCGAACTGCCAGTACGCGCTCTCGGTGTCTGCGACGGTGCAGGCCAGCGAGCCCAGCGTCACCTGAAGCTTGGTACCCACCTTGTTGTAGATGCCGAAGGTGACGCTGCCGTTGGTGGCGTTCTTCTCGTAGAAGAACTCGGTCTGGAAGAAGGTGGTGACGCCGGGCACGTTGGCCCAGCGCGGCGCGACGTCAGCCTGCTGCGTGCAGACGCCTGGCGAAGAGCCACGGCCGATGAAGACGTAGCTGTAGTCGTAGGACATCCACGTGGCGCCAGACCAGGTGCGCGACGACCAGTGCATCTCCGCGCCAGGAGAGCCGGGCGCAACCATCGTCGCCGCGCCGAACTCGATGTCTGCACCCGAAGCCGACTGAGCGTCGGTGCGCACGCCGAACACCGTCTGCCCGGCCGCGAGCACCTTGTTCTTCGACCAGAAGCCCGAGGCTCCGCCCGCCGTGGTGGCGTAGCCGCCGCTGCGGCTCACCGGGCCGTAGACGTTCCACTTGGCGCTATCGAGTGTCGACCCCGCGGCGTTGAAGTCGTCGAAGAAGATGGGGAAGACGGCGGCGCCGTTCGACTCGCGGGTGGCGGTCGGGTTGCCCCAGAACATCGACAGTGGCGTCGAGGTGCCGGGCGTCACCGCCGGCAACTTGAGCCACACGTTCGTCGTCGTCGTGTTGCAGGTGCCGTCGGCGACCCAGAAGGGCACGGCGTCGGTGGGCGTGCACCCGTCTCCGGCGAAGACGCGCAGGTCGGCGCAGTCGGAGCGCATGCGCCCCGCCGAGATCTCCGCAGCGGTGTCGATGAGGAAGCGCACCTGAAAGTCGGTGAGGCTCTGCGCGCCCGTCGCGGTGTGGGTCACCAGATAGCGCTTGCCGACGGAATACCCAGCCAGCGTCGAGGCCTGCTGCGTTCGGCCAACCTCGGCCTTCGGCGCTCGAACATCGTTGGTGCAGGCGGTGAAGATGGCGAGACAGCTGGCGAGGGTGAGCGTGAGGCGCGGCGTGGTCATCGTCTGAGTCCCCGGTCGCGGTCAGGTCCGGAGGACCCACCGTGGTTGGCGAAGACCCCGACGCGATGGCCGGGGCCTTGTGGGGCGTGCGCTTGTGCAAGGTGCGATCCCGCGCGTGGCGTCAGAGTGCTGACGAGCGCAGCGGTTGATCAGCCGTCAAGCGGACGTGGATCAGCCGTGCACGTAGCACTCGACCTGCAGCACGCCGAGCGCGTCCATCAACGAGAGCTCACCGCCGCGCTTGCGACCTGCTGCGGCGATGACGGCTTTGCCATTGGCGTCGCGGTCGGGCCGCACGATGCCCAACGCTGGCCAAGACAGGTCGCTCGGCATCACCAGACACGGGCCGCCGCTCGACGCATGCTCGACGCCCCGCTCGAGCGAGACCCGGACCCAGCCCTCGCGCGCCGAGTGCTCCCGCAGCCACGTGCAGGTCTTCGAGAGCGTCTGCTCCACGCCACGCAGCACGTGCGGAACTTCGACCGAGAGCGCCCGCGTGACGTCCCAGACGAAGACGTGCGCCCGCGACGCGTTGCCCGCTTCGGGCAGGTAACGCGGGTTCCACGCGACGGCGAACTGGTCGATGGCCGCGCGATAGGCCGCTGGTGAACGCGCGTCGGGCCCATTCACGAAGGCGAGCGACACGGCGAGCGACCCACGCACGTCGGTGCCCGGCGCCGGCTCGTTGCCATCGAAGGTGGGAATCGTCGTCGGCACCACGAAGTCACGCGTGGCCGAGCGCTTCCCCTTGCCGATGAGCTTGTCGTACGCCGTGACCTCCTCGTCGCCGAAGTCCGAGAGGCTCAGCTTCTTGCCGAGGTCCTTCGCGCCCTTCGTGGCGGCGGCCGGAAGAAACGCCTTCAGGGTGTCGCGCGTGATGGGCCGCTGCGGCCTCGGTGCAGGTGGCGCTTCGACCGCGGGAATGACGCCAGAGGGCCGTTTGGGCGGCGCCTGCGGAACGGGGCCCGTCGACCGCTTCGCCTGCTCGGTCTTCTGCAGCGGCCGCGCGTCGGGTGTCGTCTTCTCGGTGAAGTCGAGTGCGGGCAGAAACTGCCGCCCCGGGCGCTTGGGCGTGTCTGACATCGGCGCTGCCACTTTAGCTCCGGAGGCCACGTCAGCAGATGCAGGCAACCGCGACGACGTGCACGGCGGCCCCCATGCCAGACTCGCTCCGTGCACACCCTCGTCATGCTCAGCGGTGGAATCGACAGTCTCTATTCGCTGCACCACCTGCTCACGACGACGACTGACGAGCTCTGGGTTCATCACGTTCATCTGATCAACCGTGAAGGCCGCCACCGGGCCGAGGCCCAGGCCTGCGCCGACATCGTCGCGTGGTGCCGAGCGCACCTGAGACCGTTTCGGTACACCGAGAGCACCATCGACCACTCCGCGTTCGAGCTGACCGGCCGTGACGTCTTGTCGGTCGCGCTCGAAGCGGGGCTGATTGCGCAGAACGCCTGGCCAACGGCGCGCAAACACCTCGACCGCTGGGTGCTCGGGTACTGCCTCGAGGAGTCCGAAGAGGTCGTCGCGGGCCAGACCGTCAGCGCCTCGAACCGTCGCGCCGTCATCGAGACGGCCGTTCATGTGACGGCTCACCCCATCGCGCCGCCGCCGCTCGCGAAGCTCCCGCTGATCCCCAAACACCAGGAGCTCGAGGCCCTCCCTCCAGCCCTCGCCGCCCTCGCGTGGACCTGCAGAACGCCTCAGGTTCAGGGCTCGGCCTTCGTCGAGTGCGGCACCTGCAAGACCTGTCTGTTGATGGAGACGGTGCGAGCGAAACTCACGCCTGAAACCCGGCCTTTGCCGCGACGCGTGCCTGTCTCGTGAGTCAGCAGGGCTGACAAATGCACGAAACTCGACGTCCCTGCATCCACTCCTCAAGGGCGACAGTTCGCATTTTCCAACCCAGCTGACGCGGCCGCGGGCCGCACCTCGGGACCCATGGCCATCAACAGTGTCGGAAGCAGCGAAGGCGGCGGCGGAGTCGATGCGGCGGAAGCGGCTGCTGAACGTGCGGCAGAAGCGGCGCGGCAGGCAGAGGCAGCACGTCAGGCGGAGGCGGCGCGCCAGGCCGAGGTCGCTCGTCAGGCAGAAGCGGCGCAGGCGAAGTCGGCTGCAGGCACCGACGGCAAGTCGAGCTTCACCAGCGGCACCGCCACGACCGACACCACCGCGACGCAGCAGCAGGCCACGCAGGCCGAGGTCGCCCAGCGCGCGACCGACGTCTACCCGCTGAGCGGCGGGCACCTCACGGCCACCGACCTCACCTCGCTGCCCCACAAGATCGACACCATCGTCTCGGTCACGCCCGAGGAGCAGCGCCCCGCGGTGCGCGACTTCCTCGAGCACAAGGCCGACCCCGCCTCCATCGACAAGGCGTTCGGCGAGGTGCTGGCCGCGGCGAAGGAGCCGGGCGTCAAGAACCTCGAGCTGCACCTCGACGGCCCGCAGGTCACCGTCGGCACCGGCGAGGGCTACTCGACGCAGCCCACCGAGTCGCTCCAGGTGAGCGCGCACCTCGAGGTGAACAAGAACCTCGAGGTCAACGGCGGGCCGCTCGCGTGCGACAAGGACCTCAAGGTCGGCGCTGCCGTCGCCCAGCTCACCGAGAACGAGAAGCGTGACGCGCTCAAGCAGGTCGGCGTTCCCGACGGCTGGCTGCGGCAGGCCTCCGGTACCGAGGTGCAGCAGGCCCTCACGCAGGTCGAAGTGGCACGCCAGACGCCCGGCCAGAAGTCGCTCGACCTCTCGCTGATCAGCCGCACCGCCGAGACGCGCACCGAGGTCGACCCCAACGCCTCGTTCAGCGTCGACGGCCCGACGATGCGAACGGTGAACGACATCAAGACGCAGGCGAACACCGCCAGCATCTCGTTCACCGTCGGCCCGAAGGGTGAAGTCAACGGCCAGCCCTCGAAGGTCGAGACCGCGCTCGCCGCGCTCGTCAAACGCGAGACGGCCGAGTGGCCCGGCGGCAAGCCAGAGGAGTACGTCAAGACGAAGTGCACGCCCGTGCCCGCAGGCACCGAGCCCACGTCGCTCGCCGAAGGCACCACGCGCCAGGGGAAGATCGACACGATTCTCGCGGTGCTGCCCGAGGCGCAGCAGACGAACTTCAAGCAGCTGCTCGCCGACGGCGGCGCTTCGAAGGTGAACGACGGCAAGCAGGCGTGGGAGCACGTCGAGACGCGCGGCGGCGGCATCTCGGACGAGCAGCTCGACGGGCTCTTCAAGCAGGTGCTCGACGCGCGCAACACACCCGGCCAGAAGACGGTCGAGCTGTCGGTCACGCCGCACACCAATCAGGTTCGCACCGACTCCGAAGGCACGCCGAGCGAGTCGAAGGTCGACGGCGCGCCGGTGAAGTTCTCGGTGTCGATGAACGTGTCGGCCGACGGGAAGGTGAACGGCGCGCAGCTGCCCGCCGACCTGCACGCGCGGCTCTCGACCGAGCTCTCGCACGTTCCCGCCGAGTACAAGGAGGCGACGCTGAAGGAAGCGGGCCTCTCCGACTCGTGGCTGTCGCAGGCCACACCGCTCGAGAAGGACTACGCGCTCGCGAAGCTGCGTGAAGCGTCGATGACGCCGGGCGCGAAGGAGTTCGACTTCTCCTTCACGCGCACCACCACGTACTCGTCCGAAGGCGGTGACAGCACCACCGTCACCGACGTGCCGGGCAAGGTGAAGCTCTCGTTCGACGCCGAGGGCAAGACGAACGGCAAGCTGCTCACCATCGAGACGGCGCTCGCGACGACGCTGCAGATGGACAAGCTGTCGATGGCCGACAAGCGCCAGATGCTCGGCAGTCTGGGCTTCGACGCCGAGGCCACGCGCAACGTCAACGCCGCGCAGGGCACCGAGATTCTCACGCGCGCCGCGATGACGACGCGCACGCCGGGCGACCACGCGCTCGACGTCGCGGTGGGTGGCGACAAGTACCGCCTGCAGCTCAAGGTCGGCCAAGACGGAAAGCTCGAGGGCGCCGGCGCCGCGAAGATTCCACCGCCGCCCAAGAAGAGCTGGTGGCAGACCGCGGTCAGCGTCGTGCTCACGGTTGCGAGTGTCGTCTTCCCGCCCGTCGCGCCCTTCGCCCAGGCCATCAACGGCGCGATGGCCGTCTACAACGGCATCAAGAACCACAACATTCTCGGCGTCATCGGCGGCGCGCTCGGCGTCGGCGGCAGCTTCGCCACGCTCGCAGGCAACGCGGGGCTCGCTGGCACGCTCGGCTCGGCCGCGACCGCCGTCAGCGCGGCGAACGGTGTCGTCAATGCCGTGAAGACCGGCGACATCGCCGGGCTCGTCAGCTCGGTCATCAGCACCGCCGGAGCGGTCGGCAACCTCGCCGGCACCCCCATCAGCAGCGACCTCGCGCAGATTGGCCGCATCGCTGGAGGCATCGGGGGCGTTCGCGACGCGCTCAAGACGGGCGACCTCGGCGGGTTGATCAGCTCGGGCACCACGGTGGCCGCCGGCATCGGCACGCTCACCGGCAACCCGATGAGCGACACCACCCGCAACACGCTCGACACCGTGTCGACCGTGGTGGGCATCGGGCAGGCGCTGGTGAACGGCGACTACGCGACCGGCATCACCGGAATCGTCGGCATGGTGAAGGACCACATGGGCACCGATGAGGAGACGACCGCGACCGACTCCACGACCGCCACTGGCACGACCACGGCGACCGGCACCACGACGACGGCCGCCACGGGTACGACCGACGCCGACGAATCGACCGACACCACCGCGACGACCGGCACCGAGGCCTCGACTGGTACGAACCAGACCGAGACCAGCGGCACGACCGGCTCGCAAGGAGACGTCCGCCGTGTCGACAATGAGATCTTCGGCAAGGTGGTGCGCGTCGCGAGCGGCGACAACCTCACGAAGCTGGCGCAGAACAACCTGGGTGACGCCAGCCTCGCGCCCGAAATCTACGCGTGGAACGCCGACAAGATTGGCTCGAACCCCAACCTGATTCGTTCGGGCGTCGACCTCGAGATGCCCCCCGCCGACTATCGCCTCTCGCCCGAGGAGCGCGCCGAAGTCTACCGCACGACGCACATCCCTCCGCCGGTCACGTCGACCAGCACCGACAACCGCGATGCGCGCGACCTGCGTCTGGGCGGAACGACGGGCAGCCCGACGACCACGACTCCGGTCACGACGACGCCGGCGACGAGTGGAGGAACGGGCTCGACGCCTCGCACGACGACCACGACCACGACTGGCGGCAGCACCATCTCGCCCGAGTGGGGCCTGCAGGAGTTCGGCACCGGCGCCGAGATTGGGTACTCCGACAAGGGCATCCTCTCTCCCGAAGAGACCGAGCGCCTCAAGGGCATCGTCATGGGCTCGAAGCTCAAGTTCGAGCTCAAGGCCGGCACGTTCAAGGCCGAGGTCGCGCTGAGCCCCGAGAGCGGCCTGACGTTCAAGAAGGCCAACGACCAGGTCTGGGACAAGGAAGTTCAGCTGCGCGTCGGCGTGTTGAAGTTCACGGCCGAGCCCGCGGTGAGCTTCAACCCGCAAGACGGCACCTTCCGCCTCGAGGGCAAGATTCAGGGCGCCGCGGGCCCCGTGTCGGTCGCCATCAAGGGCTCGGTCGCGCCAGACGGCACCTACAAGGTCGACATGCCGACGGTGGGCTACAAGACCGACTGGCTCGGTGCGGGGTTCAAGTTCTTCGGGCTCGGTGCCAACCTGTCGGTCGAGACGGGCCCGCTCGTGACCCGCGTGAAGGGAAACCTCCCCGGCTCAGGACCCTGAGCACTGCACTTCCATCTCTCCCAAGGAAACACCCATGAGCCCTGCCACCACCTTCAAGAAGCCCATCGCCGACCTCGAGAAGCTGCTCGCCGAGAGCGGTCCCGAGATTCTCGCCACCGACCCTGATCAGCACGCCCGCCTCAAGCGGCTCGTCACCGGCCTCAAGAAGAGCGACGGCAAGACGCTCGCGCCCGACCTGAAGAAGGAGCTGATGGAGATCTACCGCTGGCAGCTCGAAGCGCAGCGGCAGGAGTACGTGAACCAGCTCGAGTCGCTGAAGCCCGCGCTGAAGACGGGTGACCCGCTCGCGAAGCAGGCCGAGACGGCGCTCAAGAAGCTCGTCGAGGTGATGGAGCAGGGCCTGCTCGGCGCGGGCGCGCCCAACGCGAAGAACCAGGCCGCCACCGAGAAGGCCGCGGCACAGGCGAAGGAGGCGATGAAGGCGCTCGAGGCCTCGTTCGCGAAGCGGCTGGCCGACTCGGTGAAGCCCGTGCCCGGTGGTGTCGTGAAGTCGCCCGGCGGCATCGCGCTCGCGCCCGTGCAGGGCAAGAAGCCGTCGGCCTCCGTGAGCGCACCGGCGAAGGTGGCGGCTCCGGCGAGCGCTGCGAAGCCCGCGGCGAAGACGGCACCCGCGCCGCTCCAGGGCTTCCGCGTGATGCCCGGCACCGTCCCCAGCAAGAAGAAGTGAGCCGCTTGACGCTGCGCTCGAAGTCGAGTGACTCGGGCGCATGCGTTTCGTGCTCCTCGTCTTGCTGAGCCTCTCGGGCTGCGCTCGTTCACCCGTTGCGCCCGCGCTGCCGGTGGTGCGCGTCGACGTGTGGCACGACACGGTCTGTCCGTGGTGTCGCATCGGGCTGCACAACCTCGACACCGTCGTCGCGTCGACGAAGGACGTGCGGGTCGACGTCGTTCACCACGCGTTCCTGCTCGACCCCGAGACGCCGCCGGGAGGTCGTGATTTCCGCGCGCACCTCGGCGCGAAGTTCGGCGGGCCCGAGCGCCTCGAGCCGATGTTCCAGCGCGTGTCTGCGGCGGGTGCGCCGTACGGCGTGCGGTTCGCGTGGGAGAAGATTCGCGTCTCGCCCGACACGACGGCCTCTCACTCGCTCATCGCGTGGGCGCCGGTCGAGAAGCGCGCGACGCTCGTCGACGCGATTCACAAGGCGCACTTCGAAGAGGGGCTCGACATCGGAGACGTCGAGGTGCTCGCGGCGCTCGCGAAGTCGACAGGGCTCGAGGCCGAGGCGGCGCGTGCCGCGATGAAGGACTCCGCCCGTCGTGAAGCGACCCGAGCCGAGGCGCTGGCGGCCGCGAATCAGGGCATCACGGGTGTTCCGCACTTCGTCATCGGTGGGCAGCAGCTCGACGGCGCCCAGTCGCCTGAAGCGCTGGCAGCGGCGATTCGCGCAGCAGCGAAGTGATCAGAAGGTCGGAAGCGCGTCGGGCAGCCAGACGCAGCGGGCTCCCGCGTCGAGTCCGACCTCGAGGGTCTGCGAGGGTCGATCGGCCCGCTCGATGATCAGCTCTGCGCGAGTGAGGGTGACCCACGGATCGGTCGGCTCGCACTCGAGGGTGCACTGCTGCTCACGCGAGACGCGCAGGTGGAGCGTGCCCGTCGACCTGTCGCTCAACTTCACGGTCTCGCCATCGCAGACCTGCACCCGCGACACGTCGGGTGCGAGCGCACGAATCGACGTGAATGCGGTGTGAACGGCGACCCCGAGCCCTGCGAGCGTCGCGAGCGCAACCGAGATGGCGAGCACCGTCTTCACGTCACCAGTGTGCCGGGACGCGAGAACGAACGGGAAGCTCCGCGGCCGAACGGTCGATTCCCGGTGGCGAACCGTCACGCAGACGCGTGCAGCAGCGGCGTGAGCAGCGCTCGCCTGCTCCACACCAGCAGTCCCTCGAGCGCCAGCAGCACCACGCCGACGGGCAACGACGCGGGGTCGAGCGCTGCGTCGAACCACACGATGTTGAAGGTGATGGGCACGAGCACGGCGAGCGCGAGCGCAAGCTGTCGCCCCGAGAGCAACAACAGCCCGGCGGTCACCTCGAGCGCCTTCACGACGTAGAAGAGGCCGTAGCTCTGGAGCACGCGAATGACGCCACGCGCAGCCTCGGGCATCGGTGGGAGGGGCATGAAGTGCAACACGCCATCGAGGCCGAAGACGACGAACACCAGCCCGAGGACGACGCGTGAAACGGTGACGAGACGATTCATGGGTGAAGCTCCTGTGAGGGACGACGGGTGAACGACCAGGCGCCGACGAGACCGGCGCACAACGGCTGATGAGCTGAGGAGGCGAGGTCGGGAGGCCTGAAGGCGTCGAGCAGCGGCGCCACCGAGCGTCCGCTCCGGGCGAGGCCCCAGAGGACGAGGCCGAGGTCGCCGAAGTGCTGGGCGTGGCGAACCGCGCTCGTGAACGTCAGCGCGGGCATCGTCTCGATGACGAGCAGGTGGCCGTTGGGTTCGACGAGCCGCCACAACGCCTCGAGTCCCGCCCGCGGCTTCGGGAGCACGAGCACCAGCGAGGCGGCCGAGACGACGTGTGCAGTCGCTCCGCTCGCGACGAGGTCGTCCAGACTGGCCTGCTCGAAGCGGGCGGCCGGGTGTGCACCCGTCGCTGTCGACAGAAGCCGCTTCCCGGCGAGTTCGTCCCGACGTGTGTCCGCCGCCTCGACCATCGCCGCCGAGGGGTCGACCCCCAGCGCCTCGAACCCACGCGCCGCCGCGAGCCGCGTCACCAGGCCAGGCCCACAGCCGACATCGAGCCACCGGCCGCCGGTCGCGGGCACCATCGCCACCGCCTCGCCGTGCAGCGCTCGATAGAAGTCCGCCGACTGGAGCCACTCGAAGAAGCGCGCGCCGTTCATGCCCTCGATGATGCGTTCCACGGGCTATGTTCGCGACGTCATGAAAGACATGAAGGTCATGGCAGGAGTGGATTTCGCGGGGCTCGACCTCAACCTGCTCGTCACGCTCGAGATGCTGCTGGCGACCGGCAGCGTCACCGTCGCCGCAGACCGGCTGAAGAGCTCACAGCCTGCGGTGAGTCGCGCGCTCGGGCGCCTGCGAGCGCACTTCGACGACCCGCTGCTGGTGCGGAGCGGAAACGCGATGTCGCCGACTCCCCGGGGCGCGGAGCTGTCGACGCGGCTGCACGATGCGCTGGAGGCGTTACGGCGGGCGGTCGAGCCGGGCGCTCCGTTCGTGCCCGCGACGAGCCGGCGCCGTTTCACCCTCGCGACTGCAGACTATGGAATCGCCACCGTGGTGCCTCCGTTGCTCGAGGCGCTGGAGCGCGAAGCCCCCGGAGTCGACCTGTCGGTGGTGCCGCTCGAGGGGCCGGTCGACGGCGCGCTGGCGCGTTGCGACCTCATCGTGGGGCCACGGCGTGACTCGGCGGCGGGCGTCGTGTGGACCCGGCTGTTCCACGAAGACTTCGTGTGTGTCGGCCGTCGCGGAACGCTGGGCCGGGCGACGACGATTCCCCTCGACGAGCTCTGCTCCCGCGCGCACGTGTTCGTCGCGCCTTCGGGCCAGTCCGAGGGGGTGCTCGACGAGCGGCTGCGGGAGCGAGGCCTGCGCCGGCGTGTCGCCTTGAGCGTGCCCTCGTTCCTCTCGGCGCCGCCGGTGGTGGCGAGCTCACGCCTCGTCTGTGTACTCCCGCGGCGGGTGGCGGTGGGCTCGACCGATGACCGGCTCGAGTGGCGCGAGCTGCCCCTCACGCTCCCCGGCGTCACCATCGAGTGTGCCTGGCACGAACGAATGCGAAAGGACCCGGAGCACGTCTTCCTGCGGCGGCTGCTGAAGCAGGCCGTGAGCCCTCACTGACGCAGACGTCGCTCCAACTGCTCGAGGTCGGCGTTCGGCAGCTCGTCGAGGCTCACGCCTTCGCGGAGCAGGGCTTCGACGAACACCTGGTAGCGCAGGTAGAGGCCAGACTTCGCGGGGTCGAGCTCGTCGTCGCCGCTGCGAAAGCGCGCTCGCTCGGCCTCGAAGTCGAACGCGCCGGCTTTTCCGATGAGGTCGGCGTAGCCCTCGACCTCCCAGGAGGGCCGCTGGAAGTAGGCGAACCGGCCCACCTTGCGCGCCATCGCCGTGTGCGTGAGCTCGTGCGCGAAGTAGTACGTGAGCGTGCGCACGCCGGGCACTTCTTTGCCGTGTGGCCCGATGAGGCGGTCGTTCGCGACGTTGGCCGGGCGAACGTAGATGTTGCCAGTGACGCCGTAGAGCGAGACGGCCCCGACGTTGCGCGCCCACGGCACGAAGAACGTGAACAGCGCGGGCGTGTCACAGAGATAGAGGTCGTACGAGTCGTTCGCGTCGAAGTACGGCGACTTCGCCACCCGGTCGTGCGCGGCTTGCAGAATCGTGCGCGCTTCGGGAGGCAGCGGCTCGCGCGAGTGCAGCACCAGGTTCTCGACGCGAAGCTCGTGCGCGAAGAGCAGCGAGGGGTTGAGCGCCACCGCCGCGTACAGCACCAACACCGCCGTCGGACCGCGAAGCCACCGCTTCAGTCGTTTCATCGCGCTCTCCTGCGAATCGTGCGCACGACGTCGGAGCGCTTCTCGTCGACCCACTCGCGCTCGCTGGTGTCGGGCGCTTCCACCTTGAACGCGGCTTTGAGGCCCGTCTCGAGCGCCTGCTTCTCACCGTGCTCGGCCGCGCACTCGAGGAAGTCGTCGGGAGAGAAGTACGCGTTCGCGCCTTCCTTGCCGAGGAACGCCACCAGCTTCGCCACGTTTCCCGTCTTCGCGAGCGCCATGGCCTGTGAACGAACCGCGCGCCGAGTGCTTTCACGCTCGTGCGCTTTCATCACCTGCGAGACCTTGATGGAGGCCTCCTGCGCGATGGCTTCGGGCTTCGTGCCGGGAACCCAGCGCGCCTTCTCGGTGGCCCACGCGTTCCAGGCGGTCTCGAGCGCAGCGCGGTAGCCCTCGAGGTCTTCTTCGAGCTGGTGTGAGTAGCGCGTGTACTTGCGCTCGGCGGCTTCGAGCGCGTCGAAGGCTTCTTCCGAAGCGAAGACACCGAGGGCGTGCAGCGCTCCGCCGCCGAAGAACATCGCGGTCGCGAGTCCCGGCCGAACCGTCGTGACCGATTGGCAATGCGTGCACGTGACGTTCACCGTCTTCGGGCGAATGCGCTTCGACAACGGAGCGCCGCAGTGCGTGCACGCCACGGCCTTCTCCGACTCTTCTTTCACCAGTTGATGGAGTGCCTTCGCCTGCGTCGCCAGCGCTTCCCGTTCGAGGTGCGTGAAGGTCTGGTCGATGCGACGGCGCAGCGCCTCGCCTTCGCGCCACAACGAGTCCCACTCCGCTTCGCTGGCGTCCTCGAGCATCGGCTCGATGGTGCCGCTCCACGCGTCGTCGACCTTCCTGGTGAGGCCGTGGAAACGGGCCTTCAATTCCGACAGCGCGCCCGAGAGCGGAGCCGGGTCGAGCACCTCGGTCTCGACGAGGCCCGCGAGGCCGTCACGCGCTTCGACCTCGAGCTCGCCGACCCGCGCGCCCACCTTGTCGAGGAACGTCTTCCATCTCGTCGCTGCTGCGCTGCTCATCGGTCAGGCCTTCTTCGCGGCACCGAGCACGCGCTGCACGAGCATCAACCTGAACGCCGTCCACGCGAAGCGCTCGGCCATCTTCTTGTCCGCCGTGAGTGCCTGCTCCATCTGCTCGGGCGTGAAGCCCATGTCTTCGGCGATGGGTGAGAGCTGGGCGAGCACGGTCTCTTTGGTGAGCGAAGGCGGCTCCTTCTCGCCGAGGGCGCGCAGGCCGAGCTCGAGCCGCAGCCGCTCCTCGGTCGTGCGTCGTGTCTCGGGGTCGGCCTTCCACTGGGCGAGCGCCTGCTTCTGCACGTCGACGGGCAGGCCTGCTTCACCCATCATCGTGCCTTCGGTGCGGGCCCAGCCCTTCTCGAGCTCGGCGTCGACCAGCGTCGAAGGCAGCTCGCCCTTCCACCGCGACGCGAAGGCGGCGAGCACGTTGGTCGACCATTCACCTTCGGCGTCGTCGACGCGCTCTTGCGCGAGCTCCTTCACCAGCGCGATGAGCGTCTCGTCGAACGTCGCGCCCAGCCCCAGCAGCGCGAACCCCGCCTCGGCGCCGCCTTCGGGCAGTGTCACCTGTTGCGCGTTGTGCACCACCACCGTCACCGCGACCGTCTTGCCGGCGAAGGCCTTCGCGGCGGAGGTCTCGGGCAACGTCACCTTCACCGTGCAGGACTCGCCGACGGGCAGACCCACCAGCGCCTCGAAGAGCCCCGGCCAGTGCGGCGACGGCTCGACGGTGGTGTTCCAGAAGCGACGGAAGGTGAAGGGCACCAGCGTGGCACCATCGAAGGCCACGACGTCGATGGTGACGTCGTCTCCGAAGGCGAGCGGCTCCTTCGCCTCACGTTCACGGCGCGGCGAGGCGAGGCGAACGCGGTGCACGTACTCGTCGAGCACCTCGTCTTCGGTGGGCTCCTTCGGTGCGACGGCCGGCACCACCAGGGCATCGAGGGTGACGACGCCCACCGCAGGCAGCTCGGGCGGAGCGCTCGAGAGAATGTCGGTGACGGGGCTCACCTTGAGGCGGTGCCCCAGCGCTCTCGCCGAGGCGGGCTTCGAGGTCTTCGCGCCTGACTTGCTCCCCGACTTCGGCTTGCTCATCGCGCCAGCGTAGTAGTGCCGAGGCTCAGAACAACGAGCCGATGAAGCTGCTCACCACCGAGACGCCCGCGCCAATCTGGCTGACGACGGGAATGTTGGTGGCCGCCGCGATGGAGCCCAGCGCCGTGACGCCGCTGAAGGCCGCACGGCCGATGTTGGCAGGCGTCGGGTTCTGCACCGCGCGGTAGGTGTCGCGCGCGGCGAGGCCCGTGTCGACGACGGCCATGGCGACGTTGAGGCCAGGGGCGAAGCGGGCGGCGGCGCGGCCGAGGGTGGAGGCGCCAGCGCGGGTGCCTGCACGGAGCGCGGCTTCACCGGCCTGAACCGCAACGCGGCCGGCGACCTCGGTTCCTGCGTGGGTGGCGGCGCGAGTGAGGGCGCGGCTGCCAACTTCGACGCCGGCCTCGGCGAGGCGAGCGGTCGCAGCGGTCGTCGACGCAGCAGCCGTCGCGATGCGCGCTCCACCTGCGGCGACCGACGCCTCGAGCGTGCGTGCCGCCGACGAGGTCAGACCGGCGAACCCTCCCGCCGCCCTGAAGGACTCGACTGCCGCAGTGGCGCCACGACGTGCGACGCCAACGCTGTGAATGGTGAGCGCACCACGCGCGCTCTGAATGCCGCTGCGAGCCGCCTCGAGGCCCGACGATGCAGCCGAGCCCAGGTTGCTGGCGGCCTGACGGAAGTTGCCTGAGCGCGCCGCCTCGAAGGCATCACCGAGCGAGCGCACCGCGTTGCTGCCGCTGCGCACGGCGCCGATGCCGCCAGTCACGATGCTCACGCCACCGCCGAGCCGACGCGCGAAGTCGAGCGCGCGGCCATTCGAGTGCATGAACTCGCTGACGCCACGGCCGAGGCGGTCGAACACGCCGTTTCCAACCGGCGTCAGCGGCGTGCGGTTGAGGGCGGCGCGGGTGTCGAGCGCGCTGCGAACCTGGCCGTAGGCAGCTGCACCGGCTCCGGCAGCGCGGGCGGCGGTCTGGGCAGGCTGGCGGTAGCGCGAGATGGGCGAGGTCATGGAAGGGCTTTCTCAGGTGAGGCGGAGTTCTTGATTATCGGTGCGCGCGTCGCGCAGTTGCAGCCCGAAAAGAGAAGGAAGCTCGGTTGGTTGAGTGTGAGTGGCGTTGACACGACACGAAGGAACATCGACCCCTTCCGCTACGCAAAACCACCGTGTGTGGATTCGTCATGAAGCGGGGGCGATGAAACGCACCCTGCTGGAGACGTGATCAGAGATCAGCACCACAGAACACGCAGCTCAGTGCTTCGGTCTGCCGTGGCCCCCGGCAGACCGGGCACTCCATCACGTAGACCTCAGGCCCCGACGTCGTGCCGTACTGGTGCTTCGCGGCCGTCACCTTCGCGTGCTTGAACAGCCCGCGCTTCACCGGCTCCGACGCCTTCTGCGCGTAGTGGGCCTTCGCGTGTTCGAGCAGCGTCACCAGCCCTGCCTCTGCGACCGTGCGTTGCTCAGCCGTCAACGTCGCCAGCACGAGCGCGCGCTTCGAGGTCACGAACGCCTGCAGCACCGCATGCACCTCAGGCACCGGAGCACCCTTCGTCTGCTTGTTCTTCTGACACGCTGGCAGCCGGTCATCTTCCGCGATGGGCCGAACGTTCAGCTGATGCAGCGACGCGCTCCAGGCGACCGACGTGCCCCCGAGTGGGTCGACCTCGAGCGCCTGGTCGACCAGCCCGTGCGCGCCCGAGACCACGTCACCCCACGCGACGAGGAAGGCTGACATCAGACCTCGAGGTCACCGTCAGGGTCAGACTCGCCGGCCGAGTACTTCGCCGTGTACTTGGCGTTGAGCTCTCCGTACTTGCCCGCGAGCTGGTAGTCGGTCGACAGCTTCTGCGACCAGTGCGCCGACATGTTCGACCAGTCGACGGCGGTCAGACCGAACACCTTCTTCAGCATCGCGTTCACGTCTTTGCCCTGCGTCGCCCACGCGCCCTGCGCCGACTGAATCTCGACCCAGCGCTCGAACGACACCGGCTCGGCACCCTTCACCTTCTTGCCAGCCACCTTGTCGTTCACGCCCATCGACGCCGAGGCTTCTTGCGCCGACGCGCCGTAGGCACCGACTCCGCCGCCCGCGAAGGCCTTGCCGTACTCGGTCGCGATGGCCATGGCTGCGTCGGGGTTCGACTGGTCGCTCATGCGCGCGTTCCAGGTGTCGCTCGCGCGGCCCCACTTCGCTTCGTCGATCTTGTGCGGCGCGAGCAGCTTCTTGAGGTCGCCACCCGAGACGAGCTTCGCGTTGATGCTGGCCCACACCTGGAGCGAGACGCCTTCGACGGGGTCGAGCATTCCCGGCTTGAGCGCGTCGCGCATCTTCGCGCGGCTGCCTTCCTGGCGGGCGATGAGCGCCGCGTTGGTGAACTCGGGGTCCTTCGCGTGGTGCTGCATGAACGTCTGCGTGGCGCGCTTCCAGTGGTTGCGGTTGCGCAGGCCGTACTTCTTGAGCGTGGCCTGAAAGTTCGCTTCGCCGCCTTCTTGCGACTGCTCGAGGTCGAAGTGCTTCATCCAGTAGCCGACGTAGTCGTCGTGCTTCCAGCCGCCCCAGTCGGGCTTGAAGTAGGTCTTGCCGTTCTTCTCGAACGTCATCGCGTCTTCGTCGTCGTCGTCGTTGAAGCCGACGCCTTCGTGCGTGACGTAGTCCCACTCGACGCCGTCACGGTCTTTGGGGCGGAAGCCGGGGCGAGCGTGCTGGCCGCGGCGGCTGTCATCATCGTCGCCCGAGTCGTCATCGTCGGAGTCGGAGTCGGAATCGGAGTCGTCGCTCCCCTCGGGCGCGTCGGGCGTGAGGCTCGCGAGGAACTCGGCGATGCTGCCCGCCACCTTCGTGAGCTGACCGTCGTCGGCCTGGAAGACGGGGCACTTTCCGCCGGCGGCCTTCTTCACGTCGAGCACGAGCGCGCCGCTGTCGATTTCGCCTTCGCCCGTCGCGTCCCACGCGGCGAACGGAATGACGCTGGGCTGCTCGTCGCGCAGGTCGTCGATGTTGCCGAACGAGAAGTCTTCACCCACGCCGAAGTCGGGCACGCCGAAGATGGAGGCGCCGACGAGGAAGCGGACGTGGAAGGTGTCGCGACCGTCCTGCACGAGCGGGCAGAACTGGTTGTCGTACTGCTCGAACTGGCGCTCCTTCAGAAAGCGCGCGTACTCGACGGGCAGCTTCACGCCGTAGAGCGCTTCGGTCTCTTTCACCGGGTCGGCCGCGGGCGCGCTGCCGTCGTACTCGTCCGGCAAGGAGTCGTCGGCCTGCGGCGCGACGGGGGCCGCTCTCGGGGCAGGCCGCGCTGGTGGTGGAGGCGGCGCCTTCTTGCCCGGCACGTGCGCGGGCACCGCGGCGGTCGACTCTTCGGCTTCGCCCTCTGCTTCCTTCATGCGCTTCTGAAAGTCGGCGAACGTCTCGTCACCCATCATCGTCATCGACTCGTGGCCGATGAACTGTTCGCGCGCGGGCGCGGGGCGGGCAGGCGCCGGAGGAGGGCGGGCAGGGGCTGCGGGCTTCTTCTTGCGTGGATCGTCCGTCACGCGGCGACGAGATACCCAAACGTCACCGCACGCAACGCGTTTTCAGGAGCGCGTGATTGCTGCGAATCGAGACCGTTGACTACAACCACTCGGTGCGCGTCACGGGTGCCCACTTCGGCTTCAGCCTGCGTCTCACGTGGCTGATGCTGTCCGTGCTCCTCGGCGCCTGTCGCTCCCGAGAGGTGACTGCGCTCGACTCGTTTCCTTCACCGACGCTCTCGACGAGCTCCAGCGCCGGGCCTGCGCCCCTGAGGCGGCTCACCCGTCGGCAATACGAGAACGTGTCGGCCGACGTGTTCGGCTTCGTGGTGCCCGGCCAGGAGTCGCTGCCAGACGACCCCATCATCGGCGGGTTCGAAGGCGCAGCCGAAGCGCAGTCGCCGTCGGAGCTCTTCGTCTCTCGTGCGCAGCGCAGCGCGGAGCAGCTGGCGACGTACGTGGTGGCAGATCGAACGCGACTCTCACGCGTGCTCGGGTGTGAGCGGTGGAGCTCGGAGGGCGACCAACGGCTCTGCACCGACGCGCTGATCAACGGCGTGGCGCGACGGCTCTTTCGACGGCCGCTGTCTGCAGAGAAAGCGGCGCGTCTTCGGGAAGACGTGATGCGCTGGACGACGGCGGTCGATTTCGAAGGCGCGATGCAGCTCACGCTCGAGCGGCTGCTCCAGTCGCCCGAGGTGCTCTACCGGCCCGAGAAGGCAGCCGATGGGTTCGCGCTCGCCTCGCGCCTGTCGTTTCTCTTGTGGGAGAGCGCTCCCGACGACGAGCTCTTGAACGAGGCCGTGGCTGGGCGGCTCTCGACGCGTGAGCAGGTGCGCACGCAGGCCACGCGAATGCTGAACGACGTCAAGGCCCGCCGCGCGATGTGGAACTTTCACCGGCAGTGGCTCGGGCTCGAGCGGTTGATGCTCGACGAACACGCCGTGCGCACGCCAGAGCTCGACGCGTCGTGGACCGCCGCTTCCCAGCAGGCTGCGCTCGCCGAGACACAGGCCTTCGTCGAACACGTCATGGCCGAAGAAGGCACACTCGCGGCGTTGCTCACGAGTCGTCGTGCGTGGCTCGACGCCGAGTCGGCGCGGCTCTACGGGGTGACGACGTTTCAACCGGGGCAGGAGACGGTGCTCGATGGAACGCAACGCTCCGGCGTGCTGACGCGCGTGGCGTTTCTCGCGAGCACGTCGCACCGCGGCGCCACCTCACCGCCGATTCGTGGCAACGCGCTCGGCCTCAAGTTGCTGTGCCGCCAGCCCACGCCTCCGCCCGCTGGCATCGACACCACGCCGCCTGCGAAACCGGCGACGGGAGCGCGCACCACCAGACAGCTCTACGCCGAACGCACCGCGCCGCAGCCCTGCGCCGGCTGTCACTTCTCACTCAACGCCCTGGGCTTCGGCTTCGAGCACTACGACGCCGCGGGGAAGTTCCGCACGACGGAAGATGGGCTGCCTGTCGACGCGACGATGACGGCGTCGGTGGGTGACGTCGACGGCCCGCTCGATGGCGCGCTCGAGCTCTCCGCTCGACTCGCGCAGAGCAAAGACGTGCAGACCTGCGCGACCCAGATGTGGATTCGTCACGCCCTCGGCCGCGCACCGGTCGAGGCAGAGCGCCCGTGGATGGATGTGCTGACGACGCGCTTCGTGGCGAGCGAGGGTGACGTGAAGGGGCTGCTGCTCGACCTCGTGTCGTCGCCGACGTTCCTCTCGGTGCCCGCGGAGGCGCCATGAATCGCCGCCAGGTGTTGCGCGCGCTGGGGCTCGGAGCGCTGGTGGCGCCGCGGTTCGCGCTCTCGCAGACGGTGACGGCTCCGAAGCGCATCGTCTTCTTCGTCACGCCGCATGGGCACGTGCCCGCGAGCTGGAAGCTGCCGATTCCCGGTGGCTCGACGACGGCAGTGGCCGAGCGCGACCTCACCGTGCTGCAGCAGCACGAGCTGCCCGAGGTGCTGCGGCCGCTCCACCCCTTCCGGCAGAAGCTGCTCGCCATCGAAGGGCTCGCCCACACCGCGGTGCTCGAAGACATCGCGTACCTGCACCGCGC
>JAACJQ010000221.1 GCA_016879935.1 Archangiaceae bacterium | reverse complement strand
CGCCAGCGTCGATAACGCCAGCGTCGATAACGCCAGCGTCGATAACGCCAGCGTCGATAACGCCAGCGTCGATAACGCCAGCGTCGAGAGCGCCAGCATCGAGAACGCCAGCATCGAGAACGCCGGCATCGAGCGCGACTCCGGAGTCTTCCATCACTGGAACGAAGCACTGGCAGCCGCCCGCCAGGAGCACCACCGCCAGCGCTCGCAACCGAAGTCGCATCACCCACACCTCTTACCCTCAACGCCCGACACAAAGCTGTTGCGGAGGGTTGCGGGTGCTGACCGATTCAGTAAGCGCCGCGGCCGATGTCGCCTTCCATCGATGTGACCGGTTTCGAGCGCGAGCTTCGTGCCCTGCGTGAAGAAGCCGTCGCCAGCCTCGGCGCCGAAGACCTCGCGCACCTGAAGAAGCTCGAGCGCTGGGGCCGCTGGTGCACCGCTGCTGGTTACGCGACGGCCTGGCTCTTCCCCAACCCGCTCAGCATGGTGCTGCTCTCGACGGGCTCGACCGCGCGGTGGACCATCATCGCGCACCACGTGCTGCACAAAGGACTCGACCGCGTCGACGGCGCTCCCGAGCGGCTCACGTCGAAGGGCTTCGCGCGCGGCTGGCGGCGCTTCGTCGACTGGTTCGAGTGGATGCACCCCGACGCGTGGAGCCACGAGCACAACGTGCTCCACCACGCGTACACGAACGAGGTCGCCGACCCCGACCTCGTCGAGCACAACCTCGAGGCGCTGCGCTCGTCGAAGCTGCCACGCGCGGTGAAGTGGGCGCTGCTCGCGCTCTCGGCCTCGACGTGGAAGGTGACGTACTACGCGCCGAATACGATGCAGGTGCTGCAGCGGCGGCGGCGACGCGCTCCGGGTGACGGCCGCACGCAGCGTGACGACGGGCGCGGGCCCGAGACCATGCTCGAGGCCTTCGACGTGCGGACGAAAGACGGCCGCGAGACGTGGCGCGCGATGTTGCCCTACGCGCTCGGCCGCTTCGTCGCGTTGCCGTCGCTCTTCGCGCCGCTCGGGCCGCTCGCCGTGGCGTCGGTGTTCCTCAACTCCCTCGGCGCGGAGTGGCTGTCGAACCTGCACACCTTCGCCATCATCGTGCCCAACCACGCGGGTGACGACCTGCAGCGCTTCGATGGCCCGCCGAAGAATCGCGCCGAGTGGTTCGTGCGGCAGGTGCGCGGCTCGGTGAACTTCCGCACCGGCGGCGACTTGAACGACTTCCTGCACGGGTTCTTGAATTACCAAATCGAACACCGCCTCTTCCCCGACCTGCCGCCGCGGCAGTACCAATTGCTGCAACCGAAGGTGAAGGCGCTGTGTGAGAAGTACGGCGTGCCCTACCGCCAGGAGTCGGTGTTTCGGCGTCTGCGCCAGCTCGTGAACATCGCCACCGGCGCGGGCTCGATGCAGCGCAGCGACACTCCCGGCCCGAGCGCCTCGCTGGCGTCCAACGTGTGAAGCACGAGGCAGCCGTTGCACAAGAGGTGTGCAAGCGATTGCACCCGCGACACGAAAGCCCCTGATTCGACGGCGCACCTGGGCGGCATCGTGCGTGAACGAGCGCCCACCATGCTCACGCTCGCCACCATCGCCATTCTCGCTGCAGAACCCTCGATGCCGCCGCTCGTCGAGGCGCCGTCGCTCGTTCACGCGCCGCGCGAGGCGAGATTGGTCACCGACGTCGAGCCCTCGTCGACCGGAACTCTCGCGGGCCGCATGGTGCTGGCGCCGGTGATGGGAGCACTCGGTGCGGGCGTCGGCGTGCTCGCCGGAGCACTCGCGGGTGGCGCGGTCGGGTTGTTGTTCAGCGGCAGCTGGGTGACGTTGGCCTTCGGCGTCGTGGGCGCGCTCATCGCCGCACCGTTCGGGCTCGGGTTCGGCATCGCAGCAGGCGCGGCCATGCTGGGCGGGAAGTTCGTCGACCTGTTCAGCCGTTCGCTGCCCTGGGCCTTCCTGGCAGCGGGGTTCACCGTCATCGCCGCGGTCATCGCGGTGGCCGTGGCGCCGGGAGCCCTCGTGTTGATGACGGCCGGAGCTGCCATCGCAGGCGCCGTCGCGGTGCCCCTCATCGTCGAGGCGCGGCGCACGGCCGAGGTGCAGGGGCCAGAGAGCACGATTCCCCTCGCCACGTTCTGACGCGTCAGCGCTTCGGCAGCGGGTCGAGGGTGAACGTCGCGGCACTCCGGTTCCACGTCGCGCGCCGCAGGCTGTACTTGAGCACCGCGAGGTTGCGGCAGAGCAGCTCGGGTGCACGTGGCTTTCCCGTCGCGCACTCGCGCTCGAGCGCGCTCGCAGCCCACGTCACCTCGAGCGTCAGCCCCTGTCGCGGCAGCTTCACGACCCGCGCGAGCCACGGCGTCACGTCGGCGTCGTCGAGGTTTCCCACGGCCGCGACATCGGGCGCTGCGACGAACGCTTCGAGGAAGGGCACCGACGACACCACCTTCGGCGCGTCGGCAATGGCGTTCGTCGAGGAGTCGATGCTCCACGCCTGTACCTGCGTCACCGGCGGTGTCGGGCCGTTGCGCTCGCCACGCAGCGAGGACAGCACGGCGACGAACTGCTTCTTCGCTCCCCGGAACACGGCGAACTCGAACTGCTGCGCGGGCTCACTCCACGCGATGAAGCCGTTCTTCGCGTCGACCACGAGCCCCTTCGCGTCGGGCCGGTCGCTGAACGAGAAGACACTGTCGCGTTGAACGAGCACCGGCAGCGCCGCACGTTCATGCAGCATCGAGAACGCGGTGGTGACGTCGAAGGGCGCCGCCATCGCGACGGCCGAACTTCCGACCACCCACGCCACGAGCGCACGTCGTGCTGCCATGTGCATGACCGCCCTCCCGATGAGCGAGGCCTGCATGCTAGTCGACCCGCATGCCCCACGTGCCCGCTGGCGTCGCCGAGCAGGTGTCGCGTCTTCTCGCCGAAGGGCACGACGTCTCCGACGAGCTCTTCGACCAGTTGCTCACCGAGCGGCCGCGGCAGAAGTCGAAGACGTACTGGACGCCCGTCGAGGGCGCGAAGCTGGCGGCCGCCTGGCTGACCGAAGCGAAGGCCGAGCGCGTGCTCGACGTCGGCTCTGGCCCCGGCAAGTTCGCCACCATCGTGTCGTTGCTGACGAAGCGGCGCGTGTTCGGCATCGAGCGGCGCGACGAGCTCGTCTTTCAGTCGCGGCAGCTCGCGCGAAGGCTCGGCGCCGACGTGCAGGTTGCAGAAGGCACGCTCGAGGCTGTGCAGCCCGAGAAGTACGACGCGTTCTATTTCTACAACCCCTTCGGTGAGCTGCTCTCGTCGGACGCCGACCGCTACGACACCTCGTTCCCCGGCTCCTTCGATGCGTACCTGCGCAGCGCGCGGCTGGTGGAGCGGTGGTTGCGCGCGGCTCCCGTCGGCACCGCGATGGTGACGTACAACGGCCTGGGCGGGCGCATTCCGACGACGTACGCGCTCAAGCGGCAGGCGAAGGTGCGCCAGGACGTGATGCGGCTGTGGGTGAAGGAGCGCGCGCACGACGACGGCGACGCGGTGCTCGAGGTCGAAGGCGAGCTGGTGACCGCGCGGCACATGCTCGAGCTGGCGAAGACGTCGGGCGCAGACTTCTCCGACTCTCCGCTCGTGGCGGCGTTGTGTGAGCCGGGCGAGTGAGTCACCGCAAGACGTGGAACTCGAGCATCGGAATGCCGCTGGCTTCGAGCGCGAGGCGCACCGAGTCGTGAACGACGAGACCGCCAGTGTCGAGCTTGAAGCAGCGCAGCCCCAACGCGTGCATCGCCTCGAGCGAACCCACGCCCACGACGTTGACGGCGTGATGTGTGCGCAGCACCTCACCGCCCTGGTTGAAGTCAGTCACCTCGGCGTCGAAGACCTCGAGGTTGTGCACGCCCGCGGCCCGCAGCGCGGCGACCAGCTCACGGCTGACCAGCCAGAGCACGCTCACGTGGAGCGGCGTGAGCACGCCGCCCTCACCTTCATCGATGAACACCTTCACCGGCTCTGGCGGCCTGGTGGCGAAGGCGCGCCCGGTGCTCCAGGTGCGCAGGCTCGTGCCGCCGTCTTCGCGAGTCCACTCGTCGGGCTCGTAGCTGATCAGCGCTGGCTCCACGCCGAGCGGGGCCTGACACACCACGACCCGGTACTGCTGCTGCAACGCCTCTGCTGATGACATGCGCGACGCTCTACCGCGGCGGCATCGGGGACGCGTCCCAGAACGTTCGGCCCGTTCGCAGCGCCTCGACAGACGTGTGCAGCATTCCGAAGAGGGGCGTTGGCAGCGCGTCGAGGTCGAACCATTCCCACCGCTCGACCTTGTGCGGCTCGAGCACCTGCGGCTCTCCGCTTCTCCACTCCGCGACCAGCGACACGTCGACGTAGTGCCGCGGCGCGTACTGCGTGGTGTTGAGCAAGCGCAGGAACCGAATGTCGCCGAGCTCGAGGCCCGTCTCTTCCAACACCTCGCGACGCGCGCACGCTTCGAACGACTCGAGGTGCTCGAGGTGGCCGCCCGGTGACGCGTATTCGCCTGCGCCGTGCGCGTTGAGCCGCTTTCCGAGCAGCAGCTTTCCGTTCTTCATCACCAGCACACCGACACCGACGAGAGGGCGGTCACTCATGAGGGCCCGCAGCTGACACGGTCGGAGGCCGCTTCACCAGCGCGCGAAGAGGCCTGCGTGCACGGCGCCTTCGAGGGGGCCGAAGTCGAGTGCCTGGGGAACGTGGGTGATGACGAAGCGCTCGGGTGGTTTGAGCACGCCCGTCGCGCGCACCACGACGCCGAACGGGCCGAGCAGTCGCAGCGACGCGCCGACACTGCCCACGCCACCGACCGAGAAGAGCGACTGCGCGGGCTCGTTCATCGTGAAGCCGGTGGCCGAGGCGACGAGGCGATGCGCGCGGGCTCCGAGCTGAAGGTCGAGCAGCAGTCGTTCGGTGGGCGACCAGACCGCGCGCCCCGAGAGCGAGAGCCACTGCCAGCTCGCGACGATTTCACCTGGAGCGACGGTTTGCTTCACACCGCCCGAGAGGCCGAGGTCGACCGCGACGCCCAGCCAGCGCCAGACGAGGTCGAAGGAGAGCAGGCCTTGCGGCAGCACATCGGCGGTCGTGCCAGAAGAGACGCCGCCGAGCACCGAGAGCCCGAGGCGCAACT
Source organism: Archangiaceae bacterium (assembly GCA_016879935.1). Classification (GTDB taxonomy): domain Bacteria; phylum Myxococcota; class Myxococcia; order Myxococcales; family Myxococcaceae; genus Xiheimicrobium. Next base: position 64,884 of record JAACJQ010000221.1, on the reverse strand, counting down.
CGGAGGTTCCGGCATCACTCGCGCCCCGCGATGACGAGCCGCTCGACTCACCCGCATCGCGCACGCCGAGGTCGGGTCCGGGGCCGAGCGGGGAAATCGAGCCCGCGTCGGAATCGCCCGACTCGCGACCGCTCCCGCGCGAGGAAACACTCGGGCCCGCATCGAACCCGACCGACTCACGCCCGCTGTCGAACGAAGAAACACTCGAGCCCGCATCGAACCCGAACGACTCACGACTGCTCCCGCGCGAGGAAGCACTCGGGCCCGCGTCGGATTCGGGCGAGGCCCGCCCTTTCCGGGGACCTGCGTCGACGCTCGATGACGAGTCGATCGACCCGCCCTCGACGCTTCTGCTCGACGGAGAACTCAGACCCGCGTCGAGGCCATTCGTCTCGCGCACGACGCTTCCCGACTCGCTGCTGCGCGAAGAAGTTCCTGCGTCTGACCGGTTCAGCTCGCGAGCTCCGACGTCCGCCCCCGACACCGCCGGAGCGCTCCCACCACCCGACTCGGCTCCCGCGTCTGCACGCCTTCGTGGAGAGAGCGACATCGACCAGGAGCGCACGAGCGCCAGCACGACCCGCTCCACCGCCTCGCACTCGTTCGCGCTCGCAGGCACCTCGCGTCGCAGCGACGTTCGGCCGGGCGACGACAGCACCACGACCAGCACGTCGGGCTTCCCCCGGGTGAGCGACACGGTGACCTCGGCCGGCACCTGCGCGGCGAGCCGAGGGGCCGAGCGCGCGTCGACGCATGGAGCATCGGGAGCGACCTCGACGCCACCGACGAGCAGGCTCACCAGCAGCGAAAGCACCACGCCACCTTCTCACCCACGCCGTGGGAAATCGACGCCAGACACGACACGGCCGCTGGCACCCGTGAAGGCACCAACGGCCGCGTTCGACGACTCCGCCGATTACTTCGCGGCGGGGCAGGGCTTGAGAATGCGCAGGTGAATGCGCTCGTTGCGCTCACGCACGGACGCGAGCTTCGCGGGCTCCATCGCCTTCTCGGCCTCGCTGCCCACGTCGGGCTCTTCCATCGCCGGCTTCTCGCTGCCGTAGCCGTAGGTCTTCTTGATCTTCGACGGGCTCACCTTGCCCTCGTTGATGAGGTGACGCGTCACGGCCTGCGCGCGCTTGGCCGAGAGCTCCTTGTTCGCCTTCGCGTCGCCGACCTTCGAGGTGTGGCCCTCGACCTCGACGACGATCTCCTTGCACGAGTTCATCAGCGCGATGAGCGAGTCGAGGTTGGCCTTCGTGCCGGCCTTGTCGAGCGCGAGCTCGTCGGAGCCATTCTTGAAGTCGAGCGCCTCGAAGTCGGCCTCGCCAGCCTTCGTCGCGTCGACCGTCGGAGGCGCCGCAGCCGCAGCCGCCGCAGCAGCAGCCTTCGCCTTCTCGGCCATTTCGGCGGTGTGCTTCGCGGCGGCGTCGATGAGCTCCTGCGCCGACTTCAGCTCGGGCTTCACCTTCTCGATGGCGGCGCCGACGTCGGCCTTCACCTTGTCGATGGCCGTCTGCACGCCCGCGACCTTGCCCTTGGTGAGCGCGTCGTTCACCGACGTGGTGCCGCTGGTGATGAGGCCCTGCGCGTCGGTGAGGCCCTTGTCGATGTTCGCGAAGACGCCGTCGAGCTTGCCCTTCAGTTCGGTGCCTTCCTTGTCATCGGCGTTGGGCACGAAGCCGGCGGTGCGGGCCTTGAGCTCGGTGGCGACCTTCGAGAGGTCTCCAATCTGCGTGGTGAGCGCGGCGAGCGACTCCGTCCACGTCTTGGTGATGGGTGCGAGGTCTTCGGTGCAGGCAACCAGCGCGAGGGCGCTGACGGCGGCGAGCAGCTTCTTCATGGTGTGTTCCTCCGGGTGAGCCGACGCGCGCCATCTAGCAGCGTCGAATGCCGACGCACGCGAATTGGCAAACTCGCGTGAGTCACAGCGGCCGTTCGAACACGCGGTACGTCTTGATGCGTTTGCCACCGGCGGCCTGCACCATGCGGGTGAGCAGCTTGTCGTCCTCCGGCATCCACCCCACCTCGGCCGTCGTGTAGCCGAGGCGCACGGCCCCCAGGAACGTCTCGTGCGCCATGAGCGCGTCGATGCCGCGGCGGCGAAAGCCCGACTTGATGCCGAAGAGCAGCACCTTGAGCCGTTGCAGCTTGCGCGCGGCCCACAACATGCGCGCGAGCCCGAAGGGGAACAGCAGGCCCGCGGCCTCTTTCACCGCCGAGTTCGTGTCGGGCACCGTGATGCAGAAGGCGACGGGCTCATCGTTCACCTCGGCGACGAGGCAGAGCTCGGGCCGGAAGAGGATGAGCGGCTTGAGCTTGCGAACGATGTGCTCGAGCTCGGCTTCGCTCATGGGTGACAGGCCGAACGCTCCCGGTTTGAGCATCGACTCGCTGATGGCCTTGATGCGGCGAAGCTCGGCCTCGGGGTCGCTCGTGTCGACCTGCCGAATCTTCACCTGCCCCGACGCGCGCACGCGGTTGGCGAGACGCACCACCTTGTCGGGCATGCCCGAGAGCGCGTTCACCTCGTAGCTGACGAGGTCTTTGTAGGCCTCGAAGCCGTTCGCCTCGAAGAGGCCCGCGTAGAAGCGATGGTTGTACGCATTCATCATCGAGTGCGGCTGGTCGAAGCCGTCGATGAGCACGCCGACGTCGTGATGAAAGGCGAGGTTCACCGGGCCGATGACGCGCGTCATGCCCTGCTGGCGAAGCCACTCGCACGCCGGTTGAAACAGCGCCGCGGCGAGGCCGGGGTCGTTCTGTGACTCGAAGAGCCCGACGAAGCCTTCACGCGTGCCGTGAAAGCGGTTGAAGCGGCTGTCGACGCAGGCGGCGATGCGGCCGACGACACGGCCCTGGCGGCGGGCGACGAAGTAGGTGGCGCGCGCGGCCTCGAAGAAGGGGTTCGCGCGCGGGTCGATGAAGTCGCGCCGCTCCGCGACGATGGGCTGAACGAAGACGGGGTCGTTCAGGTAGTGCGTGAGCGGGAAGCGCACGAACTCGTCGCGCTGCGCCTGTGACGTGCACTCCTCGATGGTGACGTCGGTGGCAGCGGCGGCGAACCGCGGCACACGCAGCGCCTTCGACGGGCGGCCCCGGCGGGTCGGCGGCTTCTTCGGCGGCGCGTCGCTCACGGGCATGGGAATAGCCGAGCGGCGCCGTGACGGAAACCGCTCTCGGCGACACATGGCGAGTAGGCTGCCAGGCAGATGGCCGAGGCCGCCCCCGACTTTCAGCGCCGACACCTGGGCCGCTACGAGCTCGTGCACCGGCTCGACATCGGAGGCATGGCCGAAATCTTCCTCGCCCTCGAGCACGGCCCGCATGGCTTCGAGCGCCTCGTCGTCATCAAGCGCGCGCTGCCGCACCTCGCCTCGCAGCCCGCCTTCCGCGAGATGTTCCTGCAGGAGGCCCGCTGGGTGGCGCGGCTCACGCACCCGAACATCGTGCAGATTCACGAGTTGGGTGACGCCGACGGCAGCCCCTTCATCGCGATGGAGCACGTGCTGGGCGTCAGCCTGCGCGACCTCCTGCGCGCGGCGATTTCGCAGGGCCGTCCATTTCCGCTCGGGGTCGTCGTCGGGCTGGTGGCGCAGGCGTGTGCCGGAGCGCACGCGGCCCACGAGCTGAACGACCCCTCGGGCGCGCCGCTCGGCCTCGTGCACCGCGACATCTCTCCGCACAACGTCATGGTCTCGGCGGGCGGGCACGTGAAGCTGCTCGACTTCGGCATCGCCAAGGCCACGCAGCTCGGCGTCGACACCACGCGCGAAGGCAGCCTCAAGGGCAAGCTGCACTACATGTCGCCGGAGCAGGTGCAGCAGCAGAAGCTCGACCGGCGCAGCGACGTCTTCGCGCTCGGCATCGTCGCCTGGGAGCTCTTCACCTCACGCCGCCTCTTCAAGCGCGACACCGACCTCGAGACGATGCAGGCCATCATCACCGCCGACACGTGGCGCCCGACCGAGTTCCGCGCCGACCTGCCCGAGCCGCTCTCGCAGGTGGTGATGCGCGCGCTCTCGCTCGACAAGGCGCAGCGCTGGGCCACGGCCGACGAGTTTCGCCGCGAGCTCGAGGCCGCCGCCGACGCGCTGGGCCTCAAGCACCAGCCCGACCAGCTCGCCGCCTTCGTCGAAGTGGTGCACGGCGACGTGCTGCGCGCGAACGAGAACTAGGTGAAGGCCGCGGTCGCGCGCGCGAAGGTCGAAGGCTTCAAAGACGACGACAAGACGGCGTGGGACGAGCCGGGCGGACGAGCGCCGAACACCGGCGAGACGTTGCCGCGGGCCTCGTTGAGCGTGCGAGCATCGAAGCGCACGGGGCTCTCGGTGAAGGAGCTCGCGCTCGCGGTCGGCCTCGCGCTGGTGGCGACGGTGCTCGGAGGCGCGCTGGCGTTTCGCGTGCTGCGCCCGCCACCGAGTGGGCCGCCGCTGCTGGTGGGTTGGCCACCGACGGTCGACGCGGTGGTGCTGGCCGCCGACCTCGAGCCGCTGCGCCGTCACCTCGAGAGGCGCACGGGGCGGCCAGTTCAATTCCTGTACACGTCGAGCTACCACGAGCTGTCGACGCTGCTGCTCGACGGCGGCGTGCAGTACGCGTCGCTGCCTCCGACCCTCTTCGTGCGCACCGAGCGGCAAGACCCGCGGGTGAAGCCGGTGGCGCTGAAGTTGATTGGTGGCGCCTCGGGCATCGACGGCGTGCTGCTCGCAGCCGAGGGCACCGACATCGTCACCATCGCCGACCTCAAGGGCAAGACGGTGTGCGTGCCCGACGACGACTCGACGACGGGCCTCCTCTTTCCCCGCATGGCGGCGCGCAAGGCCGGGCTCGACTGGGAGAAGGACGTCACCGTGGTGAAGAGCGGCAACCACCTGCAGGTGCTGCGAGACCTCGCCAGCAAACGCTGTCAGGCCGGAGGCACGTACTCTGGAGCCTTCGTCAACGCCGTCACCCAGGGCATCGACGTGTCGCAGCTTCGGCAAATCGCCATCACGGGGCGTTCACCGCAAGACACCATCGTCGCCGGGCCGGGCGCGCCTGCGAAGGAGGTCGACGCGCTGAAGGCCGCGCTGTTCGCGTTCAAGCCGGCGGCCGACGAGAGCGGCTCCATCGAGCGGGCGACGACCTTCATCGAGCCGAGCCCTCGCGACTACGCCGCGCTGCGGGAAGTCATCGCGCTCGAAGACGCAGAGTCGTCGCGCGGAAAACCGTGAACACGGGCGGGCTCACCCGTTCGAGAGCCATGCGGTCAGCCGCTTCGCCTTGTCACCCTTCACGTTGGTGAACGGCGTCGTCTTCGCGAGCTGCCAGTTCACGCCGAGCTTCTTCTGCACGCGCGCGACGAAGGCGGGGAGCTCGTGCGGCTCGCAGCGCCCCAACTTCAGTTCGTCACGTTCGGCCTTGCGGCTCGAGTTGAACGCGGTGACCTCGAGCCGGTACTTCGGCTTGTCGGTTGCGCGCGCGACGTGCACCGAGAACCACGGGCCGCTCTTGCTGTCGACGTCGATGCTGAGCTCGACCTCCCGCTTCCTGGCATCGGCGACGCGAACGAACTGGCCCCACCCGAAGGACTTCAGCTCACCGAGACCCAACGACTGCGCGAACGCGAGCGCACCCGAGGTGGTGTTGCGCTTCGAGCGGGCAGTCTCGGCTTGCGAGACGAGCGCGCGCATCGCCTTCGTGTCAGCGGCGTACTTCTTCAGCTTCGCCAACTGGTCGAGGCCGTCGTCTCCCGCCTGCATCGCGGCGACGAAGTGCGGCATCAACGCATCGACCGACGCCTCCGAGCCATCGAGCGCGAGCACGCCGAGGAAGTCTTCCCGCGGCTCCTTCGTCGTGACGACGGCCAGCTGCACAGCCTCGAGAAAGTCACGCTGCTTCGCCACCGAGCGCAGCTTCTCGACGTGCTTCTTCGAGCCCCACGCGTATGTCGTGTTGAGCGCGGCCACGCCTTCGAGCGCGCGCACCCAGGTCTGCTTCAGGTCGTCGGCCTTCACGAGCGCCTGAAGGAACGGCGCTTCGGCGTGCTCGTCGTCGAGCTTCGGGAGGACGAGCCGCACGACGTCGTCGGGCAACGACTGGGCGAAGCGGCACAGCTTCCACGGAATGGCAGAGAAGAGGTCGAGCGTCGCAGCAGCGGCGAAGCGCGGGTTGGTGCCCGGCGGCAGCGCCTTCAGAATGGGAATGACGCGGTCGCCGTACGGAGGCTTCGCGAGCTTCCGGTTCGCCTCCTTCGCGTTCATCTCGTCAGCTCCCGACGCAAATCCAATCGAACACGAGGTTGGAGCCCGCGACGTACTGGCCCTCCCAGAACGAGATGCCGCTCGCGCTCACGACGGTCATCACCACGTTCTCGCTGTAGCCCGTGGTGTCGGGCGCCCGCGCCATGGCCACGCACCGTGGCGTCGTCGAGAAGTAGCCCGCGGGGAAGGTGACGCTGCACGCGCCGGCATGGCTCTGCCCGCAGATTCCGGGCGAGCTCACGTTGCCTCCGATGACGGAGCCCGAGAGCACCCGCTCACGCCCGACGAGGCCGGTGCGTTGCGTGGTGCCGGCGATGACGCCGCCGTCTCCGTTCACCTGCAGCTCGAGCGCGGCGAGGCGCGCCGTCGTCGCGGCGAGCTGGCCCGAGAGCAGGTTCTGCTGTCTCACCTCGGCCGCGGCGATTTCGTCGGCGAGCGCCTTGAAGTTGCCGTTCACCTGGCCTGCGTACGCAGGTTCGTCGGAGCGGAAGCAGAAGAGGCTCAGCGGCAAGGCCTGCGCACAGCCGACCTCGACGGCACCGAGGGCAGATGCGGCCCAGATGGAGCCAACGCCCACGAGGGTCATCAGCACCGCCATGCGCCGGCGGCGGCTCTGGCGCTTCAAGTCGGCGAGTTCGCTGCGCAGCTGCTCCACGGTCGTCGCGAGGTCCTGACTCATGCGCAAACGAGAGCACGAAGCCGAGTCGGGCTCTACGACGCTGAACCCAGGTTCATTCGTTTGGTCGCGCGGTCTGTCACGAAGCAGGCATGAGACGACTGCTCGTCATGCTTCCCCTGCTGTCCTGCGCCACCGCGCGTGTCTCCGAAACGGAGCGCCGCAGCACCCCACCCCGCCGCCTCGCGCTCGCCTCGATGGAGCCGAGACGAACGCTCGTCGTCGACGGCGTCACGCTCGCGCTGCACGACTCGGCGCCCGACTCCGCCAAGCCGGTGCTGCTGTGTCTGCACGCCATCGGGCACGGGGGCGGTGACTTCGCGGCGGTCGTCGCTGCGTTCTCGAACGACTTTCGCGTCATCACCCTCGACTGGCCGGGGCAGGGCGCATCGGGCGACGACGCACAGCCCGCGAGCGCTGTTCGATACACGACGCTGCTCGAGGGCGTCGTCCAGCAATTGGGCGTGACGAAGGTGGTGCTGCTGGGCAACTCCATCGGCGGCGCGGCGGCCATCGAGTACGCGTCACGCCACCCGAGTGAGGTGCGGGCCCTCATCGTCGCGAACCCCGGCGGCCTCGACCCGGGCGGGTTCATCGCGCGGCTCTTCATCGGCAACCTCGAGGCGCACTTTCACGACGGTGTCGAAGGCGTCGCGTCGTTCAAGCCATGGTTCACGAAGTACTACGACGGCATTCTCGTCACCGACGCGGCGAAGGCCCGCAAGGCGCTCATCGTCGACGCGGCCTGGGAGTCAGCTCCGATTCTCGAGCAGGCGTGGCACAGCTTCGCGCAGCCCGAGGCCGACCTGCGTGCGAAGGCGAAGGCGTTGCCGATGCCGGTGTTCGTCGCCTGGGCCGCGAAGGACGAGCTCATTCAATGGAGCCGCAACCGTGAGGCCGTCGAGGCGATTCCCCACGTGAAGGTCGTTCAGTTCGAAGCGGGCCACGCGCCGTTCCTCGAGACACCCGAGGCCTTCATCACCAGCGTGCGCCCGTTTCTCTCGCACCTGCCATGAGGCTCAGCGCCGCCGCACCAGCAGCTCGCGCTGAACCTCGAACGACGCGTGCGTACTGAGTGCGCCACCCGCCGAGTCGATCTGATCCACCGTTCGGTAGTCGACCTGCCACGCCTGTGCCGTCACCGTGCACGCCGTGTAGCCGCGCGCGCCTTCGTACGCGTACAGGAAGCCCGGCACGCTCCCGACGAGCCCCTCGATGACGGCGCCATTGCCCGAGCCCTTCGAGCCGCCACTGCTGATGGAGTTCGTGACGATCTCCACCGCCGACGCGCGGCTCGTGCCCTTTCGCAGCACCCGGCTCAACGCTCCGAGGTGAATGTCTCCAGTGAGCAGCACCGTGTGGCGTGATGGCAACGCATCGAGCACGTCGAGCACCCGGTTCCGCTCGGCGGGGTAACCATCCCACTGGTCGTGATTGAGGAACGCGCCGTTCGCGATATCGAAGTCAGAGAACACGACCTGCTGCGCCATCACGTTCCAGCTCGCCGTCGACGCCCGTAGCCGCTCGAACAGCCACTCACGCTGCGCCACACCGAGAATGCTGTCGTCGTCACGCCCACGGTCGGCACACGCGGGGCCGGAGCGCCCGCCACACACGAGCCGCGACCGGTACTGCCGCGTGTCGAGCACCGTGACGTCGAGCAATTGTCCGACGGTGAACGCGCGATACAGCAGCAGGCTCGAATCATCGGCGGGGGCAGCACGAATCGGCGTCCACTCCGAATACACGCGATAGGCCGCGGCACGACGCTCGGAGAAACCCGCCACGACGCCGGCCGGAGTCTCGAGGCCCCCGTAGTCGTTCACCACCTCGTGGTCGTCCCACGTCATCACCCACGGACACGACGCGAGGCTGGCCTGCAGGTCGGCGTCTCTCCGGTACTGACGGTAGCGTGCTCGATAGCCAGCCAGGTCGAGCGGCTCGGGCGTGTCGTGCTGTCGAACGCCTGCGGTGTTCTTCTCGTAGATGAAGTCGCCGAGAAAGAAGAACGCGTCGAAGTTCTCGGCCGCCGCGTGCCGGTGCGCGGTGAAGAGCCCGTCACGAAAGTCCTGACAGGAGCCGATGCCGAAGCGGAACTGCTCTGGCGTGGCTCCCGGCGCAGGCAAGGTCTTCGTCTTGCCGATGGGGCTCGTCTGCCCCGGCACCACGAAGCGGTAGTGCAGCGTCGTCGCCGCCGGCAACCCAGTGACGTCGACTTTCACCGTGTGGCCCGCGTCGACGCGCGCGGTCGTCACGCCCGAGCGCAAGATGCGATCGAAGAACGCGTCGGCCGCGACCTCGTAGCCGACGGAGACGTCTTCACCCGCGCGCCCCTCGTCGAGCTCGAGCGCCGTCCACAGCACCACCGCGTCAGAGAGCGGATCGCCAGACGCGACACCGAACGAGAACGGAGAGACACCGAAGCTCGCTCCAGGAACTTTCACGCGCGGCGCCACGACCGACGTCGGGCCACACGCCGCCAACGCGACTCCACCCGCCAGCGCCGTTCGCCGAGAGACAGTCGTCATGCGCCGCGACGTATCACCTCGAGGGGCTGTTCAGGTTCCGCCTTCCCATCGTCACCGAGCACGCTCAGACCTCCGTCGAGCTGGTCATTCCACGCTCCACGTTTCATGCGACGCTCGAGGCGATGGCGACTCACTTCCTCACGCCCGCGTCGTCCGTGCTCGCCGCGCTCACCCCAAAGACCCGCGCCGCGCTCGAGGCCACCGCCCGCGTCGTCTCACTCGCCGAAGGTGACGCGCTGCTCGAGGTCGGTGACGAGGTGACCATCGCGGGGCTCGTGCTCGAGGGCACGCTGCGAGAGGTCTACGTCGACGAACATGGCGAAGAGCGCACGCGCGGCTTCAGCTTCACCGGTGACTTCGTGGGCGCGTGGGCCGACGTGCTCGCCAGGCGCCCGTCTCGCACCCGCGTCGAAGCGCTCGTGCCCGCCCGCGTTCGCTGCTTCGACGTGAAGGAGCTGCGCAAGGTGGAAGCGCACGCCCCCGACCTGCAGCACGCGCTGCGCCTCGTCGCCGAGCGGCTCTACGTGCGCAAGAGCGACCGCGAGTTCGAGCTGCTCACCATGAGCGCCGGCCACCGCTACGACGCGCTGCTCGCTCAGGTGCCCGACGTCGAGAAGCTCGTGCAGTTGCGTCACATCGCCTCGTACCTGGGCATCACGCCCGTCTACCTCTCTCGTCTGCGTCGCCGGCGCCGCGCTCGATCCTGAAGCGCTGCATGCTACGAGATGGCGTCTCTCACCCGGGGGCTTCGTGCGTTCACTGCTCGTCCTGTTCCTTCTCGCGTTCGCTGGCTGTGTGACTCGTGACGAGCGCGCGCCGTCGAAGCTGGCCGAAGGCTGTCTGCTGAACTCCGACTGCGAGGCGCCGCTCGTCTGCGTGTTCCGTCGCTGTCACCAGCCATGCACCACCGCCCGCGACTGCCCCATGGGGAGTGACTGTCAGGCCCAGGGCGACCCACCGAACCTCGTGTGCACGCAGACGTCGTGTCGCGACCTGCCCTGCCCGGCCGGCATGCTCTGCGGAGACGACTTCACCTGCCGCCGTGGCTGCCTCGGTGTGTCCGACTGCGCGGAAGGCCAGCGCTGCGTCTCGAACCAGTGCGTGTGGCCCGAGAACGTCACCGTCGATGGTGGCTTTCCTCCCGCGCGTCAAACGTGCCAGCGCAACAGCGAGTGCCCGCAGGTCGACGGAGGCCTCTTCCTCGCCTGCCGCGCCGGCTCCTGCGCGCCCGAGTGCTTCGCGCAGGTCGACTGCCCTTCGAACGCGACGTGCTCCTTCGGTCGCTGCCTCACCAACGGCGTCACGCCTCCAACGGGCACGCGCTGCGACTACAACTCCCAGTGCGCCGACGCGGGCGCAGGCGCCTACTGCATCGGCGGGCTGTGTGGGCCGCAGTGCATCTCGGGCAGAGACTGTGCCTCGAGCCAGGTATGCGACCGCGGCGTCTGCGCTCCTCGTGCGAGCGACGGTGGCCTCGGCCGCGAGTGCCGCTACACCTCGGAGTGCCCCACGCCGCTGACGTGCTCCTCGCTCGGAACCTGCGTCGAGCAGTGCCGTGAGACGCGCGACTGCGCCAGCTTCGGCGCCGACACGGTCTGCGAACAGGGGGAATGCCGCCGGCCCACCATCGGAGGCACCTGCCGCCTCAACAGCGAGTGCCTGCTGAACGAGCGCTGCACCAATGGCCGCTGCGCTCCCGAGTGTCTGGGCGCGCGAGACTGTGCCGCGGGGTTCGCCTGCTCCGACGCGGGCGCCTGCGTTCCCGGCGCGGTCGACGGCGGAAGCTCGGCGTGCACCTTCACCAGTCAGTGCGCCGTCGGTCAGAAATGTACTCAATCGCTGTGCATCGCCGAGTGTGCCCAGAGCCGTGACTGTGCCTTCGGCTTTGTCTGCAATTCGCGAGGAGAATGTGTGCTCCCCACGGCCGACGGTGGCGCGGGCCTCGACGCCGGCACCGGCACCCGCTGCGTGTACAACAGCCAGTGCCGCCTCGGAGAGAAGTGCGGCCCGCAGGGCCTCTGCATTCCCGAATGCACCGCGACGCGCGACTGCCCGGCCAGCTACGTCTGTGACGTCAACGGCGCCTGCGTGTTCCCGCCCTTCGACGGCGGCTCCATCAGCGATGGCGGCGCACGTTGCGTCTTCAACAGCCAGTGCCCCTTCGGCGAGCGCTGCTCGAACCAGGGCGTCTGCATTCCCGAGTGCCTCAACGACCGCGACTGCCCCATCAGCTACACCTGCCGACAGAACCTGTGCATTCCGCAGGGGCTGCCAGCCGACGCGGGGCTGCCCACGGGCTACGGCGCGCCGTGCACGGTGCAGTCGGCGTGCGCTCCGTACAACCTCGTCTGTGGCGCTTCGGGCGTGTGCGTCGTCGAGTGTTTCGGCGACGTCGACTGCCTCACCTCGCAGGGCCAGTGCTGCCAGCAGAGCCACTGCCGCGGAGCGAGCCTGTGCACGGGTGGCAACGACGCGGGTGTGCGCGATGCCGGCACGTCTCCCCTCGACGGCGGTTGCCGCGCCGACATCGACTGCATCGACAACGACTTCTGCAACGGCACCGAGGCCTGCCGTGCCGGTCGCTGCATCGCAGGCATCAACCCCTGTGAAGACAACAACCCCTGTACCCGCGACACCTGCAGCGCGGCGTCGCGTCAATGCAGCTACCAGACCATCGCGGTCGACTTCGACGGAGACGGCCGCTACCCACGTGCCTGTGGCGGCACGGCCGACGACTGCGACGACAATGACAACACCATCTTCCCGGCCGCGCCCGAGTTGTGTGATTGGAAGGACAATAATTGCAACGGCGTCGTGGACGAGGGCCTGTGGCGCGAGAAGCCGGGCGCGCGCGGCGTGCTCAGCACTGGCAACCAGTACTCCCCGCGCGCCGGAGCGCCCGCCATGCTGCGGGTAGGCACCGACATCTTCGTCGCCGCCGCCAGCCACGCGGTGAACGGCACCGTCGACCTCTTCAAGCTGAACGGCTCCGACTTCAGCCTCGTCTCGGGCCCGGTGCCCGTGGTGTCGTCGACGACGTCGTGGAGCGTCTGCAACTCGCCGCAAGTCATCTACGGCAAGCAGGTCGCCCGCCCGATGCTGGCGTCGAACGGCACCACGCTCGCGGTGAGCGCCATCACCGGCTCGCAGCAGAACCCGCAGGCCACGTGCTGCAGCTCCGACACCCACACGCTGCGCTCGGCCTTCGGCCTCATCAGCACCTCGTTCGGGCCCGTCACCACGGGCACGCTGGCGTCGTCGACCATCTCCGGCTGCACCGACCTGACGAACTCCGCCGGCGGCACCACCGGCAACCGCACCATTCGCCCCGCGATGGCGTGGAACCCCACCACCTCGACGTGGATTGCGACGTGGTGGGACAACGTCGGCGTCGGCACCCCGCCGTGGACGTTGAAGTTCTCCACCGTGAACCCCGACGGTGGCATCAACGGCGCGCGGCCCGTCTTCAACATCACGCCCAACGAGGCGCGCGCCAGCTTCAACCTCTCGGACCCGAACAACAACGCGCCCTCGCACGTGGCCGTCGGCAGCCGCAGCGTGCTCTTCGTCTGGGTGAATGACTTGATGGCGCCGCTCAACAACACCACCCACATCCGGTGGATGACGTACGACACCGCCCTCACCGCGCCGTCGCTGCCCATGCCCGCCATGTGGGGCTTCAACAGCCAGACGACGCCTGCCAATGGCCGCCGCCCGCGCCTCGACGCCGCGACGTTCGACGGGCAGGTCTTCCGCGTCGTCGTCACCTCGGCCACCACCACGCTCGGCACCGACGACACCAAGGTGCTCTTCATCGACGAAGACGGGGTGCTGCAGAGCACGCGCTCGCTCGAAGACGTGAACAACCCCATCAGCGGCACCAACGACGGCTACTCGGCGCCAGGCGGCACGGGCGTCGCCTTCCCCGGAGCGGGCCTCATCGGCGTGTTCAACAAGGACACCTACGTGCGCGTGAAGTACGGCCTGCTGTCGCCCGACGCCGGGCCCATGCAGAACACCGACGTCAACCTCGGCCAGGCCACCAACCAGCGCACGGACTTCGCGGTGACGCCGCTGAGTTCGTCGAGCGTCGGCGTGGTGTGGACGGACGGCGACCTGCGCAAGACCATCTTCGAGTGTTCACCCTGAGGTGAGCGCAGCCATCGCGCGTCAGAACTGGCCAGACGCGGCGAACGCGAACCCACCACCGGGCAGCGGCGCGAGCCCGAGCTGCTGCAGAAAATCTCCGTTCGAGGGCTGGCGGTCGTATCGGCCGAGGTCTGGCGTGGTGAACAACAAGATGAGGCCACCGGTGAGCGCGAGGCCCGAGACGACGAAGCCGGCCACACCCACCGCGTACAACGAGTCGACCTGACGAAGCTGCGCCTGCGCGTTCATGATGGCGCCCTGGCAGCCGGCGCTGTCGAGGAAGCAGCCCATTCTCCGGTCGGCCTGCTCGTTGAGCGAGTTGTACTCGGCCAGCACCGTGGCGCGCGTCGAGGCGAGGTAGCCGAACGTGTACGCGGCGCTCCCCGCAGCGCCCGCCGCGCCGATGCCGACGCCAACCCACCCCAGCAGGCGATGCCAGCCCACCGACGAGGTGAGCTCGGCGCGCAGCTCGGGCGTGGGCTCGAAGACGAGCTCGAGGTGCTCCGAGGCGTTGGGTGACAACGAGAGCGCGCGCTTCACCGGGTAGAAGCCGCCGCGCTCGAAGGTGAGCAGGTGCGGGCCGGGCGGCAGCTTCAGCGCGCTGCTGCCGAGCAACCCCAGGCGCTGTCCGTCGGCCGTCGCCGTCACCTGCTCCTCCGACGCCTTCACCGAGACCTCGGCGAACGAAGTGGCGCTCTCGTCGACGACGGGCACGAGCTCGACCTCGACCTCTCCGCCTTCACGAAGCACGACGCTCTTCTCGGCGCTGCGGTAGCCCTCGCGTCTCGCCGAGATGGTGCGCGTGCCGGGCAACACCATCACCTTCACCACGTCGGGCGTGGTGCCCACGCGCTGGCCATCGACGAAGAGGTCGGCGCCGGGCAGGTCGCAGCGCACGCGAATGGCACCGGCGTTCAGGTTGGTAGGAGTGAGCTCGAGGGCCACGTCGATGGCGCCACCGGGAGGCACCGTGACCTGCTGGTAGAGCGGCTCGAACTTCGGCGCGCGCGCCGCGAGCACGAGGTTGCCCGCCATGGCCAGCACCGGCCCCGCGAGCGGAGAGAGCCCCAGCGGCTTGCCATCGAGCGTCAGCTCCACGCCCGCCACCGGTGCCGTGAGCCGCACCTCACCGAGCTTCGCGCGCTGCTCGGCCCGAATGGTGCGCACCCGCTCGAGCCGCTTCTCGTCGAGCGACGTCTTCATCGCGAGCAGCTGGTCGGCGAGGGTGACGGCGGCCTGGGCGTGCCCGAGCTCGGCGTGCACGATGACGAGGTTGAGCAGCACGGCGGGCCGCTCCACGAGGGCGCGCACCCGCTCGAACTCGTCGAGGGCCTGCTGCTTGTTGCCCTGCGCATAGAGGCGAGCGGCGAGCTCGAAGCGCCGCTTGGCTTCGGTCTCTCTCGACTCCGGCTGCGCGAGCGCCGCGAAGGCACAGGCCAGCATCAGCACCAGACTCCAGCGTGTCATCGTCGTTCCCCCGCGCATCAGGTGCCCTCGTCGAAGTCGTGGCTGAGCCCGCTCGCGCCACCAGCGTCTTTCTTCTTCGCAGGCTTCGGCTTCGGTTTCGTGCCGGCATCGACGGCGCCCGCGTCGACCATTGCGGGCACTGGCGCGCCTGCATCGACGCTCCCCGTGTCACCCAGCACTCCAGCGTCGACCACACCTGCGTCTTCGACGAGCGGGGGCAGGCGCACCGGAACGACGACCGTGTCGAGGGGAGCACGGCCAGCATCGACGACGGCGTCTGGCCCCGAGCGCGAGGGGCCCATGGAGCGCACGACGAGCCCGCCCACGATGACGGCGGCGGTGACGACGACGGCCGTCACGACGGTCGACGACGAGCGCTGCGGCGCAGGAGCGGGGACGGCGGGCGGTGGCTGCGCGCGCTCGATGATGGGCGTCGGCTGCGCCTCGGGCGGCGCCTTCTGCAGCACGATGGGCGTGGGCTGCGCGTCGGGCTTCGGCGCCTCGGGCGCTCGCGGAATCGTCGAGTCGAGCGCGGGGTCTGACGCGGCGACTGACTGCTGGGCGAGGCCAGGCGTCGCGCGCTCCCGAATGATGGGCTCGGCCGAGGGCTTCGCATTCGCCGACTCGACCTCGACGAAGTCACAGAATGGGCGCAGCTGCAGCGCGAACGCCGACGCGGTGGCAGGGCGCGCGGCCGGCGAGACTCGCAGGGCCTGGTGCACCACCTCGGCGAGCTCGACCGGCACTCCGGCGCGGCGCTCACGCAGCGATGGCGCGTTGCCACCGAGCACGAGCGCGGCGAGCTCGGCGAAGTTCTCGGCGTAGAACGGCACGCCACCGGTGAGCGCCTCGTAGAGCACCACACCCAATGCATAGACATCGGCGCGGGCGTCGACGTCGTGTGCGCCCCGCATCTGCTCCGGCGCCATGTACAGCGGTGTGCCCATGGCCGCGCCGGCCGACGTCACCGTCAGCGCGCCGGTCTGCTGCGAGTCGAACTTCGAGATGCCGAAGTCGAGCACCTTGATGAAGGGCTTGCCCGCGCGCTGGGTGACGAAGAGGTTGTCGGGCTTGAGGTCGCGGTGAACGATGCCCGCGCGGTGGGCGGCGTCGACGGCCTCGGCGGCCTGACTGACGAGGTCGCACGCGAGCGCGATGGGCAACCGGCCCGTGTCGCGAAACAGGTTCGCGAGCGGCTGACCCTCGAGCATCTCCATGAGGAGGAACGGCTCTCCGCTGGGCAGTTCGCCCGCGTCGAAGGTCTCGACGATGTGCGGGTCACCGATGTGGCCGGCAGCCGACGCCTCACGCAGAAAGCGCTGCACGACCTCGGTGTTCTCGCGATGCCGCGGGTGCAGCAGCTTGAGCGCGCGCCGGTGCTTCGTCAGCTCGTGCTCGACCTCGTAGACCGCGCCCAGGCCACCGGCGCCGAGCAGCCGCACGACGCGGAGCTTCCCGAGCAACTGCACACCTGGCTGAAGCTGTCCGTCCACGTGCCCTCAAATCCAGAACGAGATGCGGCGCTTCGCGTCTTCGGGGCCTTCACCATGCCCGCCATCACGCAGCCACGCGCGGTACGCCTCGATGTCGGCGTGCAGCAGGTCGGCCTCGGTGGAGCGGAAGTCGAGCCCACCTGGAGCGCTCGTCAGCCCTTCGTGTTGCACGCGCATGATGTCGACGTCTTGCCCGATGACCTGCGTCGTGTACCACTTCATGAAGCGTCGGAGCGCGCGCGCGGCGAGGTTCTTCGGCAGGTCGAACGGCAGCCGGTACGAGATGGACGTGTAGACGAGGCTGTCGAGCGGGCCGATGGGCGCGACCTGGCTCGAGATGACGTAGCCGCTGCGCTCGCCCCAGAGGTAGTCGACGCGCGTGACGTTCGGCACGTAGTAGTTGTCGGTGTGCTTCATCGGCTCGCCTGAGGGGTTCATCAAGAAGCCGGCGCCGGTGAGCTGGTCGTTCTCCTGCTCGTAGGTGACGAGCACGCTGCCGTTCGTGCGGTGCACCGTCGCGGGCACCTGCGTGCGCTTGCGATTGCGGAACCAGCCTTTGTGCACGAACACCGTGTGCGGCACGTCCATGAAGTTCTCGACGAGGTTCGTCACCCCGTTCGGGAAGCGCGTCACCATGAAGTACGTCGTCCAATCGGGCTCGCCGTACTTCGGCACGCGGAACGGAGGTTTGCGCGCCTTCGAGACGTCGTCGCCGAGGAAGACGAAGACGAGCCCGTCTTGCTCGAGCGTGGCGAAGGAGCGCACCTTGCCGACGTCGCACGGCCGCAGACACAGGCCCGCGCGGGCGTGACCGTCTTCGCTGAGGAGCGCGCCCTGGTGCGAAGGCCCCAGCGAGGGAATCTCGACGCACGCGCCGGTCTGGTCGTAGACCCAGCCGTGGTACGGGCAGCCGAGCTTGCCGTCGAAGGTGTCTCCGGCCGAGAGGCGCGCGTTGCGGTGCAGGCAGCGGTCGAAGAGCGCGGCGGGTTTTCCACTCGCGTCGCGGAAGAGCACCAGCGGCGTGGCGAAGAGCGTGCGCGAGAGCGGCTTCTTCGCGGTGAGCTCGGTCGAGAGACAGGCGACGTACCAATAGTCCTTCAGCGCGCCGCAACGAGCGAGGTCGGCTTCAGCCTCGAGGTCGATGCGGTTGGCGTTGGAGAGGTCGGCGCTGACTTTCGGCCGGTCGGTCATGGGTGCAGCACTCTCGCGCCGCACGAGCAGGGGAGCAACGCTTCAACGACACTGGCCAACGTGGTGTTCTCGGCTCGTTCCCGCGAAGGAGGCGCGTCTGTTGATCAGCCTGGTGTGCGCCGCGCTCGCCGCGACCGAACCCGAAGAGCCCTCCTCGCTCACCTTCTTCGGCGGACCGCTCGTCGGAGCTGCCGTCGTCGACCGTGACCGCTCGCTCGTGAATGGCGGGCGGGGTGGCTTCTCGCTCGGCGCGCGCGTGGGGCTCGCGTTCACGCTCCCGCGCCTGTCGCAGGGAAGCGGGCGCTTCTCGCTGATGCCGGCCTTCGAGGTTCGTCACGACTTCGGGGCGCCGCACACCGATGGCTTCGGCAGCATGACGCTGGGTGTGCGCTTCATCGAGTGGCTGCGCATGACCATGGGTCTCGCCTACGGCGTGTCGTCGCTCGTCGCGCCGATGCCGCAGCACGTGTTCGGCATCAGCATGGGCCTGGGCGCGAAGGTCGGGCCCGTGTGGCTCAGCGCCGAGACCGACATCGTGTTTCGGCTGACGGTGACCGACGCGCGCACGATGCGGGTGATGGCCAGCGCGATGTTCGAGCACGAGCTGTTCTCGGGCTGAGTTCGAGGCCGACTACTTCCCCATCGGAATGCTGTTCGTCAGGGACGTGTAGCAGGCCTTCTGAAGGTCGGTGATGGCGCGGGCCGCGGGGTCTTGGCCGACGGACCGCAATCGACAGACCAGACTTCGACATGGAGGCTCCAGGATCGAGTGACGTTTGAAGACGCCGCCACTTCGAATCTGTCGCACCGTGCTCGCGCTCCCCTTCAGAGCGTCTTCAGGTACGCGAGCACATCAGCGCGCTGCGCCGGGGTGAGCGCGTCTCCGAACAGGTGCCCCTGATTGCCGAGGCCGACCTTCGTCGTGTCGTAGACGGCCGCACGGTCGCCACGTGAGGGATTCGTGGGAGCCGCCGTCAGCACCTCGACTTTGAGCCCGACCGCCTGCTCGTCGTAGTCGGCGCGCGACGTGCCCAGCACGCGAAAGAACTTCGGCCGCTTCGTCGAGTCGAGCACCGCTTCGACCGTCGGCACCGACGCGTTGTGAAAGTACGGCGCGCTCGCCCACACGCCACGCAACGACGGCGCCGTGTAGCCGCCACTCGCGCGATGCTGGTCGGTCGCGCCGAACCACGTGTTGTTGATGAGCGCGACCTCGTTCATGCCGTACTTCACGCTGCGCTCGGGGTCGGTGCCCACCGTCTCTTTCGGCACGATGTTCGATTCCTGCCGTTCGCATCGGTCGTCGCGATGACAGATGGTGCACTGCTGACGAAACAGCGCGCGACCGCGAGCCACCGCGTCACTCGACGGCGCAGTGAACGGCCACGCAGGCGCCTTCAACGTCAGCAGGTATTCCCGCAGCGCGATGTACTCGGGCTCGAGCCGCTCGAGCTCGGCCTGCGTGGTGCCGAACGCGAGCTGCGTCGCCATCATCGTGCGGTGCGCCGCCTGCGGCCCGCTGCCGTCGGTGTACACGCGCGTCTTGTCGGCCAGCGTCCACCACGCGGGCGCGTCCTGGTAGCCAATCTCGGTGTTCACCGGAAACGGCGGCTGCATCGTTCGCAGGCCGAGCTGCAGCGTCATGCCGATGATGTCAGAGACGCCCTTCGCCCCCGTGCGCAGCGCGGGAGGGTTCGGAGGCGTGAACCCGAACGAGCGCGCGAGCGACTTCAAGTCGTCGACGAAGAGCTCGAGGTCGACGCGGTTGTTGCCCGCGCCCACCACCGTCTGGCCTGCGACTTCACCCGCGTGACACACGAGACAATCGACCCGCACGTACGAGCCGTCGGTGCGAAAGCCCATCGGCAGCCCGTCGTTTGGCGTGAGCGCTCGCGCAAACCCGTAGCGCTCCCGAATCGCGGCCGGCACGTCGCTCGGCGGAGTCGTCGCCCACACGCGCCACAGGTTGTCGAACGCGAGCCGCGGCACCAACTGCCCGCCCACCGGCCCGGTGAAGAGAAACGCGTGGCCCGCATCGGCCTTCGCCGCGTCGACGACGATGGGCGCAAGACACGAGCCGGCGTCGAACGGGTCTGAGAGCGTCTCTCCCGCATCGACCACCGGCACACCGGCGTCGCTCGTCACCATCGCGCCCGGGCACGCGCACAACGAGAGGCCCAGCACGGCTCCCACCAGTCGTTTCATGGGCCCTGTGTACCGTCGAACGACCTCGATATTCGAGCGGGCAGGTGTAGCGTCGTCACCGTGACTCCTCAGCCAACGGCGCCGGTGAATCCGGCCGCGCTCGACTCCGGCCGTCGCACCGCAGGCTGTCTTCTCTATGGCCTCGGCATGCTCTTCGGCGCCGGGCTGTTGCTGCTGACGTTCTTCGTGCCCGCGCTCTTCGGCGACCACCCCGGCATGGAGCTCGGCGGCATGTTCACCGGCGCCCTGCTCGCCCTGCCCGCGCTGTTCCTCTACGTGTGGATTCCGTGGATCGTCGACCGCTTCGACCCCGAGCCCGTGTGGACGCTGGCCGGCGCGCTGGGCTGGGGCGCCATCGCGGCGTGCGGCTTCTCGGCCGTCATCAACTCCGCCATCGGCGCGTTCGGCACCGAGGTCGCAGGGCCCGAGGCAGGCAACTTCCTCTCGGCGTGCGTGAGCGCGCCCATCTTCGAAGAGCTCTTCAAGGGCCTGGGCGTCTTCGGCATCGCGTACTTCCTGAAGCGTGAGTTCGACGGCGTCGTCGACGGCATCATCTACGCGGCCTTCGTCGCCCTCGGCTTCGCGGGCGTCGAGAACATCATCTATTACGGCCGCGCCGCCATGGCCGACATGAGCTCGACGAAAGAAGCGAGCGCGCTCATGGGCACGTTCTTCATGCGCGGGCTGATGACTCCGTGGATTCACCCGCTCTTCACCTCGTTCACCGGCCTGGGCTTCGGGCTCGCGCGCGAGACGACGAAGGGGTGGGTGAAGTTCTTCGCGCCCGTCGGTGGCTACTGCACCGCCGTCTTCCTCCACTCCGTGTGGAACACCGCCGCGACCGCCTCGGGCATGTTGGTGCTGGTGATGCTGCCGTTGTGGCTGCTCTTCGTGACGGGCTTCTTCGTGATGGTGGTGCTGCTCGTTCGGCGCAAGGGCCGCATCATCGGCGAGCACCTCAAAGACGAAGTGCTGACGGGCCACATGACGCCGGCCGAGCTCGAG
This sequence comes from Archangiaceae bacterium, assembly GCA_016879935.1. GTDB lineage: Bacteria > Myxococcota > Myxococcia > Myxococcales > Myxococcaceae > Xiheimicrobium. The sequence goes on along the minus strand of JAACJQ010000221.1, from coordinate 43,925 downwards.
CTGGTGACGAGCGTGTGGAGCTGGTGGAAGGCGACGTTCACCTGGGGCGGGCCCTCGGCGCGGCGCTTCGTCGAAGCGGCGTCACGGCTCGCCTTGTCGAAGTGGCACTCGCGGCGTGCGGCGCAGGGGCACTCGCAGACCATCAGCGGCGCCTTCGTCGCGCCGCTGCGCAAAGAGCTCAGGCAGCGCCGTGACGAGATGAGCCGCGCGCTCGGCCGGCCCCTGCCGCAACCCGAGCCGTGGCGGCCGACTCCGGGCCAGCCCCGCCCGCCCTGGCTCTGAGCTCACGCCGCGCGCTTGTGGCCCAGCTCGCGCCGCAGCCACTCCAGCGCGTCGGCGAGGTTCTTCACCTCGACCAGCTTCAGGCCGTGCGGGCCCGCCTTCGACTGGTACTCACGCACCGTCATCTTCGTCACCGCGCTCTCGGCGTTGATGGTGATGAAGTACTTCACGCCCTGCTTCGCGAACGTCGGGAAGATGTCGGAGGCGATGAAGGCCTGACACTCGGGCGAGAACGCGCCCTTCGCCCGCGACGAGTCGACGACCCACGCCTGCACGCCGCGCGGGTGGCCATAGCCAAGCCCCTTCACCAGCACCGCGTCTTTGAACTCGTCGAGCGTGACGAAGTAGCTCGTCCACGTGTCGACGACGGTCTTGAGCGAAGGCTCGTACTGCACGGTCAGCTTCCCGGGGATTTCATGAACAGGGGTCATGGCCGCGTGTACAGCAATTGATATTCCAACAACGATTTCGAATGTCAGGCATTGCGCCAGCTCACGCCACGATCGAACGGTCAACAGGTTGAGGAGACGTTGCGATCTCGCACGCCACGCCGAACCGAAGTCGCGCCCGACTCAGGTGAAGCAGCCGACTCACGGCGCGGGTCTGGTCGCGCGGGGTTCGCTGATCATCCGCATGGAGAGCGCCTTGCACCGCTCGCGCGCGGGAGGCGCGATGAACTTCGGCAAAGCGGTGCTCGAGGTGAAGAACGAGAACGGGCGGGTGGTGCTGTACCGGCCGCTGCCTGACGTGGTGGTGGCGGTGAGCGAGGGCTTCATCACGCACGACCTCTGGCCGCCGCAGGTGCCCTTCTACGAGGCGCTCCACAAAGAGGTGCCGAAGCTGCGCATCTTTCGCGACGCGTCGGCCGTGCGCACGGTCGAGCCGGCCTACGCATCGGCGTCGCAGAACTTCGTGAAGGCGAACAAAGAGAAGTACGCCGAGATTCTCTTCCTCCAGCGCTCGGCGGTCATCGCGCTGGCCATCAACACGGCCTCGCTCATCTCGCGCGCGCCCATGTCGGCAGTGGGGAAAGAGGCGTGGGAGAAGCGGCTGGCGGCCGCGCTCCAGCATCGTCAGGCCGCGTGAAGCCGACGAAAAATCAGAGCCACGACGCGTCGACGCCAGGTGGGCGAGCACCCATCAAAGAGAGAAAGCGGGCTCGCGAGGTCGACGCATCGTGGGTCACCCTCGCAGCGCGCCTGCCCGTGACGACGACACCACACCGGGAGCGGGTGCGGCAGCATCACAGGCGACTGGCCGGTCATGGGACACGTTGCGGTGGTGGGTGCGGTGGAGCTCAGGCCGCGGTCGTTCCATGCACCTCCTTCTTCGCGTTGACGGGGTTCAACCGCTTCATGCGAACGGCCCATTCGCAAGGCACATGCCGGGCTCCAACCGCTGAAGATGACGGGGCTTCGCCGCCCACCGCGCCGGGGCACCGTGACGAGGTGACAACAAACGCACGCGCCCACCTGACATCGACGTGTCAGCGATGGGAGCGCTGATCAGCACTTTTCGTTGCCGCGCCAGCGGCCGCACCACACGTTTCAGAATCTCGAGGGGGGAACTCGTTCATGCATCGTCTCGTCGGCCTCTGTGGCCTCGTCGTGTCCATCTCGGTGGCGGCGGCGACGCCCGCCACGCAGCGCGCCATTCGCAACCTGAACTCGGTGTTCGGCTCGGTGACGCTGCTGCCCGAGCTTCGAAACGCGGTGCCTCCCGGCAAGGAGCAGACCGCGAAGAACCTGCTGCGCGACCTCGACACCGCCTGCCAGCGTGGAGAGCGCGAGCTCGGCGGCATTCCCGACGCCGACAAGGCCGACCCGGCGGTGGCTGAGCTGTCGGCGAAGCTGACCGAGTTTCAGGCGTTCCGCGACGACCTGAAGAAGGCCATCGAGGGCGGCGCTGCGACGAGCGCGGCGCACGACAAGCTGTTCCGCGAGTTCCGTGAAGAGACGAAGCCGTACCAGGCCGCGGTCACCGCGTTTCGGTATGGGCCGCAGGGCAGCCCGCAAGACCTCAAGGCGGCGGCCGCGCAGCTCGCGAAGCTCGATGCGCTCTGCAAGTCGAAGTACCCGGGCATCGCCGATGACCCGAAGCTGTCGTTTCAGTTGAACATCGAGCCCGGCACCTGGTGCGCGACGGCGGCGAAGGCAGACGCCATCGCGAACTCGGCCATCAGCGCGGGCGCGGCGGCGTCGCTCGACCGCGTCGTCGCCGACGTCGTCGAGGCGAAGCGAGACCTCGCGAAGAACCACGGTCACGTCGGCGTCGACGAGCGCCCGTACCAGCTGCTCCAGGACCGCGCGGGCGGCAAGGCGAAGCTCGAGAAACAGCTCAAGGCCTCGCTCGACGCCGCTGGGCAGCCGATGCCCGAGAAGCCGTTCGAGAAGCTCGACGAGGCGCTCGACGCGTTCGCTGCGGAGATCGACCGGCTCGCTCTCACGTGGGCGTTCGAGGCGCCGCACCACGACGGCTCGCTCGAGGCTGGCGCGAAGGGCGCGCTCGCGAAGCAGTACCCCGGCCGCGCGGTGGTGAAGTCGGGAATGCTCTACGAGCACGCCACCATCGACAAGAACGCGCTGGGCGTGCCCACGGAGCGCTATCGCACCGGCGCCGTGCTCGCGAAGGCTCCGGGCAAGTGGTGCGAGTACCGCGAGTTCACCGCCCACGAGACGTATTCGGGCGGCGGCTCGTACGCAGCGCCGCGCTTCACCTTCGGCGCCGTGCGTTTCCAGAAGTGCCCCTGACGCACGGCCGTTGACGCCTCGTCGCCGAAGCGGGAAACGGCGGGCCGAGGTCTCTTCGTGACGACGCCCCTTCAGACGCTCATCTCCACCGCGCGCGCTTCGGGCGACTGGAGGCCGGTGCTCGAGACGGTGCCCTACTTCCGCTTCATGGGCATCGGGCTCGCCGTGAAGGAGGGCAGGCTCACCGCGACGATGACGTACGCCGAGCACCTCGTGGGCAACCCGACGCTGCCCGCGCTGCACGGTGGAACGCTGGGCGCGCTGCTCGAAGCGGTGGCGCAGTGCGAGCTGCTCCATCGCGCCGAGTCTGCCGTGCTGCCGAAGACCATCACCCTCACCATCGACTATTTGCGCTCGGGGAAACCGGTCGACACCTTCGCGGTGGCCGAGGTGCTCAAACACGGTCGGCGCGTGGCGACGGTGCAGGCGCGCGCGTTTCAAGACGACCCGTCGACCCCCATCGCCGTCGCCACCGTGCACCTGCTCGTCCGCGCCGACTGACTCCATGCCTCGACCCACGCTCACCATCTGCACCGGCTGTGACGGCGGCGAAGCGCTGTACGAGCGCGTTCGAAAGCTGCGCAAGGCGCGCGACCTGAAAGAGGTCTTCAAGGTCGACGAGACGAGCTGTCTGCATCTGTGCAGCTGGCCGTGCAACGCGCAGCTCGAGGGGAAGAAGCGCTCGACCTACGTGCGCAGTGAGCTCGACCCGAAGCGTGACGTCGAGGCGTTGGTGCAGGCGGCCTGTGACTACGCGGCGCTGTCACCGGGCCAGGAGCTCTCGGAGCTGAAGCTGCCCGGCTCGTCGCTCGAGTGACCGTCGCGTTGCACTGCGAACCACGCCGCGGGGTCAGGCCTTCATGGCCACCACGCTCGCGCTCCAACGCTTCAAGCTGTCGTCCGAGGAGAAGAAGAAGCGGTACGGCACGTTCTTTCGAGGCGGCCACTTCGCGCCGCTCACCGGCGGGCTGGCCTTCTGGGCGCACAGCAGCAGCTGCGAGCTGCTCGACCTGACGACCGGAGCGCGCACCGACCTCGAGCAAGCTCCAGGCAAGTACGTGCGCTTCGCCGCGTCGTCGAAGAGCGGTGACGCGGTGGTGGTCTGCGACGGCGACGGCTGGGTGCGTCTGATGCCCGTCGACCTCGCGAAACGAAAGCTCGGGAAGATGGTGCGCAAGCAGCTCAACCCGCACGCCGGCGCAGCGTTCAGCGACGAGCTGGTCGCGTTGAGCGTCTCGACGTACTCGAAAGGCAAGACGAGCTACGAGGTCTCGTTGCATGCGCGCGCGACGCTCGAGCGGCGCAAGACCATCAAGGCGAGCGGCCCCGTCGCCTTCGGCAAAGACGTCGTGCTCATTCCCACGGCGAAGGGGTTCGGCGTGTGGCGGGCGCCCTTCACGTCGGCGTCGCTCGAGGTGGCGTGTTCACCCGAGGTGAGGCTCCACGCCGTCTCTGACGATGGGGCCTTCGCGCTCGGGGTGCTCGACGAGCAGGTGTTCTGTTTCGACCTCGTGAAGGGCAAACGCGTCGGCGCGGTGAAGGTGCCACCCTCGAAGGGCCTCGAGCTCGACACGCTGACCGACGAGGTGCGCCTTCATCCGCTCGGAGCGGACGCGTTCGTCCGACTGTCGATGGGCCGCGACATGAACGGCAACATCGAAGAGGTGTCGGTCGAGAAGTGGAGCCTGGCGGGCAAACGCCTCGCGCGCGCCGAGGAGCGCATTCTGAGTTCGAAGAAGCTCCTCGGGCTCGCAGAACGGGTGATGCTGACGGCCGAGCTCGTCTTGCTCAACCGGGAGCTGTTCGTTCGGCTCTGAGCCCTCACCGCGACCGAGCGACGAGGCCCCGCTCGGGGTCGAGCCGCGACCACCAGTTGCCGCTCGTCACTTCAAACGCCTCTCCGCGCGCGTGCGCGTGCGAGTGACAGCGCAGGAAGAACTGGTCGTTCACCATCGCGACCGAGCTGACGAATACGGTCGAGAACGCGCCGGGCGTCATGCCGAGCGAGGGCGCCTGCAGGTCGAACGCGTCGAGCCGCCGTCCGTCGGCGCTGGCCACGACGGGCAGCGTCTGCTCGCGCGCGAAGACGAACGCGGCGCCCGAAGACGCAGCGAACGTGACGGTGCCGACTCGCAGCGGGCCGCGCGGAAACGCGGCGACGTGCTCCCAGACGTCAATCGGCCTCGCGCCCGCAGCCCAGGTCACCCGAACGCCGCCAACCTCGAAGGATGAGCCGTATTGAATGCGAGGCCCGTGAACGGGCGTCGAGGTGAGCGGCTCGAAAGGAATCGCGCGCCAGGCGGCGGCGAGCGTGGCGTCGGCGAGGCGGCGCTTCTCGAGTGAAGGAACCGAGTGCGCGTTCGCGACGGTGGCGTCGATTTCGGCGGCCGCTTCGGCGCCGAGCGCTTTCACGGTTGCCTCCCGGAGCGCGCTGCCTGGCCACTCCGCGTGCGTCACCGTGTCGCTGCGCTCGTAGTCGTAGAGCGGGTGATAGCCCGTCTGGAGCCGCACCTCCCACGGGTCGACGTCGACGCGCGCGCGGTCGGCCTCACTCACGTCGCGCACCCAGTCGGTCTTCATCACTGTGCCGACGTGCAGGCCCACTTCGCGCACGTCACGTTGCGCACGATGCTGTTGGTGTTCCCTTTTCCGTCGGGCACCGACTGCGTGTTCGCGGGGTCGAGAATCCACCGGTTGCCGTCGATGAAGTACTTGTACTGGACGGTCGCGCCCCACGGGACCTGCAGCGTCGCGTTCCAGGCGTCGTTGACGCGCTCCATGGCCACGCCGTCGCTCCAGCCAGCGTCACGGAAGTCGCCGCGCAGCTCGACCGAGCGCTCCATGACGGCCTTCAGGGTGAACGCGACCGGGCACACACGCTGGGCCGTGTCACAGGGCTCGACGTAGTTCGAGGTGACGTCGGGAATCGGCGTCAGCGAGCACGAGATGATCAGCAGCAGCGGCAACCAGCGCATCGGGAGCCCCCGTTCTAGCAGGCCCTGCAATCGCGTGGCGCCACGCCCGTTCTGTCCGACATGACCGACACGCTCACCAAGACCTGCCCCGCCTGCCTCACCGCCATCGACGCCAACGCGAGCCGTTGCCCGAAGTGCACGCAGCGCCAGAGCGATGTCGTGCTGTCACGCGACGTGCCCGGCAAGGTCATCGGCGGCGTGTGCTCGGCGCTGGCACACCACTTCAACTGGGACGTGACGGTGATGCGCGTCGTCTTCATCGCGAGCCTCGCGGTGACGGGCGGGCTGGCGTTCTGGGTGTACGTGGCGACGTGGCTGATGACGCCGTTCGGTCGTCACGAGCGCGCGCCGCTCGCGAAGTTCTTCGACTCCGTGGCGAACGTGTTCGCGAGCCCGACCCAGCCGCAGCGCGTGCCGACCGAGACGCAATGAAGCGGTCGTCACATCGCGCACCAACCGAGGCTGTTCCGGTAGAGCCCGGCGCAACAATCGGCGGTCGACGACGCGGCGCCGAGGTGCGGCACGCAGGTGGTGCGGCAACGCTGGAGCTGGTTGCTCGCGTCAGAGCCGCAGACGGGCGCGCTCGAGCAGCACTCCGACCTCGCGCTGCAGGTGGTGCCGGCCGACTTGCACGTGGGCGGCACGGCGCACGTCCCCGACGCGTTGCACGTCAGCCCGCTGCAACAGCTCGCGGAACCGCCGCACGAGCCTCCTGTTCCCACGCACGGCTGCACACAGAGGCCTGACGAGTTGCGCACCAGGCCCGCACAGCACTCCGACGCGCTCCGGGCAGCGACGCCATTGCTTGCACAGGTGGAGCGACAGGCGAGCGCAGCGCTCGTCGAGCTGCCGACACAATAGGGGGCGCTCGAGCAGCACGGCGTCGTCGCGGAGCCACACGCAACGCCCGACGAGAGGCACGTGGGCGCGACTCCGCAGAAGCCCGAGAGGCACGAGAGCCCGCTGCAGCACGGGCTCGCGCTCGAGCACGAGTCTCCGTTCAGCCGGCACGTCGGAGGTGCCGCGCAGGTGCCCGCGTTGCAGCTGAGCCCGCTACAGCACGGCGACGCGGAGGAGCACGACTGCCCCGAGCTGCGACACACCGGCCCACTCGCGCAGACGCCACCCGAGCAGCTGAGCCCGCTGCAGCACGGCGACGAGGAGGAGCACGACTGGCCCGAGCTGCGACACACCGGCCCGCTCGAGCAGACCCCGCCGTTGCACGACAGACCGGAGCAACACTGCGTCGACGAGGTGCAGCTGTCACCCGAGGGCAGGCATGACGTCGGGTAGCGGCACTGGCCCGAGATGCAGGCGAGGCCGCTCGAGGTGCAGCACGGCGATGACGCAGAGCACGCTGCGTACAGCTGCCCGCACCCCGTCTGCGCGGTCTGGCACAGGCCGTTGGCGTTGCAGGTCAGGCCGGCACAACACTCGTCTCCGAAGATGCAGCCGCTGCCCGCGCCGCCGCACGAACCGGCCGAGCAGCGACCGAGCGAGCAGATGTTTCCCGAGCAGCAGTCGCCATGTGACGTGCAGGTGCCGTTGGTGGGCGTGCACGAGCTGCTCCCGGTGCACACGCCATTGGTGCAGAGCAGTGGGCTCACGCATTCGCTGTGCGTGGTGCAGCGCACACCCGCGGGGCCGGGCGTGGACTGGCAGGTCGGAGGCGCGCCGGCGCTCGTGCCGCGGCAGTAATTCATGCCACTGCAGCATTGTGTGTATGAAGTACAAGTCTGCCCCGCGCAGGTGCCGCCGCTGCAGTCGTCGGGAACCCAGACCCAGGTGCCCGCCGACGCAGCGCAGACGCCGTCGTTCGAGCCCGTCGCCGTTCCCGTGCGGCAGCTGCCGTTGCACCAGCCGCAGCTGTTGGCCGCCGTGCACGTGCCGCACGCGGTGTTGGCTGCACACGGGTCGGCTGCTCCGCCGCCCGTCGCGCTCCCGCCACCCGCAGCGCCGCCACCGAGTGGACCCGTGCTGCAGACGCCGCCGAGACACGAGAGCCCTGCACAACAATCACTCGACGCGGTGCAGGCGACCTGGTCGGCACCACACGAGGCCCGGCAGCGCGTCGCCGGAGCGCCAGGCGAGCCGCGACAGAAGGGGTAGCCAGTGCAGCAGCCGCCGTTCGTGAACCCCGCCGTACAGGCATCTCCCGATGCGCAGACCGCGGAGCCTCCACCAGCTGCGCCTCCACCGGCCGTGGCGCCACCCGCTGCACCGCCACCAACCGCTGCGCCACCGGCTGCACCGCCGCCAGCGAGGCCGCCCGCGCTCGCCGTGCCGCCAGCCGACCCGCCGCCCATCGCGACGCCGCCCCCGCTCGCGCCACCAGCGGAGACGAAGCCGCCTGCCGTCGCCACGCCACCAGCGCTCGCCACACCGCCGGCCGCTCCACCTCCGGCCGAGCCGCCGCCTGACGCGCTCATCACACAGCTGCCGTTCACACAGCGTTCACCCGCACCACACACGTCACATGCGAGGCCGTTCTTCCCGCAGGCCGCGGCGTCGGAGCCGCCGACACACCCGTTCGCGCCCTGACAGCCGAAGCAGCCGCTGGCGCGACAGGCCCCCTGCAGACAGCTCGAGGCGACATCGCACCGCGCGCACGCCGCGCCACCGAGGCCACACGACTCCGAGAGCACACCCGCGACGCAGGAGCCGTTCGAGTCGCAGCAGCCTCCGCAGTTGGCCGGGCTGCACTCGGTCGCGCGCACCACACCGCAGGCAGAGAGGCCCAGCCACAACACCAGCAGGGTCATCACCAGGGGCGTGCGCAGTGAGGTTGGGAGAGTCGCCATGCCCACAGACGGCTCGAGGCGACCGATGTCTCACGGCCGCCCAACCGCCTGATTCCAGCCAGCCCTCGGGCCTTCAGGGCCCCTCGCTCAAGACCCGCGTCACGCCCCCGAACTGGCGCCGCACCTCGAACCACGAGACGAGGAGCGACTGCCCCTTGCGCTCGACCGACTGAATGAACGGCCAGTCGCCCAGCGGTCGGAGCACGCCCTCAGGAGACACCCACGTGGCCGACTGCGGTTCGAAGCCACTCCTGAGCACCAGCTCCTCTCCCGTTTCGAGCAGCTCGAGGCCCGGCACGTCGGCGACAGGCGTGAAGGTTCGGCTCGCGAGGTCGAAGCGCTCGAGTCGCGCGGTCGGCTTGCGCTCGTCACGGAGCGCGTAGAAGCCACGCGTCCGGCTCCAGAAGGCGCGTCCGACCCACGGCACCTTCACCGGCTCGCCACCACGCGAGACGTTCACAAGGAGCACCTGGTCCTTCGTTTGCAGCACGGCCGTGTCACCCTCGGCGCCCATCAACCACACCGACCCGGAGCCTCGCAGGAGGGCACGAGGCGACTCGCCGTCCCTCCACGAGGCCAACACCCACGCATCACCGTCCACCGGGGCCTCACGACGACGCTGCAGGAACAGGAGCGCGCCGCCATCAGCCGGCAGCCAACGCTTAATCGAGAAGCGCGCGAACGACAGCAACACCTTCGGCGTCGCCTCGCCCGGCACGAGCTGCTGCAGCACGCCGTCGTGGTCGACCCAGGCCCAGCCCGCCTTCCACGGCGCCAGTCCATGCGCGGCGTCGAGGTTCGTGGCGATGAGTTGCCGTTGACCCTTCTCGTCGAGTCGCTCGAGCGAGCGGCGGAACACGGTCTCCCAGGAGAAGAAGACGAGCCCATCGGCCGTGGGCCGCAGCTCGCTGAGCCGGGAGTGGTGTTGCAGCAACACGCCCTGTGGAGGAACGACCGGCGGCGGCAGCCCCAGCCGCTTCGCGCGCACCTCCGAGCGCAGCCACTGCTCGAGGTCGGTGCGAAACTTCGGCTCGATCGCGACGAGCGTCTGCAGCGTGGAGGCGAACGCGGCCGCGGTCTTCTGTTCTGCGGCGGTGTCGTCTTCGGTCTTCGCGTAGGTCGCGTACGCGCTCCGTGCCTTGCCGAGCGCCGCCCGCATGGCCTTCGCCTTCATCACCTGGAGCGCCTCCAGCGTGGCGTCGACGTCGCGGTCGCTTTCGAGCCACATTCCCACCGCAAACGCCCGGCGCCGCCGCTCGTCTGCGGGCTCGCGCGCCCTGGCCGTGGGCTTCAGCCGTGAGTCGAGCGCCAGCAGCAGGCGAGCGTGATTCTCGGAAGGCAGCCGGGCGGCAGTCGGGAGCACTTGTGAAAAGACGTCGAGCAATCCCGGCGCGCGCGCGAGCTGTTCACTCGTCAGCCGCGAGAGTTCGAAGCACTGGCGCTGGGTCGCCTCATCCTCCGCGGCGCGCGGGTTCAAACGCATGCCGGCGACGACGGGAGCTTCAGGCCAGGCACGAGGCCCGAGCTCGAGCCCGCCGTCGGGGACGGTGACGTCGAAGGTTGCTTCCTCGTCGACGGTGAGCTTCTCGAGTTCGCGCACCACCTTCGCCCGCACCCGCTCGACACGTGCCGGGTCGAGCCCACCAGCCTGCGCGTGCCCCTGTGCCGCCCAGAGGACGAACGCAGCGGCGAGCGAACACGCGGCGTTGGAGCTGTGGTTTCGCATCAGCTCAGAGACGGTCGCTCCCGGCCGGCGTCTCACCGCTCGGCCAGTGGGCCCTGCGCGGAACCCAGCCCGACGAAACTCGAGCGGTTAGAGTCACCTCATGTCAGAGCGAGCCACGCGCGCGAACGTGCTGGTTGACCCAGGCAGCATCGAGTCGAACGTCTCCCCCGACGGCTCCGAACGTGCCGACCTGTTCAGAATTGGCGACTCCTGGTCTCGTTCGAACCACTTCGCGTTCGCGGGCGGGCTCAGAATGGACGTGAGCACGAGCCGGTTCGAGCCGTCCTTCTCGTTCGCGGTGGAGCAGCCGCCAGCCGAGCTCGAGTTCGTCGTGAGCAAAGGCGCTGCGGTGCGCGTGGAGTGCGGTGAGCTCCGCTACGAGCGCCTCGGCAACACCTTCGAGGTGGGCGCCTTCAGACGGCCGCTTCAGCTGAAGGTGGCGCCGACCGGCAGCGAGGTTGGCCAGGCCGTGACCCTGTCGCTGCGGCCCGCGCTCCTGCTCCAGCTGCTGGGAGTCACCGAGCCGCCACCGTCATTGCGCCTGGTGCTCGGCCACGATGGGCCTGCGCCCGCGGTGTCGCGCGCGATGACGCCGGCGCTCTTTCGTGGACTCGAGGAGATTGCGAACGCCGACATCAAGGGGGTGTCGCGCCGCTTGTGGCATCAAGCGAAGAGCCTCGAGCTGCTGGGGTTGATGACGGACGAGCTCGAAGACGGAGCCCGCGGACTCCCGGCGAGGCTCACTGCGACCGACGTCGAGCGACTCGAGCGGCTTCGGCGCTCGCTCATCGAGCGGCTCGAGCACACCCCGACTCACGCCGAGCTGGCCGCCGCCGTCGGGTTCAGTGAGACGAGGCTGAGGGTCGCCTTCAAGGCGCGCTTTGGAACCTCGCTGTTCGCCCATCTTCGCCAGCTGCGAATGGAGGAGGCGCGACGGTTGATCGTCGACGAGCACCTGAACGTCACCGAAGCAGCGCTGCGGGTGGGGTACTCCAACCCGAGCAAGTTCGCCGCGGCGTTTCGTCGCCAGTTCGACACGAGCCCGTCGGCGCTCGGCCCACGGCCACCGGTCGACACGGAAGAAGAGGCGTAGCTGCCGCGGAGCTGAACTCTGCTGGCGCGGAGCGGCCGTCACGCGGAGCGAATGGTTTGAGGGCGCCACCATGGCCACCCCTCGTCTCCATTCCTTCACGCGCTCTCTCGTTCTGTTGTCCTGCCTGCTGGCGGGCACCGCGGCTGCCGAACCAGACACCACACCGGAGACCATTCGCCTGCCGGGCGCCGACACGGTGATGGGCGCCTCGTCGCCCACGGCGAGCGAAGTCGCGGGCGAACACCACCTCGTCGACGACGCGTCGAACGACGAGCGCCTGCGGAAGAAGCACCTCGCGCTGGCTGGCGGCATCTCGTTTCTCCTGAGCGACTTCGCGTCGTTCGGCGGCCTCGCGCTCCGGCAGCAGGTGCTGAAAGACCCGAACTACATCGTCGGTCAGGGCCCCGACCCCGCTCTGATGGTGAGCTGCCTGCTCGACCTGCTCGTCGCCTTCACGAACATCGGCACGGCCGTGTCGCTGTATCCGCTCCTCAAGGAAGAGAACGAAGGGGTGGCCATGGGCTACGTCGGGCTCCGAACGCTCGAGGCCGCCGTCATCACCGCCGGCGTCGTCAGCCTGCTCGCCATCTCGACGCTCCGGCAGCAGAACCAGGCGGGCATGGCTGGAGACCCAGCCGCGCTCGTCGCCACCGGGAGAGGGTTGACCGCATTTCACAACGCCACCTTCTTGATGGGGCCCGGGTTCACGAGTGGTCTGAACACGGTCTTCGTCTCTGCATTGCTCGCGAAGTCGAACCACGTTCCCAGGTGGATCGCGATTCTCGGGCTCATCGGCGGCCCGCTCGTCTTCGGCAGCGCGACGGCCACGCTGACGGGTGTGCTCCCGCAGTACGCCGTGCTCCCCGCGCTGCTGGCGATTCCACAGTTCGTGTTCGAGGCCTCGCTCGCCAGCTATCTCATCTACAAAGGAGTGAGCCCGTCGGTCGCCTGGTGATGGGCGCCGCGCAATCAAACCGGCGGCGGCCCGTTGCTCCGACACCCCGAACCTCTGGAGCAGTGATGCGAATTGCGTGTGTCATTCTGACGATGCTTGGTGCCGGCTGTCTGTCATTGCCGGGAGCGCAGGTCGAAACCGTCGACGGACGACGTGTGGAGCTGGCGCTCGCGCGAGGCGGCACCCCCGCGGTCGTCTTCGAGGCCGGCCTGGGCGGCAGCCTCGAGTGGTGGGGCAAGGTGTTTCCCGAGGTCTCGCGGAAAAACACCGCGTTCGCCTACAGCCGGGCCGGGCAGGGAAACTCTGCCGATGTCGACGGCCCACGCGATGGCGCGACCGTCGTCGAGGCGCTTCGCCGCGTCTTGAAGGAGAAGAACGTCGAGCCGCCCTATGTCCTCGTCGGCCACTCTCTGGGCGGGCTGTACATGCAATGGTTTGCACGCCGCTACCCAGACGAAGTCGCCGGGCTCGTGCTCGTCGACTCCACCCACCCCGAACAGATGCAGGGCGACGGCTCGGTCGAGTTCTGGCCGGCCGAAGCGAAGAAGAGCCTCGACTCGTTGCCCAAAGTCACGCGCGCTGAGTTCGATGCGCTCGACCAGACCGGGAGAGACGTGTTGGCGCTCCCCACGTACACCGGAAAGGTCGTCGTGCTCAGCGCGCAACAGCCCATGAAAGACATGTCGACCCCCACGGTTCGGTACTGGAACGAGAAGCGAGCTGATCTCGTGAAGCGCTACCCGAACGCCACCGAGGTCTGGGTCGACAGTGGGCACGCCATCCCCATCGAGAAGCCCGAGGCCATCATCGAGGGGGTGCGAGCCGCGCTCGAATGAACGAGGCCGAACCCCTGCCCAATCGACGCTCGCGAGCACATGGCCGCGCGTGTACGATGCCGCTCAATGGGAAGGTGGTCGGAAGTCACCGCCGAGAACTTCGCGGCGTCCGTTGGGCTCCAGGCTGACCCCGAGGTTGTGCAATTCTGGGAAGCGGCGCAGACCTGTTGGCCTGAGCTCTCCCTCGACGCGCAGGCCTTCTTCAAGACGATACGAGACCTCGGGGTTCGCCGTGTCGAGGCGGCCCGAGCCGCCGACCTGCTGCTGGCGTGCGCGTGTCTGCTTCAAGACCCGACCGCGCTCGAGCTCTTCGAGCGCGACGTGGTGGCTCGGCTGGTTCCCGCGCTCTCGAGAGTCGACCCGCGACCCGAGGTCGTCGACGAAGCCTGTCAACTGACCCGCGCCAAGCTGCTCGTCGCCGAGGGCGGCCGCCGCGCACGGTTGAGCGAGTACCGGGGAGACGCGCCGCTCTGGCTGTGGGTCAAGAGCGTCGCGGTTCGCGTGATGGTGGACCTCGCCCGTGCCACGCAGCGCCACACTCCCGCCGACGCTGCAGCGCTCGAGGCGCGCCTCGTGTCGTCTGGTGCGCTCGACGTCGCGCTCTTCCGGGAGCGGCACCACGCCGTCGTCAGTCACGCCCTCGTCGAGGCACTCTCGATGCTGAACACTCGCGAGCAGAACCTGTTGAAGCTCGCCTTCGTCGACGGCCTGTCGGTCGACCGAATCGGCCTCGTCTACGGCACCAGTCGTGCGACCGCAGCGCGCTGGGTCGCCGCTGCTCGCGAAGGGTTGAAGACGCAGGTTCGTGCGCTCGTCGCCACCCGGCTCGAGCTGTCTCCCGAAGAGCTCGAGTCATTCTTCACGTCACTCGAGTTCAGCCTCGACCGCTCGCTGCGCGTCTTCTTCGAATCAACGTGAGCACGACGTGACCGGGTACTGCCCCGACGAGGCGCTCTTCGCGCGACTGGCGACCAACGACCTCTCGAACACCGAGCGGGCCGAGCTGCTGGCGCACATCGAGGAGTGCGAGCGATGCCGGCGAACGGCCGCCTCGATGGTCGCGTCGGTGAGCACCACCAGCCTCGGTGACACGGCGCCCTCGCAGCTCCCGCGCTCGCTCGAGCCCGGCGTCATTCTCGGGCCGTACCACCTCGTGAAGCTGCTCGGCGCGGGCTCCATGGGCACGGTGTTCGCAGCGTGGGACCCTCGCCTCGAGCGGCAAGTCGCGTTGAAGGTGCTGCACTCCGACTCGGCCTCGCTGCGCGAAGAGGCGAGGCTGATGGCCAAGCTCACGCACCCGAACATCGTGACGGTGCACGAGGTCGCCGAGTGGCAGGGCCGGCTGGTGTTGGTGATGGAGCTGGTGAACGGGGGCACGCTTCGGGAGTGGCTGGCGACTCGCCCCGCGCTCCCCGCCATCGTCGAGGTCTTCACCCAGCTCGCCGAGGCGCTCGCGGCGGCTCATGACGCCGGCGTCGTGCACCGCGACTTCAAACCAGACAACGTGCTCATCGACGTGAATGGGCGGGCACGCCTGAGCGACTTCGGGCTCGGCACGCTCGCGACGGCCAATGCAGCGGCGCCGCAGCTGGTGGGAACGCCGGCGTACCTCGCGCCCGCACAGCTCGACGGGCGCCCCGGTGACGCGAGCGCAGACCAGTTCGCGCTGAGTGTCTCGCTCTGGGAGGCCATCGCAGGAGAGCGGCCCTTTCGCGCTTCGACGCTCGCCCAGCTGCGCGCCGCCCAACAGCAGGAGCCGACGAAGCCTGCAGGTCGCCCGTTTCCACGCTGGCTCGAGCGCGTCGTTCGTCGTGGCCTCTCGCCAGAGCCCTCGGCGCGCTTTCCGACGATGGCTGCCTTTGCGAAGGCGCTCGCGGCCGGGCCTCCGCGCTGGCCCTGGGTGCTCGCCGCCTGCACCGTCGCGTTGACGCTGACGCCGCTCGGCTACGTCGGGCTGACGCAAGACCCGTGTCGCGACGTTGGAGTCGACCTCGACAGTCAGGTCACCTCGGAGCGCCGCGCCGCGCGAGAGGCGGCCTTCGACACGACGCGCACCTCGTTCGCCACGCTCGCCGCGGCCGAGACGAACCGTCTGCTCGCCGAGTACGTCGGGCATTGGAAGCGACTCTCTCTGGAGACGTGTCATGCCGAGAAGCGCGAGCGCAGCATTTCGGCGGCGCGCGGAGCCTCCATTCGCGAGTGCCTCGACCTGCGTCGACGCGAGGTGGAGTCGCTCGTCACGAGCCTGTCGGCACCCACGCCCGAGATGGTCGTCGAAGCGCCCGCGGCCGTGCTTGGGCTTCGTGACCTGGAGTCGTGCCAGCGCGTCGACCTCACCGAGGCCAACTCGGCGGAGCGAGCGGTGCGTCTCGAGATCGCCTCGCTGAGGCACCTGGTGGCGATTGGCCGGCCGGCCGAGGTGCGGGCAGGCATCGAACGGCTCCGGTCTCAGGTGCAGTCGCTCGATGCGGGCGTCGCCCAGGCCGAGCTCGGTTGGCTCGACGCACAAGCCGCGATTCGCCACTACGAGTCGAACGCCACGGCCCGGGCGAGAGACTGTGCTCGCCGTGCGCTCGAGGTTCGTGAAGACGGCATCGCTGCGGAGTGTCTCAGCGCCGTCGCCATCACCATGTCGTTGCGAGAGCGCCAACCACTCGCGGCGCGCGCAGCGTTGGACCTCGCGCAGGCATTGTCGGTACGCGAGCCGCCATCGCTCCGGGCCGACGTGAACCTGACGATTGCCTCGATTCATGTCGCGCGCGTCGAGGGCAATCACGAACGCTCGTTGCAGATTGCGAGCGACGCGGTCGCGCGGCTCACGAAGACCGCCGGCAGCGAGCACCATCACGTGCTCACGATTCGCAGCTACGTCGCCATGAAGCACGCGCTGCTGGGCCACTTCGCCGAGGCCTACGCCGAGAACGCCGCGTTGCTCGAGGTGATGACGCGAACGATGGGTGACGAGCACCCGGCGACGCTCGTGGTGCGAAACAACCAATCACTGCTGGCGCGAAAGGTCGGCAAACTCGAAGAGGCGCGGGCACTGGCCGAGGCCGTTCTCCGCGTTCGGTCGCGCACCCTCGGCCCGAAGAACTACGGCACGATGGCAGTCCAGCTGAACCTCGGCGCAGCAGAGCGGCAGCTCGGCCGGCTCGACCTCGCCGAGACGCTCCTGACCGAGGTACTCGAGTCGGTTCAGCGCGAGCGGGGCGCCGACCACTTCGATCTCGTCGAACCACTCGAAGAGCTCGCCCTCGTTCGAGCAGCTCGGGGGTCGAAAGACGAAGCGCGGGCGATGCTCACCCGCGCGCTCGGCCTTCGCCGCAGCAACGCCGACAGCGCGTTTCGAATCGCGGCCACGGAGGACCTGCTTCGAGCGGTGGAGCGCGCCCCGTAGAGTCCCTCACAACGAATCGAGGAGCATCGGCAGCTCCGAGAGAGGCTTCGCATCGACGTCGGTGGTGGGCGAGAAGCGTGCGAGCGAGATCTCGCCGAGCCGGAGCTCCACATCCCGCTCTCCGACGAGTGAATCGAGGAGCGGGAAGAGCGCATCGAACACACCGTCACGCTCTGACTCGGTGAAGTCGGGAACGAGCACCACGATGTCGACCAATGCCCCTCGATGGGCCTTCTCTCGAAACCGGATCTCGGACGGAGCAAGAACCCTCCCTCGCGCAACCAGAGTCCAGTCCGGGTCGCGGCGCTGACGAAGCGCCGCGATGGACCAGAACCGTAACGGCGGTGCGGCAGCGACGATCGACTCGACACAGCTGAACCGATCGACGTCTCCGTTCGCCGTGATGGTGAACTGCGGTCGAGCGCCGTCGGCGGTCGGCAAACTGACTTCGCCTGACAACCCAGAACACAGACGGCTGAGTCTTGCCGACGCCGGTTCGACGATCAGGGCGCCGATGGCGACGGGGTCTCCTCCGCGACTGACCCGCTCGAAGGACACCTCGTTGGTCGCAAACCAGCGCCAGAACTGGGCGACCTCGTCGCCTCGAACCTCTCGCCGCCCGTGCGCTTCATGACGCGCTCGCGACTTGAACCAGAGGAACATCGCAACGAAGGAGACCAGGAGTATCGACAGGGCGGTGACGTACCTGTGCATGGCGCTCTCGTGAGTCGACCGACGCGACGCGAAGTGCGTCAGGGGGGACAACGGCACTCGAGCGGGCCACTCCCGACGCGCGCGCAACCAACGCGCGTGCGGCACGCTCCGGTGACTGGAACACCCATGCTCTCCATCGCTTCGATCCACGCCGTCAGCTCGTACGAGGTCGAAAACTCGAAGACGCCCTCGTAGACCCCGCCCGTGTCGGGGTCGTTGATCACCGCAGCGTCGGGAACCGGGTTTCCATTGTGGTCGGTGGCCGACCCGGGCACGTAGTGCGCATTCGTGTAGCCATTCGTACTGAACCGATTGAGCTGGTACTGCTCGCGGGAGCCATCCGCGTACACGATGGTGACGGTGATGATTCGATTTCCGGCAATCTCGGCAATGATCGACCGAATCAGATTGTAGACCTCGCCACCCTGCGAGGCACTGCCATACATCCATGAAGTGAGGATCGACTCGACACGAGACCGAAGGTCTGGGTTGGCGGCGTGGGTGAACGCACTGAAATTGTAGTCCAACGTGTAGACAGGGTTCGGCAGGTCGGGAAACTGCGGCGCCGCCGGCCCACCTGGAGTGAAGGTGACTGAGGTCTGCGTCGGGCCCGTCACCGCCGTCTTGAAGGCAGCGAGCGTCTCCGCCGGAACCGTCAACGGCTCCACCGTTCCCGGGGTCACTTCGTACTGGCCAGTCTCGCGATCTCGAAAGGTGCGGCCGTTCGTGACCGACCAATAACTGAGGCCCAGCGACGGAACGTCGTAGACCAACCAGTGGCCCGCACCGAGCGACTGCGCGAGCGCCTTCTCTTGTTCCACCGTACATGCGGGACACGGCGCCGTTCCGCTCGCGCTCTGCGCGGAGGATACCGAAGCCAGCACACTGACCACTGCCACCACGAATCGTTGCATCGTTCTCTCGTACCGTTCTGCGTTGATTGATGGACTCGCCCACCGGCGGTGAGCGACGCAGTGAAGACGGTCGTGTGCAGAATTCGTCTCAACAGTGGCGCGTCGACATGAACTGGCTACCGCTCGAGGCGTGGGTCTTCGACCACTCTCGTGGCAGCCAGGCGGTCACCAAGCCGACGATGTGGCGGCGTCACCAGGTAGTAGAGGTCGACGAAGAACCGAACTCCACAGACGGCAGAGAGCACGAGCGGGAGCACGTTTCTCAAGACGATGACGCGAAGCAGGTCGGCAGGCTCGCCCGAGTCCATGACGACTCGAAGCCCGATGAGCCACTTCCCCACGGAGCGGCCGTGGCCAAGCTGCCAGCCGAACTCCACAGCGAGCGCGGCGCAGACCAGCATCAAGCTGATGACGCCGGCCCACGGCACTGCGAATCGCACCAGGAGCGGCAGCGACATCACGCCAACTGCCAGCAGCGCGCTGTCGACCAGATGCGCGAGCAGTCGTCGCGACAGCGCCGCTGGCGGCCGTTCATGATGGGGACACCTCGGACAAGTGGCGCCCCTCGAGAGCACGACGTCGCCACACGGGCCGCACAGCGGAGTTCGACATCGCGGGCACTGGGTGGTCGAGGGCCGCGTCGGATGAAAGGAGCAATTCATGTGTAGCGGCTCAGGGACGCGCGCCGAGGAGCGCCTCACATCGAGGCCGAAGCGACTGAAGGTGCGCCAACCCCTCACGCACCTCATGCTCGAGTTGCGTCAGCCGAGCGAGGCTGTCTGCGGGAGCTCCACGCAGCTCGAGGGTCGTGCCACCTCCAAGTGACAGGTGCGCTGCGATTGGCGCTCGTCTCGCTTCGCCCAGAATTTCCACTGCCTGGGCGAGCATCGACTCGACCATCGGGCGCTGCCAGGGCGGTGGGGCCACGCCAGCCGCTTCGGCGTCGACCAGGTCGCACGTGTTCACCAGCAGCTCGTCGAACACGAAGCTGTCTGGTTTGAACCGCGGCCCGACCGCTCGAGACCGCAGCGCCGCATCGTCGGCCGACGCGTCGATTCTGGCGTGACGCCATTCGTGACGGGTGGCTTGAACGTCGCTCCACGGTGCGTCGAGCGCTCCGAGCGGCAGGTAGAGGGTGCGGGTGGCCTCGTCGTACGACGCCGCTGCGAACGGTCTTCGCGCGAAAGCGTCGACGCTGAACACCACTCGCACGCCCGGCACGAGCTGCCGGCCCGGAGCTGGCTGAAGCTGAACAGCGCAGTCGTCGATACGTCGCGCCTCGTCACCCGCCAGTGGAATGCGCGTGAGCGCCTCGTCGGTGAGCCGTTGGCACCACCGTGCCCGTTCAGCCGACGTCAATCGCGATTCGCCCGGAACGCCGTCGTTCATCACTGGAACGTTCACGGTCTTGAACGCGGCCGCCGAAGACGCGGTCGCGACGTGTGTGCACCCCGTGAGCAGAACGAGGGCCATTCGAAGCGGAACTGCAGCCATGTCTTGGTTCATCGGGGTTCGCGTGGAGAGAGGCTCACTCGAAACGGCATTCGTTGTCCCGGCCCGGGACGATAGGCGAGGCCCTCGACCTTCACCTCGTACGTTCGATGAAGCGACCGTCGAAGCGAGGCAGCGAGCTCTTCTGGCGCCATGCCGCTTCGAAGGGGCACGCGAATCGTTCGAGCGCCAACGTTCACGACCACGACCGAGGAGGCGCTGCGCGCGACGCCGCGAACGGTGAACGACATGGGGCCGTCTTGCTTGACCTGCAGACCCGGGTCGGTCGACGAAACGGCGAACGTGCGCGCCGGTGTCGCCGGCCGGTGGGTGGTGGTGCGAGCGCGCGTGAGCGAGACGACCATGAGGCCTCCTGAGGGGTTTCTCAGAGACGTCTCCACCCATGATTCGTCTCAGGGCCTCGCGCGGTGAGACGAAGCGGTGGCGAGACCGTCTCTTCGGCATGCCCGTTCGCCCGCCGAGTCGAGTCAGCCGTCACGCACCCGCCGCCGAGACGCCCCGAGGCGTTGCTCCAGAACGACCTGGCCCAGTGACCGCTGAGTTGACGCCGTTCGAGTGGCACGGCGAGACGCGCCACGTGCTGAACACGCGATACCTCTTCACCGATGCCGAGCTCGTCTCGAAGGGCCGGCCGGGAAGCGAGGTTTCGTGGCGCCTCTTCGACGGGGCGTCGAACCCGCTCTGGGACAGCTGGAACAATCGGAGCGACCCGCAGCTGCTCCGCGCTCAAGCGCGCTTCCTCGAGCTGTCGAAGGGTACGAAGAACGGCGCCCTCCAGAAGCTCCGGGGCGAGATGCTCGTCCAGGTGAAAGCGCGACTGTCGTCGGGTCTCGACGAGGTCGAGCTCAACTACGTGCCCAGGCCGGTGGCGCTCGCGGTGGTCAAACGGCTCGCCCTCGCGGCGGGCGTTCCGCTCTCGCGGGTGCGCGTTCTTCCGCAGAGCGGTCGACACCTGCCCGAGTCCCTGAAGTCGAAGGAGCAGAAGCGAATGTCGCTCGCCGCATGGGAGTCGATGCCTGAGCCAGACAAGCTGAACACGGTTGCGCCGCTCCTCCCGAAGTTGACCCGCGACGGTGCGCAGCGCCGTGCCGAGCTCGAACGTGAGGTCGCGACGATGACGAGCTGGTTCGAGAAGAACCCGCGCGGCACGCTGGCCGACTACTCGAGGGAGCAGGCCGACAACGAGCGGCACATCGACCACGCCTTCTGGAGCGCGATGCAGGACATGCTCGACCGCGCTGATCTGGCAGAGCTCGCAGGCCCAGGCGGCGTCGGCGGGCGTGGCGCCGAGTGGTTCTCGACCGAGACGGTGAGACCTCGCCCGCAGCTCGGAAGAGGCGGCAGCAAGCCCAATTCCATGACACCGCTCGAGATGGTCTCGCACCCATCGTTCGTCGATTACCTCGACGCGAAGTCGACGGGTTTCAGAGGCAGCTTCTCGGACTTCATCAAACGCTGACGTCAGCTCGCCTGGCTTCTTGCCTTCCACCGCGAGAACTGGCGCCGGGCTTCTTCGAGGTCGCGCTCCAGCGGTTCGAGTTCGGCTTCGACCTCGCCTTCGATCGACTCGACCACTTCGCGCGCCCACTTCATCATCGCCTTCTGCTGTCGGGTTGGTGTTGCGCTCTTCTTGCGAGGCTCGTCCTTCGCCTCACGCTCGAGCAGGGGCAGGTCGACCTGCGAAGGCCTGAGTCGATGGATGTAATAGTCGTCGCCGACCTCGAACGCGTCGAACGGCAAGAGTGCCTCGACGTCACCCAGCCAGCGCACCAGCCGAATGAGTTGTTTGACGCTCCGAACCGGAAGGTGGTCTGCGTAGTCGTACCAGTCTGAGGCTGAGGCAGGTCTGTTGACATAGAGCCGCCTCGTTCGCGCGAGTTCTTGTTCTTCGACCAGACCCTTCCACTGGTCGAGCCAGTCGACGCCGCGCACGACCTTCTTCAGGAAGAGGCCATGACGCTGGCAGACGGCCTCGAGCGCGGCATGCTCGGCGGCGAGCAACTCCCGCTCGAGCTTGATCCGGTAGTGAAAGTGCCAACTCATGAGGGTTGCCTGGCTGAACTCACTGGCACGCGGCGAGACACGACGGCAGCGACCCGCCCGAGAACCGCGCTCCGACGGCGAGCCGGCCGACCTTCGAGAGCCGATTGGCGGAGTCGAAGGTCAGGGTGATGGCGAGCAGCTCGCTTCCGCCGGCGCAGGTCGCCCGGTAGTCGAGGAACTGCGACCCTGAAGCCGACGGCGCGCCGAGCAGCGCTTTGGCCTGGTCGTACGTCGACTCACCACACTTGAGCGAGCACAACTGAGCGTCGGTGAACTGCGGGCCGGTGCAGTCGGCACCTCCTCCGCAACCAGCCAACGAGAGGAGCAGCAGAGACACCAGAGAGCGGAAAAGAAGAGACATTTCCCAGAAGACGCAGCGTGCCGCGAACCGTCTCACGCATCGCGCCGACTCGTCTTGAGACCAAACCAGACTCGTCACGTCCTCCATGCGATGAACCGCATTTCCACTCGACAGCCCATCGGCGCCATCCTTGTACTGTCTTTGGCGCTCATGTCGGGGTGCGTGACGTTCTTTCGGGCATCGGAGCGCCCACAAGGCGAGACCGTCTCGCGTCTCCAGGCGCGGAACTTCGAATGGCAGGCCCGAAGCGCCGGCAGTGTCGCGAGCACCTTGTCCATCGCGCTCGCGGGCTCGGCAGTCGCGTTCGCAACGGCGGCGGCACTCGAGGTCAACCGCACCAACCAGTTCGGTGTTCTCCCCGTCGTGCTCATGTCGAATGCGATCTTCGACGTGCTGCTGTCGCTCGGCTACGCGGTGAGTTCGCTCCAGGCGAGTCAGGTGGCCTCTGAGTGGACGAAGGAGCCCCTCCCTTGACCCTCTCCGTGGAGGCGATGTCTCGGGCGAATGTGAGTCTCTTCTCTTCTTGCACGGCCTGCATCGTCACGTGACTCCTGACCTGACGACCCCGCTCCGCGAGTTCAGGGTGCGGCGGCCAGACCCGACGCGCGCAGCCGACCTCTTGCTCGCGTGCGCCTGTGTTCGAGGAGAGCGACTCGCGCTCGAGACCTTCGAGCGGGTGGTCGTCGCGCGCGTGCTGCCCGCCCTCAGACGCATCGACCAAAGACCCGAGGCCGTCGACGAGGTGTGCCGACAGCTTCGCGCCAGCCTCCTGCTTGCGACTGGCGCCCGGCCCGCACGCCTGAGCGAGTACCGCGGTGACACG
The DNA here is from genome assembly GCA_016879935.1 of Archangiaceae bacterium. GTDB lineage: Bacteria > Myxococcota > Myxococcia > Myxococcales > Myxococcaceae > Xiheimicrobium. The sequence goes on along the minus strand of JAACJQ010000221.1, from coordinate 20,743 downwards.
CCGCTCTGGCTGTGGGTGAAGAGCATCGCGACACGGTTGATGGTCGACCTCGCGCGTCCGAGCGCTGGGCTGACCGACGCCAGGCTCTCCTCGTCGACTCTCGCGCTGCTTTACCTGCAGGAACGCCACAGACCTGCCATGAACCGCGCGCTCGTTCGCGCGTTGTCCACCTTGAGCGCACGCGACCAGAGCCTGCTCAAACTCGCCTTCGACGACGGGCTCTCGATGCACCGAATCGCCGTCGTGTACGGCACTCACAGAGACTCGGCTGCGCGCTGGGTGGCAGCGGCGCGGCAGCAGTTGGCGACCAACCTCCGTCGAGTCATGTCCAGCGACCTCGACCTGTCGCCCGTCGAGTTCGACACCTTCATGAACGCGCTCGGCCTGCGTCTCGACAGCTCGCTCCGTCGCTTCTTCGAGCGCTGAGGCGGCACGCGACGCTGCAGATGCCTTGCTCCTGCCCACTCGTCGGAACAACGTCGCGCCTCCCGGCGTCTGTCTCGACGTCGCTCCACGCCTGCGAGGCCACTCATGAGCCGTCTGCTGCTGCCGCTGCTGTGCCTGACGTCACTCCACGCGCTCGCGGCCGAAGACGCGCCCGTGTCGCTGACCGCCTCAGATGGCACCGGGCTGCAGCTGGTGAAGCTGCAGGCGCGCGCCGTGGTGACCGACCCGCTCGCGTTCACCGAACTCACCCTCACCTTCCAGAACCCGCTCGACCGCGTGCTCGAAGGCCAGTTCAAGGTGACGCTGCCGCAGGGTGCGACGGTGAGCCGCTTCGCGATGAAGCTGAACGAGCAGTGGCAGGAAGGTGAAGTCGTCGAGAAGCAGGCGGCGCGGCGCGCGTACGAAGACTTCCTCCACCGCCGGCAAGACCCGGCCCTGCTCGAGCAGAGCGGCGGCACCGAGTTCACCGCGCGCGTCTTTCCGATTCCCGCCAGGGGCGTGAAGGAGCTCGTCATCTCGTACTCGCACGAGCTCGTGCAGCAGACCGCCGACTTCGTGTTGCCGCTCAAGGGCCTGCCGCAGGTCGGCGAGCTCGACGTCGAGGTCTCGGGCGTCACGGGCGAAGGCGTGCTCAAGCGGAAGAGCTTCGTGCCCACGTCCGACTTCGTGGCCACGCCGAAACGCAATCAACTCGGAGCGCGCTCGGGAGACCTCGTGGTGGCGCGCGTGGTGCCCGTCGAGGCGAGCGCGGCAGACCCCGTCACGCAGCTCACGGTGCTCGTCGACTCGTCGGGCAGTCGCGCCCTCGGCTGGCAGCAGCAGACCGCGCTCGTGAAAGACCTGCTCGCGGCCATGCCCTCGGCCACCGTGAACGTCGTCGCCTTCGACCAGGAGGTCGCGCCGCTCTACAGCGGGCCGGCGTCGGGCTTCGGAGACGCGCAGCTCAAGACGCTGCGAGCGCGTCGTGCCCTGGGCGCCTCGAACATCGAGCTCGCGCTCGAGTCGTTGCAGAACAAGCCCACCGCGCGCGTGGTGCTCATCGGCGACGGCGTCTTCACGGCCGGCGTCATCGAAGGGCCGAACCTCACCGCGAAGCTGCTGAAGCTCAAAGCCGCCGGTGTGAAACGGCTCGACGCGATTGCGCTGGGCGGTCTGCGTGACGTCGGCGCGCTCACTCGGCTCACCACCGGGTCGCTCGAGCGTGACGGCGCGGTGCTCGACGGCGCGCTCGGAGCCACCGAGGTCGCGCGCCGGCTCGGGCTCGCCACGAAGTCGAAGCTCGAGGTGAAGGTCGATGGGGCCATCGCCGTGTGGCCGAAGACGCTCGCTGGCGTTCAGGCGGGCGACGCGGTGCTCGTGTACGCGCAGCTCCCGCAGGGCACGGCGTTCAAGGGCTCCATCGGTGGGCGCGCGGTGTCGGTCAACGACTCGCAGCTCACCAGCATCGAGCGGCCGCTGCTCGAGCGCGCGTGGGCGAAGGCAAAGCTCGAGCTTCTTCAGGCGCAGCTCGACGCCGCCGACGGAGCGCCGCAGCGAGAGGCCGTGAAGAAGCAGATGGTCGAGCTCTCGACGAGGAGTCGCGTGCTCTGCCCGCTCACCGCGCTGCTCGTGCTCGAGACCGAGGCTGACTACGCGCGCTTCGCCATCGACCGCCGCGCGCTCGCCGACATTCTCACCGTTCAGAAGGGGCAGGTGACGCGGCTCAAGCGCACCGAGGTGGTGACGGTCGCAACGGTGAAGACGCCGCCGCCCGACACGACGACGAAGAAGGCCGAGGCGAAGGAGAAGCCGAAGGCGGACCGGAACGAGAGAGACGAGGCGAAGGCGATGGCCGGCAAGGCCGACGAAGGCCAGGCGGAGGAGGAGGCGCCGAAGCCGGTCGAATCGAGGCCCGCGTCTGGAGCTCCCGCTGCACCACCACCGCCCCCGAGTCCTGAACCGGTCGCTGCGGCAGAATCACCTTCGCGCCAGGCCCCGAGGCCGCCATCGGCGAGCCGGGTCTCACAGGACGAGCGCCCGTCTGAGAATGTGCGCGAGCGTCGCGCCGAGCCCGCGAAGCTCTCGCAGGTCGACCCGTACACCGGCACCTTCAAGAAGGTGATGGACGCGCTGAAGACCGACAAGGCGAAGGCGGTCGCGCTCGCGAGCGGCTGGCACGAAGAGCAACCTGGTGACCTGCTCGCGCTCGTCGCGATGGGCGAGGTGCTCGAGGCCGCCGGAGACCCGGGCACCGCCGCGCGCTGCTACGGCAGCATCATCGACCTCTTCCCTGCGCGTGCCGACCTGCGCCGCTTCGCAGGTGTTCGGCTCGAGCGCATTGCCGCCGCGCAGGAGCTCGCCGTCGACACCTTCGCCAAGGCGGCCGAGCAGCGCCCCGACCACCCCGCGAGTCACCGCCTGCTCGCGTTCTCGCTGCTGCGCGCCGGCAGGCCCGAGAAGGCCTTCGCGGCCATCGAGGTCGGGCTCGCACAGTCGTACCCCTCGGGGCGCTTCGCGGGCGTCGACCAGATTCTTCGCGAAGACGCCGGCCTCATTGCTGCCGCGTGGATGAAGGCCGAGCCCAACCGCCGCGGAGAGATCGAAGCGCGCCTCAAGAAGAGCGGCGGCATCGCCGAGAGCGCACCGTCGCTGCGCTTCGTCCTCAACTGGGAGACCGACGCCAACGACGTCGACTTTCACATCACCGACTCGAAGGGCGGGCACGCCTTCTATTCGCAGAAGTCGCTGCCCTCGGGCGGAGAGCTCTATGCCGACGTGACGACCGGCTACGGCCCGGAGTGCTTCACCATTCGCCTGCCCAAAGGCAAACGCGCCGCTCCGTACCACTTGCAGGCGCACTACTACTCCATCGGGCCCATGGGCGCTGGCATGGGCAAGTTGGAGATCATCGAGCACGACGGCAAAGGTGGCCTGCGCTTCGAGCAGCGGCCCTACGTGGTGATGGTGAATCAGGCGTACGTCGAGCTCGGCGAAGTGAAGGATTGAGCCGATGCGGCTGCTGCAAAAGCTGATTCAGGGCAGCACCGTGGCCGTGTTGGCGGTCGTGGGTGCGCAGGTGGCGATGATGCTGCTCGTCGAGGAGCGGCAGTCGCGGCTCTCTGGCCTCGCGCTGAGCGTCGGAGTGCCCTCGTTTCTCGCGGCGGTGTTTCTCTTTCCCGTCTCACCAGCGGTCGGGGCGAGCCGGTGGCGGCTGGGGTTGCTCGTGTTCCTGGCCACGCTCTCGGTCTGCGTCGCGAACCGGTTGCTGATTTTCCGCGCCTGGGAGCGGGACAACCTCGCCGAGCTCCTTCCCGACCCTGCCGCGCTCGATGGCAACGCGAAGCTGCTCCTCGCGGCGCTGGGCACGTCGCTGGTGATGATGTTCGTCGCCCAGCCCGCGATGGTCTGGGCCGCGAGGCGAGCGCCGCCTCGCTCGGTCGGCTGAGCCACGTCGGGAGGACAAGCGTCCTCGTGGCCTGTTCGCCCCGGCCTCGCGCCATCGAAATCGAGGGGTTGGCGAGCTGATCAGCTGGCACAACGAGTGCCATGCGGCGGGGCGGAGGTCTCATGTCCCGTCGTTTGCCGCTCGCCCTTGTCGCCCTCGTCTTCGCTTGCGGAGACACCACGACTCGTCCGTCACTCACCTCGCCTCGCACCTTCACCCCTGACTGCGCGCACGACGGCGCGGGGGGCGGAACGGGCACGGGCGCTGGAGCTGGAACGGGCGCAGGCACTGGCGCAGGAACAGGAGCGGGAACTGGAGCAGGCACCGGTGCTGGCACGGTCTTCGGCGGTGGCTCGTCGTCGACGGGAGGCGGCGCTGTCACGACTGGGGGCGGAACCTCGAGCGCTGGAGGCACGGCGCTGCCCGTCTGCGCCGACGCGCTGAAGCGCTGCGCCGTCGAGTTCACCTTCGCGGCCGGCAACGAGGCCAGCGTCGAGGTGCGTGGAGACTTCGCCGACGACGGCTGGTCACGCGGCGTCGCGCTCACGAAGTCGGGCAATCAGTGGCGCGGCACCGTGCAGGCGCCGTGGGGCCAGCCAATTCAATACAAGTTCCTCGCTGACGGAGCCTGGCTGCTCGACCCGGCCAATCCTTCCACCGGGCAGACGAACGGCACCACCAACAGCCTGCGCGCGGCGACGACCTGCCCGACGACCTACACCTGCGCGACCACGACGCTGCCGACGGGTGTGTTCGACTGGCGTGACTCGGTCATCTACTCCGTGTTCGTCGACCGCTTCTTCGACGGCGACGCCTCCAACAACTGCAACGTGGCGGGTGTGCCGACGCTCGCGAACTACTCGGGCGGCGACTGGAAGGGCGTCACCCAGAAGCTGCGCGCCGGCTACTTCCGCGACCTCGGCGTCAACACGCTGTTGCTCACCGACGTGGTGGAGAACTTCGATGGCGTGGGCGCGGGCTCCGACGGCCGAAACTACAGCGCGTACCACGGCTACTGGCCCTCTGACGTCACGCGCGCCGAGCGCTGCTTCGGCACCGAGCAAGACCTGAAGGACCTCGTCACCGAGGCGCACTCGCAGAACATCAAGGTGCTCCTCGATTACGCGATGGTGCACGTGCACAACACGGCCACCGTCTTCCAGCAGAACCCGGGCTGGTTCTGGCCGCTGCAGTTCAACGGTGGCAACTGCATCTGCGACGACTCCGGCGTCTGTCCCTGGAACACGCAGGGCCACCGCTGCTGGTTCACCAACTACCTGCCGCACTGGAACTACACGGTGCCGGCCGCGCGCGCGTACTCGGTGGGCAACGTCATCGACTGGGTCAAGCGCGTGGGCTTCGACGGCATTCGCGCCGACGCCATCAAACACGTCGACGGCTCGTGGCTGACCGAGCTGCGCACCCGCCTCGACTCCGAGGTGCACGCGACGCAGTCACCGCGGCAGCGCTTCTACATGGTCGGAGAGACCTACGACTTCGGCAACCAGGGCTACCTGCGCTCGTTCATCGACCCGGGCACGAAGCTCGACGGGCAGTTCGACTTCCCGCTGCGGCGCATCCTGCTCCAGGCGACCGTGCGCGGCGCCGAGCCCATGTCGAATTTGAAGGGCTTCATGGATGGAAATGATTCGTTCTACGGCGCCGACGCCATCATGAGCACGTGGATTGGGAACCACGACCTCGGGCGAATCATTCACCAGGCCGAGCGCCCGCCGCGGTGGGGTGAATACGACAATGGCGGCAACTGCGCGTGGAGCGGACCGGCCACCGTGGGCTCCCGCGACGCGTACGAGCGCGTGGCCGTCGCGTTCGGCGTGCTCTACACGAGCCGTGGGGCGCCGCTGCTCTACTACGGCGACGAGGTCGGCCTGCCCGGCTGCGGAGACCCCGACAACCGCCGCGTGATGCAGTGGGCGGGCCTCGACGCGAACCAGCAGTGGCTGCAGACGCGGCTCAAGCGGCTCGGGAAGATTCGTGAGGCACACCCGGCGCTCCGTCGCGGCACGCGCACCACCATCAACGTCGGCAACGACACGTGGCTGTACTCGATGCGCTCGACGGAAGAGACCGTCTACGTGGCCATCAACCGCGGCGACGCGAGCGCGACGCTGACGGGGCTGCCCGCGCAGGCGATGGACGAGCTGGTCGAGCAGTCGATGAACGCAGGTGGCTCCATCACCGTGCCTGGCCGGCAGGTTCGAATTCTCGTGGTGCGGTGACCCATGCGCGCGCTCCTCTTCGCTCTCTTCAGCAGCGTCGCCCTCGCCGAAGAGGTCGCGGCGCCCGTCGTCGACTTCTCGAAGGGCCGCTTCGAGTTCGGCACCTACGGCCGCGTGGGCATCGGCACCGACCTCTCCGGCCAGACCGGCCGAAGCGCCAACATCGTCAGCCATGGGCCCCGCCTCATCGAAGACCCGTACGCCGAGCTCGAGCTGCGCCGCGAAGACGAGTTCGGCCCGGTAAAGAGCCGCGTCGTCTCGACGATTGCCTTCTTCCCGCCATTCTTTCACTTCAACGGACAATCACTGCAGAGCGTCGGGCTGCGAAATCTGTACGCAGAGGCGTCGGTGGGTGACGGCTTCTCGGCCTGGGCGGGCTCGCGCATGTACCGCGGCGACGACGTCTATCTGCTCAACTTCTGGCCGCTCGACGACCTCAACACCATCGGCGGCGGCGTACGGTTCGGGTTCGGCAAGACACAGTTGAAGCTGCACGCTGGGCTCGCGCGGCTCGACCTGCCGTCGACGTACCAGCTCGTGGTGAACAACGACCCCGTCGACTTCGGCACCGTGAGCGTTCCGCGGCTCGACCGGCCGCGGCTCATCGAGAGCGCGAAGCTGACGCACGAGTTCGAGGGCCTGGGAGACGTAGGGCTGCGGGTGTCGCTCTATGCCGAGGCGCACGAGCTGCCGGCGGGCGTTCGGCGCTCCACCGTGACGGGAGACGAGAGCGTGTTGCCGGCCGACTGGGGCGTGATGCTCGGCGGCCAGGCGACGGTGTGGCACGAGAAGCAGTTCGCTCATCTGTGGGTGCGGCAGACGCTCGGGCTCGCGACGACCGACGAGCTGACGATGCCGACCCGCTTCAACAATCAGCTGACGACCCGCGGAGCCCGCTCCACGCGGCTGGCGATGGCCGGCGGTTGGGACGCGACGCACGTCGGGATCATGCTCGGCGGCTACCTCGACTTCGTGCGCGACGCGGGCATCTCGGAGACGTCGTCGGGCAAGTACGACGAGGGCGCGTTGTCGGCGCGGCTGCAGTGGTACGCGGCGAAGTACTTCGGCGTGGCGGTCGAAGCGAACGTGCAGCGCCGGGTGTACGCCCTCGTCGACGCTCAGGGCTCGCTGCGTGGCGGCACCGTCGGGCAGCTCAGCGTGATGCCGTACTTCTCACCGTTCGGGCACGGGCTCTTCCAGCGGCCGCAGCTGCGCCTCGTCTACGCGCTGTCGATGCGTGATGCCGGAGCGCGCTCCTTCTACGGCGTCGACGACCCGTTCTCGCGCCGCGGCGTCGAGCACTACGCCGGCATCAGCGTCGAGTGGTGGTTCAACGCCACGACGTACCCGCAGCGATGAGGACCTCGACCATGCGCTTCCTTCTGCTCGCCCTCTTCGCGTCCGCCTGCCTCGCGCCGCCGCCCGACGCGAAGGCGGTTCCGCTCACCACCCACGTCGACGACTGGCGTGACGAGGTCATCTACCAGGTGCTGGTCGACCGCTTCGCGAACGGAGACGTGAATAACGACTTCGGGGTGCAGGCCGGCCACCTCGCGCGCTTCCAGGGCGGAGACTGGCGCGGCCTCGAGAACCACCTCGACTACTTCGAGCGGCTCGGCGTGACGACGCTGTGGATCTCGCCCGTCGTGCGCAACGTCGAGACCGACGCCGACTTCGACGCGTACCACGGCTACTGGGCGCAGGATTTGACCGAGACGAACCCGCACTTCGGCGACCTCACCGCGTTGCGCAGCCTCGTCAAAGCGGCACACGAGAAGAAGCTGAAAGTGGTGCTCGACATCGTCACCAACCACATGGGGCAGGTCTTCTTCTACGACCAGAACCTCAATGGCAAACCTGACGTGTACATCGGCGGCTCGGGCGGCACCTCGCCCGTCACGCGCTCGACCGAATACGACCCTGATTGGGATTCACGCGGCGTGCAGGTGTTCACGTCACTCGGCGTCGCGGGCCGCGCGCCCATCACGTTCTTCGACTTGCCCGAGACGTACCGGCAGCGCCCGAAGCCCGACGTGCTCGGCACTGCCGACGCGTACCACGGGCTCGGCCGCACGCTCGACTACGAGCGGCCCGACCAGCTGCTCATGGGCGACTTCCCCGGCGGCCTCAAAGACGTCGCGACCGAATTGCCCGAGGTGCGTGAGGCGATGGTGGAGTCGTACGCGCGGTGGGCCGAGCTGGCCGACCTCGACGGCTTCCGCATCGACACCGTGAAGCACGTCGAGCACGGCTTCTGGCAGCACTTCGCGCCGGCCGTGCGCAAACGTCTCGCAGACCAGGGCAAGCAGAAGTTCCTCATGTTCGGTGAAGCGTTCGACGGGCGTGACGACCTGCTCGGCAGCTTCACCAAGCCGGGCGAGATGGACTCGGTGTTCTACTTCTCCCAGAAGTACGTCGTGTACGCCGACGTGTTCGAGAAGGCCCACGACGCGAACGCACAGCGCGGCACGTCGCAGATTGCGTGGCTGTGGAACCAGCGCCCGACGAACTGGAGCAACACGCCGCAGCCCGGCGGCATCGGGCTCGCGCCGTCGAAGGTGCCTGTGAACTTCATCGACAATCACGACACGGCGCGGTTTCTCAACAACGCGCGGGGCGATGTGAAGGCATTGCGCAATGCGCTGACGCTGCTCCTGACCGAAGAGGGTCTGCCGTGTGTGTATTACGGAACCGAGCTCGACTTCGCGGGCGGCAACGACCCGGCGAACCGTGAGGTGTTGTGGACGACGGGCTTCGACGCGAGCGGAGAGACCTGGCAACACCTCGCGCGACTGAACGCGCTCCGGAAGCAGCACGTGGCGTTGCGGCGCGGCGACACGAAGGTGCTGTTCTCGACGCAGAACACGCAGGCCGAAGACGATGCGGGGCTGTTCGCCTTCGAGCGCAGCGGCGGCGACGCGGGTGAGGCGTACGCGCTCGTGGTGCTCAACACGAATGGGCGGCACACGTCGAAGACGCGGCTGGTGACGTCGAAGCCCGCGGGCACGTTGCTGGCCGATGCCCTCACGCCGGGGCCTGCCTACACGGTTGGTGCTGGGGGCGTGCTCGAAGTCGAGCTGCCCGCGCAGTCGGCCATCGTGCTCGTGCCGCGTTGAATGGCAACCCGGCGCACTCGGCCCGATGACGTGCGCTGCTCCTCTCGGCTCCGGCACGCGGAATCTGCGAACACCTGGTGAGCCGCAACTCAGCGCCGGCTCGACGGCGTCACGTGCTTCAGCGCTGCGACGAGCGCCCTGGCTGCAGGTGAGCGCTGCGCATCGGCACGATAGACGAGGCACACCGAGTCGACGACCGAGGGCTGGTCCCCGCGCGGAATTCGCAGCACCGGCCTCGCTTGCGCCGCCAGATGTGTGGGGAGCAACGCCGTGCCACCACCCTGGGCCGCCAGCCGCGCCAGCACCTCGAGGCTCGACGACGTGACGCTGCGCTTGAACGAGAACCCACGCCGCTGAATGCGCGCCAGAATCGACTGCGCCTGCAACAGGTTCGGGTCGTAGAGCACCGTGTCAGACAGCGCGTTCGTGCGGTCCCACGCGGTGAAGACGTCTTTGGCCAGCTCGATGACGACCAGGTCGGGGTGCCGCACCGGGTTCACCACGATGCCGAAGTCGAGCTCGTGGCTCACCACCAGGTCGTTCACCTTTCGCGAGAGCTCGTGCACCAACTGCAGCTCGAGCCCCGGCCACTTCGACAACATCGACGGCAACGTGCCGGGCAACCAATGCGCGGCGATGGAGACGTGACAGCCGATGGTGAATCGCCCGCGCGGCTCGTCGTCGTGCCGTGAAACGTCGAGCTCGAGGTTCTGCCACTCGGTGAGAAAGGCCCGCGCCCGCGTCGCCAGTTGCCGCCCTGCCCGCGTCAGCTCGACCCCCGACTTGTTGCGAATGAGCAGCTCGGTGCCGAACCGCGCCTCGAGCCGCTGAATCGCGACGCTCAGGGTGGGCTGCCGAATACCCAGCCGCTCCGCCGCGCGTGTGATGCTGCCAACCGTCGAGACCTCGAGGAAGTACGACAGGTCGTTCGCGCCGATGTGCCGCTGCTGAATGGACATTGACACCGACTATGACACCGATGGTTGGCATCGATTATCGCAATGCCTGGCCGGCCGGTACGAAGGCGTGACGCGCAATGAGGCGCGGCAAAGCAAGGAGCCGGTTCATGAGAAGTGTCCTGACGTTGATGGTGCTGGGCAGTGCGTGCGGGTTCTCACCCGTCGACGAGCAGCGGGTCGAAGCGCCCACCACCGAGGCACCCGTGGTGACGGCGGTGATTCCCGAGAAGAAGGTCGAGACGGCGAGGTTGCTCGAGTCGGGCACCTTTCAGCGGCCACTCAAAGACGTGACCTCACCCGCCACGCTCACGCTCGACGACACGACGGTCTTCTGCTCGGCGCTCGGCTACGGCGCCTCGTTTCTCAAGGTCTCGGTGCCTGCGCTCGACGAGCTCGCCCACTTCAACCACCGCGTTTCGGTGTTGGGTCTTCCGTGCGCCGCAGCAGGTGCCTGCACCGACACCTTCGGCCCCGAGTCGATTCTGCAGGGCAACCCGGGCGTCGAGCAGGTCTCCATTCGTGTGGTGCTGACCGAGGTGCTGCGCTTCGACGCTTCGGCCAACACCTGCACGCGGCAGCTGCAGGAGACCGTCACCACCTCGGTGCGCGGCGTTCCGCTCAGGCATCACGTCGAAGACGAGCCGGTCTCGGTGCCCGTCGAGCGCTGTATGAGGGCGGCCTTCGAACGCTGATCAGCTCCGCGGCCGCCACTCGTGCGGGAACGTCGGCGTCGGCGGCGTGGGCTCGATCTCGTCGAAGCGCTCGAGCGCGAGCGTCAACTTGCCATCGGGCCTCGGGAACAGGACGTCGCCGGGTCGGGCACCCCAGACAATCTCCTCGGTCGCGTAGCGGGCGCGCGCGTGCACGGTCTGGTTCGTGGTGTCGTCGATGGCAACGACCGAGAGGTGCACCTCGAGCTCGACCTTCGCGGCGCTCTCGGGCGTCAAGCCGAACAGCGGGCTCTGCTCGTCGATGACGTGCATGAGCGTCCACGTGCGCGACAACGTCGAGGCCCGCTGCTTCACCAACTGCAGCTCGGTGCCCCGGTAGATGGTCTTGCCCTCCTTCGTGACGGTCGTTCGAAACACGTCGACGTGAAACTGCGCCTCCACGAGCACGTCGTCGCGGTCGTTGCCGAGCCGGCACTGCAGCGACGGCTTGCCATCGACGGGCGAGATGCAGAGTCGTGACGCGAACACGACCTCGGCGCGGGGCTGTGAGAAGCGCGTGAAGACGAGCCCCGTCGACAGCGCCGTCACGCTCAAGCCGACGATGGCCTCGACGGCGACCACCACGTGCGCCGCCACCGTCTGCGGGTACATCGCGCCGTAGCCGATGGTGGCCATCGTCTGAATGCTGAAGAAGAACGCGTCGGTGAAGTTGCCCGGCTGCGCGTTCGCGATGCCGCCAACCTCGACGTAGAGCAACGCGAACAGCGCGTTCGACACGAGCACGAACGCCACGAGCCCGGCCAGCAGCGCCGGCCAGCTCGCGCGCAACACCAGATGGTACAGGTCGCGCAGCGGCGTGCGGCGAACACCACTCACCACGAAGTCGTCTTGCGGAACCTTGCCGCGCTTGCCCTTCATGCGCTGATGCTTAGCCGCTCATCGGGGCAGGCGTGCGCGAAACGCGACCTCGATGGCCCGGGCGACCGCCCGAACGCGCGGCACGGCCCGCAGCTCACGGTGAAACACGAGCCAGACGGGAATTCGAGGCGGCCGCGACGCGACCTCGAGGCGCTGCAGCATCGGGTCTGCGTCTCCCACCAGGTCAGCGAGCACGGCGATGCCCTGAGACTGACGCGCGGCCTCGTGCACGAGCGCGTCGGTGTTGCCGCGAAAGCCGAAGCGTCTGGCGCCAAGCCCGTGCAGCCACTTCGCCTGCGGCAGCTGCTCATGCAGGCCGAGGAACCCCACGAAGTCGAGGCGCTCGAGGTCGGCTGGCGTGAGTGACGTGCCGTGAACGCGACGCTCCACGTAGTCTCTCGAGGCGTAGAGCCCGAACGAGAGCGCTCCGAGCGGGCGCTCGACCACCACGGCCGACGTGGTGCGCGCGGTGCGAATCGCGAGGTCGGCTTCACGCCGTGACACGTCGGCGAGGCGCGCTTCACTGACGAGCTCGACCTGCGTCTCGGGTGTGCGCCGCCGAAGGTCGGCCAGCACCTGCACGAGCGGGCCCGCGAACCCATCGCCCGCCGAGACGCGCACGACGCCGGCGAGCTCCTGTTCGGTGCGCTGGGCCGCGCGAAGACCGAGCTCGAGCGTCTCGGCGAGGTCGACGAAGGGCAGCGCGCCCGGGTCGAGCACCGTTCCACGGGGCGTGCGCACCACCAGGCTGCGCCCCACGGCCGCCTCGAGCGCCTCGATGCGCCGCGCCGTCGTCGACGTCGAGAGCCTCAGCACGTCACCCGCCGCCTTGAAGCTCTGATGCCGATGCACCGCGAGCAGCACGCGCAGGTCGTCCCAGGTGAGGTCGGGGTCAATTCTCATTTCTGGAACTCAGAGTGCCATCGATGCCCATTCTCACAAAGCCCCCTGCTGCGCACTGTGTGGCCACCACGGAGGCAACACATGACGGCGTATCGAGGAAAGACGGTGGTCATCAGCGGTGGGTCGACAGGCATCGGAGCCGCGTTCGCAGCGCGCTTCGCCAGGGAAGGCGCGCGATTGGCGCTGGTGGCGCGCTCGCAGCCGAAGCTCGAGTTGGTGGCCGAGCGGCTGCGACGGGAGCACGGCGTCGAGGTGCATTCGCACGCCGAAGACCTCTCGCTCCCCGGCGCGGGCGAGCGGGTTCTGAAGGCCGTGCGCGCGCTCGGCTGGCAGTGCGACGTGCTGGTGAACAACGCGGGCTTCGCCACCTATGGCGCATTCGAGACGCAGCCGCTCGCGACGCTGCGTGAAGAACTCGCCCTCAACGTCGGCGGGCTCGTCGAGCTGACGCACGCGTTCCTACCCGACCTCATCACGCGCCGCGGAGGCGTGATTCACGTCGCTTCGACCGCCGCCTTCCAGCCGGTGCCCTTCATGGCCGTCTACGGCGCGACGAAGGCGTTCGTGCTCTCGTTCAGCGAGGCCTTGTGGGCCGAGAACCGGGCGCGCGGCGTGAAGGTGCTCGCCCTGTGCCCGGGCGCCACCGATACGCCCTTCTTCGAGCGCGTCGGCGCCGAAGAGGCTGCGCTGGGCAGCCGCGCGACGCCGGAGTCGGTCGTCGAGGTCGCCATGAAGTCCTTCGCGTCGAACCGCTCTCACGTCATCGCGGGCCTCGGCAACTACTGGACGGCACAGGCCAACCGCTTCGTCTCGCGCGAGCTCTCGGCGCGACTGACGGCGAACCTGATGAAGCCGCGCTCGACGCCGGCGCTCCCCGAAGGGAGCTCGAGATGATGACGCTGCTGCTCGTGTTGATCAGCGCCAACCCCGAGCCTGCGTGGACGCTCTCCATCGAGACCGACCCGGTATTCTGGGTCGGCACCCTGCCCAACGGGCCCGGCGTCGACGCCAACCTCGACGCGTCGACGCATCGCGCGTGTGCGTGACGCGGCGCCGAGGTGTGTCGACGAATTCGTCGGTGCGCCGAGTGACGGGGCGGACGCCGGTTGGTACACCGCTGCGCTTCAGATGTTGCCGCTCGAGACGCGAACCCCGATGCCCGACGACGTGGTGGAGGCCTTCCTCCAGAGCCACGCCTTCGCGCGCTCGATGCTGTCTCTGGCCGAGCGGCTGTGCGCGGCGCCGGCAGACGAGTCGACGGCGGCCACGGCGAAGCGGGTGGCCGAGTTCTTCACCCACCACCTCGAGGTGCACTTCGTCGATGAAGAGTCGACGCTCGCGCCGAGGTTGTCGGGCCGTCACAAGGTGCTCGACCAGACCATCGCCGCGATGCGGCTCGAGCACGTGCAGCTCCACGCGCTCATCTCTCGTGTCGCGTTCCTCTGTCAGCTCGTGGCGAGAGACGCGACGCGGTTGATGACGGTGCGCTTCGAGCTGGGCGGCGCGGTGGAGCACCTGCGGCGCTGCCTCGAGTCGCATCAGGCGCGCGAGGAGTCGCTCCTCTTTCCCGCCGTGCGCCGGCTGCTCGACTGGCAAGACGTCGAAGAAATGCGGGCCGAGATGGCGCTGCGCCGCGCGCCGGGCGTCGAGCTGTCGGAAGCTGCGGGTTGATCAGCGCCGGCTCGAGATTTCGTGCTGCTGCCCCTCGACCGTCGTGAACATCACCGCGCTGCCGTCAGCGCGCCACACCGGGCCTTCACCCTCGACGTCGGAGAAGCCACGCAGCCAGCCGTGCCGCCGGCGAACGACCTCGACGTCGCGAACCACCGTCACCGCCGACACCTCGAAGGCGAGCCTCGAGCGCGTCAGCACGACGGCGACGGGGTGCGTCTGCCACGACTTCGAGCCGAAGACCGCGGGGTCGAAGGCAATCACCCGCTCGCAGTCGTCACTCACGAAGCGCAGGTGCTGCCTCGTCACACGGCAGGGTGACGACTCGCTCCACACCACTTCGCCTTTGGCTTCGCAGCGCACCGAGCACCCGGTCGAGGTCTCGCTGCTCGACACCGTCATCGCGCCGTCGCGGCTCGACGACGTCCACGTGCCGGGGCTCGCGGTGGGCTCGTTCTCGACCGGGGCGGGTGCGTCTTTCGGAATGAGCTGTTTGAGCGCGAGCGGCTCCGACTCGGCGGGCCACTGTGAGCGCTGGTGGGTTGGACCATCGGGGACCGCGCCGCGCACCTGAACCAGGGCCGACACCGGCAGGCTCCACAGGCCGAAGAGAATGCGTTTGCGCCCCGTCAGCTTTGCGCTGACCGCGCGCGCGGTGCCCCGCTCGTCGTCGAGCACGTACGGCTCGGTTGGCGAGAGCGTGACGACGAGGTCGCTGACGGTGATGCCCTGCTCGAGCAGGTCGGCGCTCAGGCGCTGCGCGAACGTCTGGGCGTCTGCGATGTCGGGCGCTGCGACGAGGCTGGCGGCGAGGCGCGCGACACGCGCTTTGGCCGAGAAGACACCGACGACCTGCCAGCTGACCAGGCCAAGCACGACCATGGCTGCGAGCAGGACGAGCCGCATGCGCGGTGAGTGTCGCACGAGCGACCGCGTTTGAGATCGCCGCTCTTCGTGTCATCGTCCTCTGCGGGGGCGCTGCGTGTTCTTCCTCTTTCCGTTGGGCGTCGGCGAAGCGCGCGTTCGCATTCCCATCGTGGCGGCCGCCATCGCGCTGCTGTGTCTGCTGGCCTTCGTGCCGACGTGGGTGCTGACGAAAGACCCGCTCAACCGCGAGCGCACCGTCGAGGCGCTGCAGTACTGGAGCCACCACCCCTGGCTCGAGCTCGACCGTGACTTCGTGAGCACGACGCTGGGCCACAAGGCCGTGGCCGAAATCGACGCGGCCGTGAAGGAGCACCGCGACGAGCTCGAGCGCGTTCGGCCCGGCGGCCCCGTCGAGGTCGGCCAGCAGGTACAGCTCGATCGCCTCATCGCCGTCGCGCTCGACCGTGAGACGGCGCTGCGCCGCTTCTCGCTCGTGCCGGCGCGGGGCTCGGTGCAGCCCGGCTGGTTCACGGCCATGTTCCTCCACTTCGGGTGGCTGCACCTGCTGGGCAACCTCTTCTTCCTCTGGCTATGCGCGCCGCTGCTCGAAGACGCGTGGGGAAGACGGCTGTTCGCGCTCATCTACGTCGCCTCGGGCGTCGTCGCGTGCATCGCGCACTTCCTCATCGACCCGGGCTCGAGCACGAGCATGGCCGGCGCGTCGGGAGCCATCGCCGGCTTGATGGGCGCGTTCGCCGTTCGTTTTCCGCTGCGGAAGATTGCGGTCGGCTATTTCGTCTTCCTCGGGGTGAAGCTGTGGCGCGGCATCTGGCACTGGCCCGCGTGGTTCGCGGCGTTGCTCTGGTTCGCTGATCAAGCCTGGGACTACCTGATGGGCGAGACGGGCGGCGTGGCCGTCGGAGCGCACCTGGGTGGCTTCGCGTTCGGCGCCGTCATCGCACTCGGCATGAAGGGCGCGGGGCTCGACCGAACGTTGACCACGACCGACGAGTCTGCGACCGACCTCACGCGGCGGTTCGTCTCTCCGCTCGTCGAGCAGGCGCGGGCCGCCATCGCGGAGCGCGAGTTCGACAAGGCGCGCACGACGCTCGACAAGGCCCTCGCCGCCGACCCCAACGACAGCGACGCGCGGGTGATGCTGGCGGGCCTCGAGCTGGGGACGCCGGGCCGGGGCGAGCTGGCCGGGCAGCAGTTCGTCAAGGCGCTGATGAGCGCGCAGGCAGAGTCGAAGCACCACGCCGTGCTGTTGTGGAACGAGCATGGAATGCGCTTCGGCACCGACGCGCTCTCGCCGATGCAGGCCATCAAGCTGGCGCAGGTCGTCGACGAGGCCGAAGAGCCGCTGTGTCGTGGCTCGCTGAAGCTGTACGAGCGTGGCGCCGACGCAGCGGGCGTGATGGGGGCGCGGGCCGGCCTCGAAGCGGCGCGGCGACTCCAGCGAGACGCCAACGACCCCACCGCCGCGCGCGCGATGCTCGAGCGCGTGCTGAAGGTCGAGCGCCTGCCCGAGACGCTGGCGGCCGACGCGCGCGCGCAGCTCGCGGCCCTCCCGGCTCCCGAGACCACGTCGGGGCTCGACCTCGCCGACTGGAGGCGCTCGCCCTCGGCGGTGAACGCCTTCGAAGAAGCGGCCCCGGTCGAGCCAGCGCCCATCGCCCCGCCGCCGCCCGTCGAGACCGTCACCGTGAAGGCCCTCACCGCAGAGCACCTCGTGGTGGAGAGCCCGAAGGGCGAATACCAGCTGCCGCTCGGAGGCATCGAGGCGATCGCGGCCGCGGTCGTTCCCATCGGCACCACGAAGGCCCTCGTCGTCGATTTGTTCAGCGCGGTCGCTCCGCCGCTGAGGCTCGTCAGCACGACGGCGAACCTGCAGGCGCACCGCACGGCGGCCAACGCGAAGGAGCTGTACCGCTCGTTCCTCCTCGAGCTGCTGAGCCGGGGTTCGAAGCCGCTCTTCGATGCATCTCGACTCGAGCAGGGCGCGTTCCCCGTGGCCGAGAGCCTCGATGCGTTCGAGCAGGCGACCCGGGCGCGACGCGCTCAGGGCTGACGAGCGTGGGTTGCGGCCCACTCGGCGAGCTGCGCCTTGCGAACGGGGCCACCGGCCGCCCTCAACGCTTCACTCATCGCCTGCGCTGACTCGAAGCGACGCAGCGGGTCCTTCTGGAGCGCCCGCTCGACGATGGGCACCAGCGGCGGCGGCACCTGCGCCATCACCTCTGGAGCGACCGGCTCGTGGAGCGTCGCCTTCAGCCTGCCAAGCTCGCTGCCGCGCTCGAAGGGCCCGCGGCCGGTGACGAGCTCGAACAGCACGAGCCCCATCGAGAACACGTCGGTCGCGAACGTCTGCGGCACTCCGCGGAGCTGCTCGGGCGACAAATAGTGAAGCGGTACGACCAGCACGCCGCGGTGCGACATGGCGCCGCGACGGCAGCGGGCAAGGCCGAGCTCGCGGAGCTTCACGTCACCGGCGCGGCTGATCATCACGTTGCCGGGCTGCACGTCACCGTGCACGACGCCCATGCCGTGCGCGACCTGGAGCGCATCACAGAGCTGCGCGCACACCTCGGCCGCCACCGCCGCCGACGCCTTCACCTTCCGGGGACGCACGTCGAAGCCATCGACGAACTCGGTGCAGACGAAGGAGTGGCCCTCGAGCTGGCCGAAGTCTTCGAGTCGAAGCAGGTGCGGGTGCCTCACCTGCGCCGCGAGGTTCAGGTCTTCGAACATCGTGGTGAGAACCTCTTCGTCGACGAACGATTGCACCTGGCACAGCGCGAGCCGGCGGGTGCTGCTCGAGCGCGTCGCCTGAAACACCTCGAAGAGCCCGCCGATGGCGATGCGTGCGTGCAGCTCGTATGGCCCAAAGCGCCGGGGGAACGTCTTCACGTCAGAGACTCCAGCCGGAGTCGTCGTGACTCCATCATGGCCATTCGCTTCTTCTCGGTGACAGGCGAGTTCGGTGCGTTCTCGAACTTCTCACTTCACCCGATTCGTGTCGCAGGCGTTCGCTGGCCGACGGTCGAGCACTTCTTTCAAGCGAACAAGTTCGTCGGAACCGAGCAGGCCGAGCTGATTCGTCGCGCACGAACTCCAGCCATCGCCGCGAAGCTGGGGCGCTCGCGACGCGTCACGCTGAGGCGCGACTGGGAGTCCGTGAAGGTCGACGTCATGCGACAGGCCCTCGCCGCGAAGTTCGAGCAGCACGATGATCTGCGCGTGCTGCTGCTCTCGACGGGGACTGAAGCGCTCATCGAAGACACCGACGAAGACGTGTTCTGGGGCTGCGGAAGTGACGGGCGTGGTCGCAACGAGCTCGGTCGTCTGCTCGTCGAGTTGCGTGAGCGGCTAAGGTCGTCGCGTGGTGACTGAGCAGCAGCTCCTCTCTCGTTTCCTCGCGAACCCCGACGATGACGCCGTTCGAGCGGTCTACGCCGACTGGTTGGAGGAACGAGAAGACGTCCGCTCCGAGTTCCTTCGAGCGCAGGCAATGGTTCGACGCGCTCCACCTGATCATCCAGAACGGCTCGGTCTCGAAGAGCGCCTGAGCCGTGCGCGCAAGGGCCTCGACACCGGGTGGCTGCTGCAGGTCGAACCGGAGCGCGCACACCTGCTCACGAAGACGGCAGCTCGCTGCGGTTGTGTCTCTCAGCCGCGGACGTCGCTGAAGCTGCACAACGAACCGCAGGACACCGAGTGCGATGCCTGGCGAAAGCTCGTCGACCTCGTCGAACGCGCCGCGGTCGAGCAGCCCGAGACGTTCGCGCCGCTTCGTGAGCTGTCGCCGCTCGAGCGCGAGCACATCGTCACCCTGCCGCCCGCTATCGCGAAGCTGAAGTCGGTGAAGAAGCTGCTCCTTTACGGCAGCCAGCTCGTGCGCCTTCCCGTCGAGGTCGCGGGCATGACGTCACTGCGCGAGTTCGATCCGTACACCTCGTATCGCCTGCACTGGTTTCCGTTCGAGCTCACGCACATCGGCTACACGCGCAGCACGGTCAGCACGCGCGCGCTCTACGGCAACAACAAGTACTGGCCACCGTTCCCACGGCTGCGGCCGTTCACGCACTCGTTCGAGCGCGCCTGCAGTGTCTGCTCGACGCGCTTCGAGGACTCGGGCCGTCATCGCGTGTGGCTCTCGCATCGCGTGGGCACCGACGTGTTGCCGCTGCTCGTGAACGCGTGCTCCGAGGCGTGCATCGCGAAATTGCCGACGCCGCCACCCGCGTACTTCCAGAAACCGCATCGTGGAGGCCCAGAGGTTCGTCACCCGGGCCAGGACCGCGACGACGACTGATCAGCTCTTGCCAGCCGACGCCGCGAGCGCCTTGCGATAGGTGCTCGCGAGCTGGCCCATCGCGAACCGGCGCGGCACGAAACGGAACGCCAGCATGCCCAGCTGATTCACGAAGCCCGGCACGGCGAGGTGTTCGCGGTTCTTCATCGCCTTGATGGCCGCACGCGCCGTCTCTCCCACCGGCGCCAGCCAGCTGCGCAGCGTCGAGAACCGCTCACCCGACGTCATCTCGGTCGCGATGCCACCGGGCGCGAACACCGTCATGCTCAGCGGGTGCCCTTCGAGCTCGTGCGCGAGCGCGGTGCCGAAGCTGTTCAGGAACGCCTTCGTGCCCGAGTACGCCGACTGGTACGGCACCGGCATCACGCCCGTCATCGACGAGATGAGCATCACGCCGCCGCCCAGCTTATGCGCCTTCATGTGCGAGACGAGCTCGGTCGCCATGCGCACGTTGGCCGTCACGTTCAGCTGCAGCATCGACAGAAAGTCGTCCCACGCGAGCTCGTGGTGATGGCCGAAGTGCGAGACGCCGGCGTTCAAGATGGCGCCGTAGAGCTGCCGGCCAGCCATCGCCTCGGCCAGCACGCGGTCGACGTCTTCCGGCTTCGACATGTCTCCGGTGACGCAGACGACCTGCACACCCTTCGGCTCGAGCTCGGCCTTCAGCTCCTCCAGCTTCGCTGCGCGCCGGGCCGAGATGACGAGGTTGGCGCCGTGTTCGGTGGCGAGCTGCCGCGCGAGCTCCTGGCCGAGACCTGCCGATGCACCCGTGACGAGAACCCACTTGCCTCGAAAATCCATACGGGTGCGTTAGCCCCGTGCGCTCGGACGAGCAAGGGGCGGGGTGCGTTGCTAGAGCCAGCTCGTGTTCACCGACCTCGAACTCGTGGCCGCGGGCCGGCGCGTGAAGGCGCTGACGTGGGGCGCGCGCGGTGGCGTTCCCGTGATGCTGGTGCACGGCTTTCCCGACACGCCGCACGGGTGGGGCGTCATCGGTCAGGCGCTCGCCGACGCGGGCGCTTTCGTCGTCGCTCCGTTTCTGCGCGGCTACGCCGGTTCACCGCCCGAGCGAGACACGACGCTGCGCGACCTCGGTGACGACGTGTGCGCGCTCGTCACCGCGCTCGGCGTGGAGCGACTGCACCTCGTCGGTCACGACTGGGGCGCAGAGGCCGTGAACGCGGCGGTCGGGCTCGCTCCCGAGAAGTTCCT
>JAACJQ010000220.1 GCA_016879935.1 Archangiaceae bacterium | reverse complement strand
TTGTCGAGGTGCGGCTGCGTCTCCTTCTCGGCCTTCTCCCGAATCGCGTTCGCGCTCTTCTCGTACGCAGCGACGACCTTCTCGGCCTCAGGCGGCAACGTCTGGGCAGCAACCGACAGCGACACCAGGCACGACAGCGCGAGCAGTTTCATGACTCGACGCTAACGCACCAGCGCGGCCCCCCAGTTCCGTCACGGGTCGAACGACATCGGCTGCCCGGCGGGAGCTCCGACCAGCGCGCCGTCACGCATCACGAACTGACCACGCACCACCGTCGCCATCGGCCAGCCCGTCGCCTCGAAGCCATCGAACGGCGTCCACCCGCAGCGGCTCTTCGACCACGCATTCGTGATGGTCTGCTTCGCGGCCAGGTCGACGAGCGTGAAGTCGGCGTCGAAGCCCACCGCGAGCCGGCCCTTGCGCCGCATCGTGAACACGCGCGCGGGGCCCGCCGACGTCAGGTCGACGAAGCGCTCGAGCGACAAGCGGCCCGCGTTCACGTGCGTGAGCATCACCGGCACCAGCGTCTGCACGCCCGGCATGCCCGAGGGGCTCTGCGGCCACGGCTTCGCCTTCTCTTCCAGCGTGTGCGGCGCGTGGTCGGTCGCCAGCACGTCGAGCATTCCCGAGCGCACCGCTTCCCACAGCGCTTCCCGGTGGCGCGCCTCACGAATCGGCGGGTTCATCTGCGCCAACGTACCGAGGCGGTCGTAGCACTCGGGCGCCGCGAGGGTCAGGTGCTGCGGCGTCGTCTCGAAGCTCGCGAGGTCTTTGTTCGCTTCGAGGAGCGGCAATTCTCCCGCCGTCGTCACGTGCAGCACGTGCAGCTTGCGGTTCGCCTGCCGCGCGAGCGCGAGAATGCTCGCCGTGGACATGACGGCGCACTCCTCGTCGCGCCAGTCGGGGTGCGAGTGAACGGATTTTCCCTCGAAGAGCGGCTTTCGCTCCTTGAGGCGCGCTTCGTCTTCGCTGTGACAGGCGACGCGGCGTTTGCCCGAGCGGAACACGCGCAGTTGATCAGCCGGCTTGTCGACGAGCAGCGAGCCCGTGGAGCTGCCGCAGAACATCTTGATGCCCACCACGCCTTCACCCTGCTCGAGCGTGCCGAGCGAGTCGGCGTTCTCCATCGTCGCGCCGACGTAGAAGGCGAAGTCGACCCATGACGTCTCCTTCGCGCGCGCCACCTTCCACGCGAGCCGCTCGGCCGAGTCGGTCGACGGGTTCGTGTTCGGCATCTCGAAGAACCCGGTGACGCCACCGAGCGCGGCCGACGCGCTGCCTGATCCAAGGTCCTCCTTGTGCGTCAGCCCCGGCTCGCGAAAGTGGCACTGCGTGTCGATGACGCCGGGCAACACGTGCAGGCCCTTCGCGTCGAACGTGCTCGCGGCCTTCGCGCTCGAGAGGTCTCCGATGGCTGCGATGCGCCCACCGATGACGCCGACGTCGGTTTGAGCGCGGCCCGAAGGCGTCACGAGCGTGCCGTTGCGAAGAACGAGGTCGAAGGAGCGGCTCATGTGGCTCTCTTCCCGCTGCCTTGCGACGATGTCGAGACCGCCGATGTTGCCACCGGAAACATGTCGCACCCGAAGCGATTCAACCGGTTGGCGAACCCTCACATGCAGGCCCCGGGCATACACCCGTCTACCTGTGTCAAACGGGTTACTGATCCTCGTGAATTCGAAGACCTGCGCGTGCGCGAGAATGCCGCATGGACTACCGGATTCAGCGCGGCGACACCCTCTCGGCTCTGGCGAAGAAGTTTGGAACGACGGTCGAGAAGCTCGCTCGCGCCAACAACATCGCCGACCCCGACAAGATTTACGCCGGCAAGACGCTGCAGGTGCCCGACGGCTTCGACCAGAACCGGCCTGCGCAGGCGCCCAACGGAGAAGACCGGCCCATCGACGAGTCGACGCCTGACCGCCGTGTCCCGTCTCCGTCAGGCCCGGCGGTCGATGGCAACGGCCGCCAGCACCCGACGACGAGCGACGGCACGCCCATGTTCCGGCAGGGAGACCCGGAGTGGGGTTCGCGGGCGCTGGGTACTGGCTCCTCCATCGGCCGCGCCGGCTGCGCGATGACCGCGACGGCGATGGCCATCAGCCGCATCTCGGGCAACACGGTGAACCCGGGCGAGCTCGACCGCTACCTCGACTCGCACGGCGGCTACTCGGGCAACGGGCTCAACTGGGACGTCGCCGCGCGCTCGCAGGGCCTCACCGCGAACCGGCCCGCGTGGAGCATGGACACCATCAACCGCAACCTCGACCAGGGGCGGCCGGTGGTGGTGGGCGTCGACTACAAGGCCGGCAGCAACGGCGGCGCGAACGGCACCGACCACTGGGTCACCATCACGCGGCGGGAGCGCGACCCGCAGGGCAACAGCGTGTACGTCGGCGTCGACCCCGCGAACGGCCGCGAGTTCCGCATGCGTGAGCAGGGCGGGCGGCTCGTCGGCGAGAGTGGCAGCAAGACCTATCGCACCACTGGAGAGCTGCGCACGTTCAGCGGCGGCAACCCGCGCCCGGCGAGCGAGACGCGCCCCAGGGCTGATCAGACGACGACGCCCGGTGGCGACCAGACCCGCCCGCAGCCTCGCCCCGGCGATGGCGGCCCGACGGACATCTCGCGGCTCGGTGGCCTCTCGTCGCGTTACGAGTCGAACGGCGACCCCGGCACGGTCTCGTCGGGCCGTGGCGACCGCGGCGGCATCAGCTACGGCAGCTACCAGTTCGCCACCAACACCGGCTCGGCGCGCTCCTTCGCCGATTGGATGCAGCGCAACCACCCCGACATCGGCCGCCCGCTCGCAGGCCTGAACCCCGGCACCCAGGAGTTCTCGAACGCGTGGCGCCAGATTGCGCGCGACCACCGCCAGGAGTTCCAGGCCGCGCAGCACGAGTACATCGCCAGCCGCTTCTACGAGCCCGCGCGCCGCAACGTCGAACGCGCCGTGCCCGGCCTCGACATGGGTCAGCGCAGCCGCGCGCTCAACGACGTGTTGTGGAGCGTCGCCGTGCAGCACGGCCAGGAGGGCGCCGCCAACATCTTCGGTCGCGCGCTGCAGGGGCAGAACGTGTCGCAGATGAGCGACGAGCAGATCATTCGCGCCATCTACCAGGAGCGAGGGAAGACGACCCGCGGCGGCGAGCTGTACTACTTCACGTCGAGCTCGGCCGAGGTGCAGCGCGGCGTGGCGAACCGGTTCCGCAGCGAGCAGGCTGACGCGCTCGCGGCCCTCGCTCAGGAGCGCTGACGGCGAATTCGCGGCGTGCTCTCCTGAAGCAGACAGGGGGAGCACATGACACTGCGACGTGGAGTCGAACTGGTCGACGCCGTGATGAAGCACCGTCGTGACGCGGGAGAGTCGTTCGAGGGTCTCCCGCCCGACGAGCTGAAGCAGACGAAGCTGGGCACACAGCCGTTGTCGCCGGCGCTCGAGCGCTGGCTCGCTGCCGACGCCGAGTACTTCTCGCTGAGCGAGCCGATGACGCTGCGCGAGCTGCTCGTGCAGGAGTTCGGTGACGACTGGGCCGAGGCCTTCGAGCCGTTGCCGAGCCAGCTGAAGGCGCCCGTCGTGCTGCTCGAGGGCTGGGGCTCGGACTCGCGGCGGTTTCTCTACCTCGGGCCCCGCGACGCCGCGGGCGAGCCCTGCATCATGACCGTCGACATGGACGACATGCCGTTCTTCTGCGTCAACGGCCCGGTCGACGTGTGGCTCGCGCAGCAAGCCGGGCTGCTCGAAGACGAACAGGTCTACGGCCAGGTGCCCGCCGAGTACGAGCCCGCGCGCCTCGAGCACGCCCGGCTGCACTTCAGTGGGTACGTGTGCTGGGGCGATGGCATGCGCAGCCGCACGCTCGACCTCGAAGACGGCGACGTCGAAGGTGACGAGGAGGAGTGATGCGCGCCCAACCGCTCATCGTCTGCCGCGACGTCGATGCTTCGAGCCGGTTCTACCAGCGGCTCCTCGGCTGCCGAAGCGGGCATGGCGACGTCGAGGGCCGTCACTCCGCGGGTGAGTACGAGCGGCTCGTCGACCCGCGGCTGCATCACACGAAGTGGGGCAGTGACGGGCTCATTCTGCAGCTGCACGCGTGGAAGGCCGACCACCACCACGGGCACCTCGGTGACGCGACGAAGCCCGTCGGCAATGGCGTGATGCTCTGGTTCGAGGTCGACGACTTCGACGCCGCCGTGAAGCGGGCGCGCGAGCTGAAGGCCCGCGTGGTTCTCGACGTTCACGTGAACCCGAACGCGCAGCATCGAGAGCTGTGGGTCGCAGACCCCGATGGCTACACCGTCGTGCTCGCGTCACCCGATGGCGAAGCGGGCTGACCTCAGAAGTTGTCGCGCACAACACGTGCGCAGCGGCACAGTGGACCGCGGCAGGTAGGCGACTCCTCGCTGACGAGGCGAAGGTCTTCGACCTGGGCCAGGTCGTCTTCATCGTGCGTTCGAAGCGCCCGCACCTCGAAGGCATCGGCCAGAGCGAGGTGCTGTTCGACGCACCCGTGCTGCAAGCACGGCTCGGTGATGATGGCCGCGAGCTCACGGTCGGCCGCTTCGGGGTTCCACTCGACCCAATCGCCGTCTTCCCGGAGCCGCTGAACGAGCTTCGGCGCGAGTGCGTCGGTGGATGGCGCGATGGAGAGGTAGCGGCGGTACAGCGCACGGGCCGCGCGTTCGTGTTCGAGGCGCTCCAACGACGCCAGGGCCCGCTCGCGGGGTGGTTGCTGCCAGGGCAGCGGTCGTTGCGAGAGGCGTGCGTGCGCCGCTGCTTCTTCGGCGATGCAGTCGAGCCGGAGCGGATCAGCGCGCCTGCAGTCCCTCGCGCGGTCGATGACGCGCTCCCACTCGCCGAGCACCAGCAGCCGGTCGAGCTCGGCGCCCAGCACCATGCGCGGCAGCCGGCGCGTCACCCGCGGGGTGCGAGCGCCCGAGACCACACCTTCTTCGTCGAAGCGAACGGTCTGCACGGTTCGCCGCGGCGCGGGCTCCTCTGGTTGCACAAGTGCGGGAGTCGTCGGTTCGTCGAGCCCGTGTCGACCGATGAGGGTTGGGTGGTGCACTCGCTCGCGTGGCGTGATGGTGAAGGTCGCGAGCGCCATGAGCAGCGCCATCACTGCGACGTGAACGCCGTGACGGGGGCGAGCGGGTGACCGAACGCGGGCGAGGTCTTCGGGCTGCAGCCGCAGCGCCCAGGGGTAGCCCAGGTCGAGCACCAGCCGGACCATGGCGATGCGCTCCTCGGGAGGGAGGGACGGCTCGGCGAGGGCGTCGAGCAGCACGGTCGCTGCGGCTTCCTGGTGCTCCGTGCTCGCGCCGCGTGGCGGGTTCTTCACCAGAGAGCAGAAGGCTCTGGTGCTCGGCCGTTGCTCCGTCGTGGCGAGGCTGCCTCGTGAGAGTGCTCACCATCGCAGTCTCGTCGGTTCGCTGACTGGGCGGAAGCCGCGCTCGACTTCGCACTCGGCGAATCAGCTGAAGCGCAGCAACGGACGGCCAATCGACAGGTCACGCCCGCTCGTTCATGCGATGCGTGGCGAGCGCGTCCGCTCCGTTCGGATCCACCGTCGAGAGGCTGAAGGTCGTTCGGCCCACGGTGCCGACGCCGCACCAGCCCGGTACTCGTAACGAAAGAGGAACAGCTCGCGCTCGGCATCGCCGGGAGGGACCCTTCGGTCGACGCGCTGCACTCGACAGCCATCGGACCATCTCGCGCCTTGTCGGGAGCTCAGCGCCATCGAGGAGTGCAGCGTCGCACCAGGTGGCAGGCGTTGCGCAGACACGTGGCGGGGTCAGCCTCGCGCTCGACCTGCTCGACGGCCGCGAGGGAGCGTTTCACGCGAGCGTGCATCGACGGGCCCGGCCTGGTGGAAGCACAGGCACGTCCTGCTGGCGCACGTCTTCATCCTCGGCCCATCGTTCCACGAGACTGCGCTCAGCGTGCGCTTCACGCGAGGTCGTCTCTGATCAGCTCCGAGAACGACTCGGCTGCGTTCCGAAAGGCAAACGCATGCCAGACGACGCATCGCAGCTCGAGGTCGCGACTCTTGAGGCCGGTTCTTTCAGCTCTTCTTCGTGGGCAGCGGCGGCCTCGGCTGCGTGCTCGGGCCATCGACGCGCGGACCAGCCGACACCGGCTTCGCGTCTGGCGGCTTCGAGCCCTCGGGTGGCAGCAGCGCCGACCGCACCGGAGCCGGCGTCTTCGTCTCGGGCGGTGTCTTCGGCTCTGCGGCCAGCGGCGCCGACGGAGCCTCCGACAGCTCTCCACCACGCTCGTCGCCCGCAGCCTCGCTGTCGTCTTCCGAGATGACGATGACGCGGTCTTCTTCCGCAAAGATGACCGACTCGAGCTGCTTCGGGTTCACGATGGGCGTGCCGCCGAGCTTCAGGTACCCGATGGCCACCTCACCACGCGAGCGGGCCACCTTCTGCACCGTGAGCCACGGTGTCGTGTAGCCGAGCAGCGCGTAGCAGGCCGCGCGCTTCAGGTAGATTTCGTTGCCGTCGGAGTCGAACAAGTCGGCGAACACCGCGTTCAGCTCGCGGCGCTCCGACACCTGGGCCAGCAGCATCGACGTCATCTCGGCCGACACCACGAAGTCGGCGCCGTAGTCCTGCTCGAGCAGGTCCTTCGTTCGCGTGTCGAGAATCTCCGAGATGATGCGCGGCTTCTTGTCCTTGAACGCGCGGAAGAGGTCGCGCAGCAGCAGCACGGTGATGACGGTGCGCGCGTCGGCTTCGTCGGCGGGCCGCGAGGTGTCGGCCACCACCATCGCCACCATGAAGTCCGGAGACACCACCCGCTTGAGCGCCTCGGGCGACGTCGGGTCGCCTTCGACGTACTTCAGCTTCAGCGCCTTCAGCGAGCCGACGTGCTCCTTGATGAACTCGGTGAAGCCATCTTTCTCGAGGCCGGGCATCAACCACGCCTCGCTGCCCGGCAGCACGTAGTTGTCGAACTCGCGCAGCATGTCGCCCAGCTTGGGGCTCATGCCGCAGATGAGCAGCCGCTCGGGTTTGCGCTGCATCGCGCTCGCGCCCGCGAAGCCCTCGGGCACCGTCGGCTGGTGCTGCGCCGTCAGCGTGAAGCTGTCGTCGTCTTCGGCGATGACGAGCAGCTCGTCACCTTCCTGCAGCGCGAAGTCGTCGGGCGGGTTCAACGTGCACACGGCCGGCTTGCCACCTTCGGCGCGCCGCACCCCGCACACCACCGCGTCCTTCGTCGCCCACTGCGCCTCTCGAAACTCCTTGCCCGCGAGCGGGCCGACCGGCGTGAAGTAGAACTCGCTGCCTTCGTACGAGAGCAGGTCGCGGTACACGCCCGCGAGCCCGTTCTGCCGCGCCGTCTGCACCATCATGCGCGAGAGCGTCTCGGCCATGGCGACGACCTCGACGCCGCCGGCGCCCAGTTGCTCCACCACCGTGCGGCGCGAGGCGTCGAGCAGCTCGACGACGGCGTGGTTCTTCTGCAGCGCACCGGGAATTCGCCGCAGCGCGAGCAGCGTCTTGATGGCCGCCATGTCCTGCGCGTCGTCGCGCTCTTCGACGTTCTCGTCCGCGAGGATGATGAGGCTTCGTGCGCGGCCGGCGCCCACCTTGCGCAGGTCGTGCACCGAGAACGGGCTGCCCTGCCGCACCACCACGCGCGTCGGGCCCATGTCGCCCATGCGCTCCTTCACCGTGTTCTCGACCTCTTCTTTGTCCGTCTCGGAGAGGATGACGATGCTCGCCGACTTCTGGTTCGAGTTCGCCTCACGCAGCTCGCGCAGAATCGCGAACACCTTCTCGTTGTAGCCAAGAATGAGCGTGTGCTTCTCGTCGATGACCGGGCTGCGGCCCTTGCGCAGGTCTTCGATTTTGTCGCCGATGGTGCTCGACACGAGGCCGATGAGCAGCGCCACCACGCCGACGCCGCTCAACGTCGCCATCGTCGCGACGAAGCGCACCAGCGTGCCCTTGTCGTCGCCCATGGTGCCGGCGTCGGCCACGCGCGTCATCGCCCACCACAGCGCTTCGAAGAGGTCGAACGTGTCGTTCGGGTCCTCCGGCGCGGGCATCACCAGCTTCGCGAACACCGCGCAGGTGAACACGAGAATGAACGAGAGCCCGAAGAGGCCCACGAAGCGGGCGAAGGGGCTCCACGAGAGGAAGCGGTCAATCTGATACCGGACTTTGTCACCGAAGGACGGGGCGTCGTCTGCCATGGCGGGCGGACCGTACCACCGCGCTCTGTGGCCGCCTCATCTCTGTGGCGTCTTCGGGGGCGCAGGGGCGCCACGGGGCGCCGTGCGCAGCACCTCACGCCAGCGGTCGGCCAGCTGCTTGTCGGCCGGGTCGTGCTCGTCGCGGTAGCGGCGGCTGAGGGCGTCGACGAGCAGGTGCTGGCAGTCGGTGGCGGCCGGTGCGTTCTCGAGACAGAGGTTGGCCTCGGTGATGGCGTCGTC
Organism: Archangiaceae bacterium; assembly: GCA_016879935.1. Lineage (GTDB taxonomy): Bacteria > Myxococcota > Myxococcia > Myxococcales > Myxococcaceae > Xiheimicrobium. Next base: position 1,217 of record JAACJQ010000220.1, on the reverse strand, counting down.
GAGCTTGTCCTTCACGCGCAGGTCGATGACGCGCCGAACGTGGTCGACCACCTCGGAGTCGGCCGTCACCGCGCGGTCGGCCGGGCGGCTCAGCGGGGGCAGCTGCTGTTGCTCCATCGCGCGTTGGTAGAAGGCGCGGCACACCACGCCCACCTGGCTGCGGGTGTCGACACAGTTGGCGGCGTAGCTCGCCATCGCCGGCCACTGCCGATTGCGCTCGAGGTGGAGCTGGCTCTCGATGAAGCCCATCAAGAGCTGCACGCCCATGTCGTCGAGCGGCGGGAGGTACGAAGCGTCGCGCGCGAAGTCGTGGCTCAGCAGCACCCGGCCATGGTCTCGCACCAGCGCCGCGTCGGGCTCGTCTGCCAGCGTCGCCCATTGCCTGGCTGCGTACCGCTCGAAGGAGTCGTTGTTGCGGCTGGCCGCTTCGGAGGCGAGCGTGGCCAACTGCTTCACGCAGGGCTGCGGCGTCTCGGACATCACCGCGCACGCCTCGGCGACGCCGACGGCAGCTTCGAGGTCACCCATCGCCCGCAGCTGCGCCACTCTCGCTGCCGCCTGCACCGCTGCGGAGGGCGGCTTCGGAGTCACTGGCGCTGGCCGGGGCACGACCACGGCGTCTTTCGGCTGCGGAGGGCCGACCAGCACGTGGCTCCAGCCCGTCATGGCCAGCGTGAGCGCACCGACGCCCAGCACCGTGCCCGCGGTGACGGCGATGAGGGTGCGCCTCCAGCGTGGGCTCGGCTGCGCCGCCTGCGCGGCCTCACGCGCGTCGGTCACGTCGTCGGGGTCGAGCTGCAGCGCCCAGGGGTAGCCCAGCTGGAGCACGCCCTCGACACAGGCGCGGCGCAGGGTGCGGTCGCGGGTGCCATCGGGTGAGAGCAGCTTCAGCAGCGCGGTCGCGACCGCCTCACGCTCCTCGGGTGCCACCCGGCTCGACCGGAGCGCCGTGACGAAGGCGCTCACGTTGTCTTCCACCGTTTCGACGGGCGCCGTGAGCCATACCGTCAGCGGCTGAACCGCCTCGCCGGTGTCTGTGGGCGCAGCGCCTCGAATCGGCTGAACGGCCGTCGTCACGGGTGGCTACGTTAGTGGGAGCCGACATTGGCGTCAGCCCTCTCGCGCCTACACCTGCCTGAAACGACCGTGTTGAGGCGAGGTTGATGGCCGCTCATGTCAGCGCCCTGACTCGGGCGGTAGCTCCGAACGTGGGGTTA
>JAACJQ010000219.1 GCA_016879935.1 Archangiaceae bacterium | reverse complement strand
GGCTGGCGGAAACGCGGCTGGCGGAAATGCGGCTGGCGGAAACGCGGCTGGCGGAAATGCGGCTGGCGGAAACGCGGCTGGCGGAAACGCGGCTGGCGGAAACGCGGCTGGCGGAAACGCGGCTGGCGGAGATGCGGCTGGCGGAAGTGCGGCTGGCGGAAGTGCGGCTGGCTGCGGCTGCTCGAGTCCGTCGATCGATCCGTCGCTTCTCCTCTTGCTCGCGAGTGTCTTCGGCCTCCGCCGACGCGCTCGCACGCGAGGCCGGCTGCTCGACACCAACGCGTCCGACCGCTGAATGAGCAAGACTGCGCTCACTCATGGCGGGCGAATGCGAAGGTTGACGGTGGTGATGCTGGTGATGACGGGTTGCGCGCCAGAAGCGCCCGACCCGACGCTTCACCAGACGGTGACGGGCGCGGTCGGCCAGGTGATGCACCCCAGCGATGTGTACGTGCGCTTCCTCGAGCCCGAGAAGACGCTCGTCGTGTTCGACCGTCTCGGTGGCACTGAGCTCGGTCGTGGGCCCGCGACGGTCGATGCCGTCATTCCCCTGAAGCTCGGTGACCACCCGTGCGAGCTCGTCTCTCACGGCACCGAAATCGAGACCGAGACCATCGCGCTCGAGCGCCCGCGAGACTCGACCTCCCGCGGCACCGTGCCGACGCGAGAACGAAGAACGCTGGTCGCGAAGGTGACGCTGCGGTGCTCCGACGGGCCGGTGCCCGGCATTCGACCCGCGCTGTCGTTGCCGCCGAGTGACGTGCTGAAGCTGCTGCCGTTCGTGTCGCTCATGGGCGCGCTCGCCGCGTTCCTCTATCGGCGCGGGGAGGATGCTGATCAACTCGGCCTTCAGCTCGCGGGCCCTGGGCTCGGGCTCGTCTTCACCGTCGCGGCGTTCGTCTTCGGGTGGAAGCACTTCGAGGGGTTGTTCTGTCTGACGGTGCCACTGCTCGAGGTCGTGACGGGCGTGTTGGGCGCGGTCGCGACGTTGCTGGCGTTCAGTGACCGAAAGACGCGAACACGCGTGGGCGCAGCGTTGACGGCTGCAGCGCCCTTCTTCGGAGCGGGGCTCATCGCGGTCGTCTTCCCGCTCTGGGCGCCCGGCGCGCCGGTGGCTGCACTGGGGGTGAGCCTCGGCTTCGCGGTGGTCGGGTTGTTCGTCGCGGTGGAGTGATCAGAACGCTTCGAGGAAGTTGAAGTACACCGCGCGCGACTCACGGCCGAAGCCGACATCGAGCCGCACGGTGACGCGCCTGAGCAGCTCGACCCGGAGCCCGATGCCCACCGAGGGCAGCAGCTCGCGCACGTCGGGCAGAAGCGACGACGAGAGCGCGCCGAGCCCACCCCACGCCGCGGCGCCGAGGTGCGACCACAACGACTCCTCGGGGAACGGGAGCATGAAGCGGTACTCGACGAGCGCGGTGAGCCCCGTCTTGTCGCGGTACTGACCCCAGCGATACGCGCGCAGGTCGAATGGCGTGCCGACCTGCGAGAGTTCGCTCCACGGAACGTCGCCGAGCGCTGCGCGGTACTTCACCTGCCAGGCGAGCGTGCTGCCGCGACGAAAGAGCTGCACGTACTGTCGATAGTCGAGCGTGAGCGCGTACCACTCGCTGTTCGCGCCGAGCGCGCGACCGAAGCCGAGGAAGGTGGCCGAGAGCAGCATTCCGCTCCACGCGTTGATGGGCACGTCGCGGGTGTCGAGCTGCAGCGTGAGGCCGACGCCGGTGTTCACGACGCGAGCGCCGTGTCGCTGAAAGTCCACGTCGGCCCTCACGCCATCGCTCGCATCTCTCACGAGCGTTCCCGACGACTGCGTCGCCGCGCCGACGTACAGCGGGCCGCGCAGCTTCGTGAGCAACGTGGGCTCCACCGTCCACCAGGTGCGCCGGAGCGCCGTGAGCTCGGGGCCGAGGTGACGGCCGAGGCCATTCTTCACACCGACGCCGAAGTAGTGGTCGGGCTGGTCTCTCACGTCGACGAGCGCGTTGAAGCGTACCGAGTCTTCCAGCACGAAGGCGTTGAGCCGGCTCTGCAGCAGGAACGCGCCCACCGTCGATGCGCCGGCGGTGACGGTGAGTGACGAGCGCGGCAGCTCGGGGTGCCGGCGGTCGCCGTTCCACGTCATCACGCCACCCGCGGCGACGAGGAAGCCGAGCTCGGGCGTGTACGCAGGAGCGACCACGGGCACGAGGCTCACGTCGGCCTGCGCGACGGCGACGCTCGAGACCATCAGCACTGCGACGACGAGCGCGCACCTCACCGCCGCGCAGTCTGGCACGTCGGTCATTGCTTGCAGCGTCTCGAACGCCGCGATTTCCTCCCTGCCCACCGTGGCGACCAAAAAGACTGATGCCTCGAAACCGGCGCACCCGCTCGATGGTGTATCGCTGGTGTTTCGCCGCTCGCTCCAGTGGCCCAGGCCCGGCGCGGCCGTGAAGGCGCTCGTGGTGGCGGCCTCTCCAGCGAACGAGCCGCGCGCCGTGGGGTCGAAGGTGGTCGCCGCGCTCGACAAAGAGGGCAGGCTCTTCGTCGCGATGGACGGAGCGGTGCGCACGTTCCAGTCGCCGGGTGAAGGACACTTCGACGTCTCGCCTGATGGCCTGCGTGCCTGGGTGGGCTTTCAGAACAGTCTTCATGAGGCAGACCTCTCGCGCGACGTCGTCACGTGGCGGTCGTTCGCGGTCGCCGGAGCCAATGACGACTGGGTGAGCAGCGTCGCGCGGGTCGACGACGAACACGTGCTGGTGCGCTTCGGCAAGACGCTCCGCCTGCTTCGGCGCGAAGGCGAGGGCTGGGCGCCGCTGCAGAGCACTACCGTTCCCGAGAAGAGCACCGTCACCAGCTGTGTGATGAACCGCTGTGTCGCGTTGGCGACTCCCTCCGAGCTCAAGCTGTTGTCCGTGCACGGTGGGAAGTTGCGGACGCTGGCGAAGGCCCCGATGCCGAAGCTGAAGCACAAGGTGCTCGGCATGGTGCGCGCCGTCGAGACGCTGGAGGGGGAGGTGTGGCTCGACCCAAACCGCGTGGAGTTCATGCAGGTGTCGTGGCGAGCCTGAAGCTCACGAACGCGTGAACCACCAGAGCAGCGCAGCGGCAGCGACGAGCCCGCCCACGACGAACAGCACGAGCCGAGAGCCGCCTGACTTCTGCGTCAGAGCCGCGACCGGCCGCCGCGTCGCCGGCATTCCGTACACGGGCGCGGGCATTCCATACACGCGGGTCGCCACGGGCCGTGCCGGCTGGTCGTCTTCTGGCGCGCCGTAGACGGGCGCGAGGTCCTGGTCCTCGGGTGGCGGGGCTCCGTAGACCTCCATCATCGACGGGTCGTCCACGGGTGCCTCGCTCGACTGGCCACTCTCTGCGTCGAGGAGTTCGCTCACGCGCTTCGCCTCCTTCGCGCGCTGGGCCTCGTTGGCCCACCGGTCACGCGGGAGCGGCTTCTTCGGTTCGTCGTCGTCATTCATGCATGGAGCTCCCAGCCTGCGGGCCAGTCGGCCTGAGTGAAGTGAAGCGTGTCGTCGGCTGGCCAGGGTGCGTCGAGCGGCTCCTCGATGGAGCGAAGCACGCCATGGTCGAACGGTTGCCCCGCGGCGGGCGTCTCGAGCACGACCCGTTCACGCAGCCCTTCTTTCGCCAGCGTCAGCGCGCGGTGATGGCAGTAGGGATTGTTTCCACGGCGGCCAAAAAAGACATGCGCGGTCCACGAGCAGCCGCCACGACAGAGTGTCTTGTATTGGCATTGACCGCAGCGGCCCCAGAGGTGCGCCACGCCCGCGTCGCTCCCCGCGCCTTCGTTGAAGCGCAGCGCCGGCCGCTCGAGAATCGTCTTCAGCGTCGCGTCGCGAATCGAGCCGCCCGAGTACGCGCTGGTGGGGAGCGAGGGACAGCCCTTGATGGTTCCGTCAGCCTCGATGCCCAGTCCATCCATGCCGGCGCCGCAGCCCTGCCAGAAGACGTTCGCGCCCGGCCGCCCGTGACCACGCAGGAGCCGCTCGTGCGGGCCGTAGTAGCCGACGTTGTTGCCAGCCATCACCTTGATGCCTTCACGCTGGGCGCGACGGGCGACGCGCGCGAGCACCGAGAAGGCCGCGTCGAACTCCGCGGGCTGCAGCAACCACGTTCGCTGCTCCACCGCGTTGCCCATCGGCACCGTCATCGCCACCTGCCACGAGGTGATGCCTGCCTCGCGCAGCACGTCGTACAGCGCCGGCAGTTGCGGCAGCGAGAGGCGGTTGAGCTGCGAGTTCGCCGACGAAGGAAGACCGACGGCCTTGAAGTGCCCGAGCGTCTTCAGTGCCGCCGAGAAGCTGCCCGTGACGCCGCGCTGCCGGTCGTGCACCGCTTCGAGCCCATCGACGCTCACCGACGCGCGCGCGATGCCCGCGTCGAGCATGCGCTGCACGGTGGTGCGTGAGAGCCCGAGCCCGCCTGTCGTCATCGTGCAGAGCAGACCGGCCTTCGTGATGGCCGCAGCGATGTCGAGCCAGTCGCGACGCAGGTAGGCCTCGCCTCCGATGAGCGTGACTTCGGTGATGCCCGCGTCGGCGAGCTGCTTCACGAGGTCGAGTGCTTCGGCAGTCGAGAGCTCGTTCGGCCGCGCCTTGCCCGCGCGGCTGCCGCAGTGGCCACACGCGAGGTTGCACGCGAGCGTCAGCTCCCACACGGCGTAGCTCGTGCGCTGGTAGCGGCTCAGGCGCTGCGCGGCCACGTGCGCGAGGTCGGTCACTGCTCGAGACTACTCCGCGAACAGCCGATGCATGCCGTCGATGACCTCGGGCCCGTACCGCACGACTCCTACGGGCACCGTGACTGCAGCCTGCACTCGCAGTGTGTCGGCCGTGCCAAACCCTCCACACAACTCGATGAGCTGCACACCGTGCTCCTCGACGAGCGCCTGGGCGACGGCGGCACCCTGCGCAGGGTTCGACACGCCGACTGCAATCATCGTGAACGAAGGTGAGCTCATCACGGAGCGGTGGTGCCCCGGGTCCAGGCCGGCGCCAGAGACGATGAAGCCAAATCGTTGCAATGCCATGTCAGACACTCCTGATGTTGGTGAGCGCACAGCGTCGGAGCGCGATGGCATCGTCGTCCAATACCGTCTTGATCCGACTTCATGCTCTGGAGGACTGATGGTCGAGCTTCGACACCTTCGATACTTCGTCGCGGTCGCACAGGCGGGCCACGTGGGGCGCGCGGCCGAACGCCTGGCGATTTCCCAGCCGCCGCTGAGCCGGCAGGTTCGTGAACTCGAGGAGCAGCTGGGCGTCGCGCTCTTCAGCCGCGAGCGCCGCCGGCTGAAGCTCACCCACGCCGGGGCTGCGTTGTTGGTTCGCGCAGAGGCATTGCTCGCACAGGCGGCCGAGTTCGAGCAGAGCGCCGCACGCGCGAGCCAGGGCGTCGAGGGGCGGCTCACGCTGGGCTGTGTCGAAGGCGCCCTGCAGGCCGGCGTCGTGCAGGCAGACCTCACGGCTCTCGCGGCGGTGGCGCCGAAGCTGGTGGTCGAGCTTCGCGCGCTCCGCAGCCAGGCCATCATCGACGGGTTGCGCCGCGGGGAACTCGACGTGGGCTACACCTACGCCACGCCGACCGACGACCACCTGGCGACCGCCCTGCGCCACGAGACGCCGTACGTGCTCGCGCTGCCTCGTGGCCACGCGCTCACTCGCGTTCGCGCGTTGAGCCCACGACACCTCGACGGCCTGCCCTTCGTCGGGTTGTCGTCGACGACACAGGCTGCTGCGCGAGTGGCGTTCCTCGCCGCGTGCCAGGCCGCAGGCTTCACGCCCGACGTTCGCCTCGAAGCGGTGGAGCTGTCGTCGGTGCTCAGCCTCGTGGCCGCAGGCCTGGGTCTGGCCATCGTGGGTGAAGGCAGCCAGCGCGTGGGTGTGTCGGGCGTTTCGTTTCGGGCGCTGCCCTGGCTTCCGCTGCGGCTGCGCGTTCATCAGGTGTGGAGTCGACGGCCCGCCTCGGCCGCAGCGCGCCGGTTCGTCGCCCTGACCCAACGGGCTTGAAGGGCTCGGTCACTTCGTCGGCGGGTGCTTCTGCAGCTTTCGCTGCAACGACCGGCGGTGCAGCCCCAACCGTCGTGCCGCTTCCGAGATGTTGTTCTGACAATCGGCCAGCACGCGGTGAATGTACTCCCACTCGGCGCGCGCCAGAGACGGCGTCTCTTCGACGGACGCTGGCGCATTCGTACCCAGCAGCGCCTGCGCCACCGCGTCGGCGTCGGTCGGCTTGCTGAGGTACGCGACCGCGCCCAGCTTCGTCGCCTCGACCGCCGTGGGAATCGAGCCGTAGCCCGTCAGCATCACCGCGCGCGTGCCCGGGTCCTTCTCGTGCAACGCCTTGAGCAGCTCGAGCCCGGACGCGCCACCCATGCGCAGGTCGATGACGGCGTACTCGGGTGCTTCGGTCTGTGCGGCGAGCGTCTCTTCGACCGATGCGTACGTCGTCACCGAGAACCCGCGGTCGCCGAGCGCACGCCCCAGCCGTTGCCGAAACGGCTCGTCGTCGTCGACGAGAATGAGAGACGGCGCCTCGGTCGTCATGCAGACCTCTGGGGAATCGAGAAGGCCACCGTCGTGCCGACGCCCGGCCGTGAGTCGAACGTGAGCGCGCCGCCGAGCTGCTGCGCGAGCGTGCGCGCGAGACACACGCCAAGACCCATGCCTTTGCCGACGGGCTTCGTCGTGAAGAAGGGCTCGCCGAGGCGGCTGACGACCTGCGCGTCGATGCCGGGGCCGTGGTCTTTCACGAAGAGCGTGAGCGTACCGTTCGACTCGACGGCCTCGAGCACGACCTGCTCCGTCGAGGCCTCGAGCGCGTTCTTCACGAGGTTGCGCAGCGCCTGGGCGAGCGCCGCCCGGGGGCCCGTCACGTCGAGGCCCGGCGCCGCAGGGAGCACCACCCGCTCCACCTGCCGCAGCGCGCTCGTCGCCTCGGTGAACCAGACGGAGACGGGGAAGGTGGTGACGGCCTCGCCCGCGAGCTCACCCGAACGCGCCGACATGCTCTGCAGAATCACGCGGCAGCGCTCGACCTGCTCCCGCACGAGGCGCGCGTCGTCTCTGAGCGTGTCGGGCACCGCGAGCTTCTCGAGCGCCCGCGACATCTCGTGGCTGGCGACGGCGATGGTGCCCAGCGGCGTGGCGAGCTCGTGTGCGGCGCCCGCGGCGAGCGTGGTGAGGGCCGCGAGCTTCTCGTGCTGCCCTGCCTGCCGACGCGCTTCGGCGAGCTGCTGCTCCCGCGCCTCGAGCGACGCGAGCACCCGCTGCACGAAGTAGACGATGAAGCCCGCGGCCACCACGAACGCCACCCACATGCCCGTGAGGTGGAGGCGCATGAGCTCTTGATGGTTCGGCAGCTCCCACGTCGACGGCGCCACCTTGTCGACGAGGAAGAGCGACGCGAAGCCGAGCAGCGACGCGACCAGCTGCACCCACTGGCGCGGGCGAGACAGCACCACCGCAGCGAGCACCACGTTCACGAGGTACAGCGCCGTGAAGGGGTTGAAGGGCCCACCGCTCAACGCGAACACGCCCGTGTGCAGCGCTGCGTCGGCCAGCATCAGGGCCAGCAGCTGGTTCTCCGAGACGCCGCGCCGCTGCCACGCCCAGGCGAGCGCATCGAGCCCGAAGCCGACGACGATGAGCGCCCCAATCCACACGACCTGCAGGTGAATGCGCAGGCCCAGTGAGGCCCAGAGCAGCAGCGCGAGCTGACACGCCCAGACCGCCCGCCTCACCCAGCGGAGCCACGGCAGCGAGACGTCGAGCGCACGGTCGGTCATGGCAGCCGCGCCCACGCTTCGTCGGGAACTTCGCGTCGGTCAAGCCGTGAGCTTCGAGAACGCTGCGACACGTTGTCGCACGTCGCGAGGCATGGGCGCTGCAGCGGCGAGCCGCCATGAGCCGCAAGGTCTCGGACCTCTTGAGGGCGCAGCACGAGGAGCTTCGCGCGGAGTTGTCGGCGTGTTTCATTTCGGCAGGGGTCGATGCCGAGCGCTTCGACACCTTTCGGCACCACCTGCTCTGGCACGTCAGCGTCGAGGAGCGCGTCGTCATGCCCGCGCTGGTGGCGGCCTCGCGTGCGCCGCCGCTGTGGCGAAACGGCCTGAAGAAGGACCATGCCGGTATCGCTGCGCTCTGCGTGCCACGCCCCGAGCTCGAGTGGCTCGAGAACCTCAGAGACCTGCTCGACGCGCACTACCGCGTGGAGGAGACCGAGGGCGGCCTGCTGTCGACGTGTGACGAGGTGTTCACCGCGGCCGTCGACGCCCGCGTCGTGGCTGCGATGCTCGAGCACCCGCCGCTCACGCTCGCTCCCTACCGCCGCGGTCCGTCGGTGCGTGGGCACATCGCAGCGCTGCTCCAGATGCTCGGCGTCACCCAGCCTTGAGACCGTACCGTTTCGTTCCGGAACGTGAGAGAACGGCGGCATGTCGAATTGTGAAGCGCCCTTCGAGTCGGGTGGTCAGCTCTGCAAGCTCTGTCGGGGCAAACAGCTGGTGGGCGGAGCGCGGTTCTGTTCGCGTCTGGTGGTGAAGAGCCCGCAGATGCAGGCCCTGCTGCCGAAGATGGCGACGGTGGCGAACACCGATGCGTCGGTGGTGATTCGCGGTGAGAGCGGCTCGGGCAAAGAGGTCATCGCGCGCGCCATTCACGCCAACAGCGAGCGTCGCAACAAACCCTTCGTGGCCGTGAACTGCGCCGCGTTGCCCTCCGAGCTGCTCGAGTCGGAGCTGTTTGGCCACGCGCGTGGGGCCTTCACCGGCGCCAACGTCGCGCGGAAGGGCCTGTTCGAGACGGCCGATGGCGGCACGCTGTTCCTCGACGAGATTGCCGAGATGCCGCTTTCGCTGCAGGCGAAGCTGCTGCGCGCCCTGCAAGACGGAGAGATTCGGCGGGTCGGCGAGAGCCAGCCCTTTCAGGTCGACGTGCGGCTGCTCTGCGCCACGCACCAGCACCTGCAGAACGCCGTGCGTGACGGGCGCTTTCGCGAAGACCTCTACTTCCGCCTCAAGGTGTTCACGCTCGTCGTGCCGCCGCTGCGCGAGCGAAGAGAAGACATTCCGGTGCTGGCCACCATGTTCCTCGAGCACGAGAAGCACGCGACCTGTCGCATCACGCCGCGCGCGCTCAAGTCGCTCCTCGGCTACCCCTGGCCGGGCAACGTGCGCGAGCTGTCGAACGCGATGAAGCACGGCGCCGTCTTGTCGATGGGTGGCGACGTCGACCTCGAGCACCTGCCAGAGGAGCTGTCGTCTCCGTCGGTGCCGCTGCCCGTGCCTCCGTCGGCGCCCCTCGCGGCCCTGCTCCCGTCGCCGCCGTCGGGCGCGCTCGAGTCGCTCGCGCAGGTCGAGCAGCGCCACATCACCGACGTGCTGCGCGCCTGCGGCGGCAAATCCAGCGACGCCGCCAGGATTCTCGGCATCGGCCGCACCACCCTGTGGCGCAAGATGAAGGAATACGGGCTGGCCGAAGCATGAGGCGTGGTTTGCCGGTGTTTCGTGCCGCTGTTCTGAACTGAAACGCACCCAAGTTGCTGATTCCGAGCAGAATTGCGCCGGCCGCTTGATGCCGAGCAAATCGTGCGTTCCATCACGAAACGTGAGGAGTCCGCGCAACCCCGCGATGGGACACGTGGCCCGCGGTACGGCGAATGCACACGGGCTGCGACAGATCGCCGCACCCTGCGGCTTTCGGAGACCAGGGAGGTCACATGCAGTTTGGAAAGACGCGGCTTGCTGCCGCAGCGCTCGCGGTGTGTGCCGCGACGGCGTGGGGCGGTGAGACGCTGCAAGACGTCATGAAGCGGCGGGCGCTCACCCAGCAGGACCTGTTGGCCGCGGCGAAGACGTACGTGCCCACGGGCAAACGAGACGACTTCCTCGCGTTCAGCTCGGGCGGCCAGTCGGGTCAGGTCATCGTCTACGGCATCCCCTCGATGCGAATTCTGAAATACATCGGCGTGTTCACGCCCGAGCCATGGCAGGGCTACGGCTTCGACGAAGAGTCGAAGGCCGTGCTCAAGGGCGGCGCCATCGGTGGCAAGGACATCACCTGGGGTGACACGCATCACCCTGCCATCAGCGAGACGAACGGCGAGTACGACGGCCAATTCTTGTTCATCAACGACAAGTCGAACCCGCGGCTCGCGGTCATCGACCTGCGTGACTTCGAGACGAAGCAAATCGTCACCAACCCCATCTTCAAGAACGAGCACGGTGGCGCCTTCGTCACCCCGAACTCGGAGTACGTGATGGAGGCGGCGCAGTACGCGGCGCCGCTCGAGAACGGCTTCGTGCCGCTCGACCAGTTCAACGACAAGTACCGCGGTGGCCTCACGTACTGGAAGTTCGACCGCAGCAAGGGCCGCCTGCTGCCCGAGGAGTCGTTCTCGTTCGAGCTGCCGCCCTACAGCCAGGACCTGTCGGACTCGGGCAAGGCCGACTCCGATGGTTGGGGTTTCACCAACTCGTTCTGCACCGAGCGCTACGTCGGCGGCATCGAGTCGGGCCGCCCACCGTTCGAGGCCGGCTGCTCGGCGAAAGACACCGACTTCCTGCACGTGACGAACTGGAAGAAGGCCGCCGAGCTCGTGAAGGCCGGCAAGGCGAAGAAGATCAACGGCCACAACGTGATTCCCATCGACGTGGCGGTGAAGGAGGGCATCCTCTTCCTCATCCCCGAGCCGAAGAGCCCGCACGGCTGCGACGTCACGCCCGACGGCAAGTTCATCATCGTGTCGGGCAAGCTCGATACGCACACCATGGTGTACTCGTTCGAGAAGATTCAGGAGGCCATCAAGGCGGGCAAGTTCGAAGGCAAAGATGCCTACGGCATTCCAATCATTGCCATGAAGGACGCGCTCCACAAACAGGTCGAGCTCGGCCTGGGGCCTCTGCACACCCAGTACGACTCGAAGGCCTGCATCGGCTACACGTCGCTGTACGTCGATTCGCAGGTCGCCAAGTGGGACTATTGCGAGGGCAAGGTGCTCGACAAGCTGTCGGTGCACTACAACATCGGCCACCTGATGACGATGGAGGGTGACTCGCGCAACCCGAAGGGCCGCTACCTCGTCGCGCTGAACAAGCTGGCCATCGACCGCTTCAACCCGGTGGGCCCGCTGCACCCGCAGAACCACCAGCTCATCGACATCAGCGGCGACAAGATGCAGCTGCTCTACGACATGCCGCTGCCGCTCGGTGAGCCGCACTACGCCGTCGCCATCAGCGCCGGCACGCTCAAGCCCGGCAACCGCTACAAGGTCGGTACCAACAGCCGCACCGACGAGAAGCACCCGGGCGCCGTGCGCGCAGGCGAAGAGAAGATCGTTCGCAACCCCGGCAAGGTCGAGGTGTTCGGCACGCTCATTCGTTCGCACATCACCCCTGAAATCATCGAGGTCGAGAAGGGCGACGAGGTGACCATCAACCTCACCAACCTCGAGCGCGCCGAAGACGAGACGCACGGGTTCACCATCAGCGCCATGAACGTGCACGCCTCGGTCGAGCCGGGCAAGACGGTGTCGCTGAAGTTCAAGGCCGAGCGTGAAGGCGTGTTCCCCTACTACTGCACCGAGTTCTGCTCGGCGCTGCACCTCGAGATGCAGGGGTACTTCCTCGTCAAGCCGAAGGGCTACAAAGCTGCCACCGCCGCTGCGTCGAAGGCCGAGTACACGAAGGCCGACTACGACAAGCAGTACAACACGTGCGTCGAGACGCAGAAGGTCATCGATGGCGTCGTCGGGTGGATCGTCTCGACCAACTTCAAGGAATTCCCCGACGCCGTCGCGCTCGTCGAAGACGCCACCGACCAGCTCAAGGCGGCCGAAGAGCCGAAGAAGAAGATGGAGGAGGCTGCCAAGAAGGAGGACTGGCAGAACGCGACGCTGTGGGCTGGCCAGTGGTGGCAGTACCAGGTGAAGGCCGCCGACATCGGGCTGCGCGTGAAGACGTACCTCGAGCAGAAGGGCGCGAAGAAGATCAAGTAACGCCGACGTGAGCCGTGAACGGGGCCGCAGCCGGTGGACTGGTTCCACTGACTCGCGGCCCCGCGCACGTTCCGTGCACTGGTTCTCTTCGTGGCGCCGCTTTCCCTCTGGCGCCCTGACCACGTTGTTCCCCGGAGTTTCAAAATGAAATGGCTTCTCGTTCCGCTGCTGGTTTCGACCCTCGCGTTCGCTGGTGACAAGAAGAAGGAAGAGGCGAAGCCCGACCCTGCGGCCGTCGCGGCGGGCGCCAAGCTGTACCTCGAGAAGACCTGCGTCGCCTGTCACGGCAAAGACGCGAAGACGCCCATCATGCCCGACTACCCACGGCTGGCCGGCCAGAGCGCGGCCTACGCCGAGAAGCAGATGCTCGACATCAAGTCGGGCGCTCGTTCGAACGGAAACACGGCGGCGATGAAGGGCATCATGCCGCTCGTCTCGGAGGCCGAGATCAAGAGCCTCGCGGCCTACCTCTCAAGTCTGCAGTGAGCGGCATGAATGTTGATTGCCATCACGTCAACCCGGGAAAGCACACCATGAACACTGCACATCGAATTCTCGTCGCTGCCATCGCCCTCGCCGCCTCGTTCGCGTTCGCGGGCCCGCCCGCTCCGAAGAAGGAAGGCATCGAGGGCAAGAGCTACAAGTGGAACGCGCAGGAGGGCGAGAAGATCGAGGCGCTCAAGCTGAAGGGCGACGTGAAGCGCGGTGAAGAGGCCTACGAGGTGTGCTCGGCGTGTCACCTGCCGAGCGGCGCTGGCCGCGCCGATGGAACGTTTCCACAGCTGGCGGGGCAGCACTCCACGGTGCTCATCAAGCAGATCGCCGACAGTCGCGCGGGGCTGCGAGACAACCCCATCATGTACCCGTTCGCCGCGACGCTCACCGACCCCCAGGAGCTGGCCGACGTCGCCGCGTACATCGAGACGCTGAAGATTCCCCACGACAACGGCCGCGGGCCCGGCACCGACCTCGAGAACGGAAAGAAGCTGTACCTGCGCGATTGTCAGACTTGCCATCAGGCCAACGGTGAGGGAGCGCGAGACAAGTTCTACCCCGTGCTCGCAGGCCAGCATTACAAGTACATGCTGCGGCAGGCGACCGAGATTCGTGATGGCAAGCGCCGCAACGCCAACCCAGACATGGTGAAGGTCATCAAGACGTACAGCGACAAGGAGATCGACGCCATCGTCGACTACATGTCGCGGCTCGAGATGCCGACGCAGAAGAAGAAGTAGCGCTCCGAACCTCACCACGCCCAGCTCTCCTCGACTCCTCCGCGTCTGCGGATCGGTGATGCCATGCCTGCAGTCTCTTCGTCGTCGCCTCGTCAGTCGGTCATCGTCAGCGGCCTCTCGCTGCTGGCGCTCGGGTTGATGGTCGCCGCGTACTTCACGCCGATGTGGTGGGTGTCGCTCACGGCCCCCAACTACCCGGCCGACGCGTTCCCCGACGGCATTCGTATTCTCTTCAGCTTCACCGGCGTGACGAATGGCTGCACCACGGTGCCGAAGACGAGCCGGGCCTCGCAAGAGACGCAGCAGGAGGACCTGGGCTGGCGCAGCGACGAGGGCAAGCCGCCGCAGAAGCCAGAGGCCGCGCTCGACTGCATGCACGAGATGAACACCATCAACCACTACGTCGGCATGCACCCGATTGGCGTGGGCGCTCCAGCCGAGCGGTTGATGTCGCGCTACATCTTCGGCGTGCTGGGCGTGGGGCTGCTCGCCTTCGCCATCGGCGCGCGCAAGGCCCGGGTCATCGTGCTGGGCGTGGGCTTCGTCGCCGTCACGGGTTGGATGTTCTTCGAGCTGCACGCCACCGACCTGCTGAAGACGCACGTGCAGACGTACATGGACGACGCCGGCAAGTACTTTCGCGACGCCGACCGCATCGCCACCTGGGGCACCCAGCTCACCACGGCCATCACGGCCATCTCGGTCGTGCTCGTCGTGTTGATGGTGCTCATCACCCTCGCCTCGCTCAAGTGGGAGAAGTTTCAGCTCGTGCTCGCGGTGCTGCCCGCGCTCCTGCCGGTCTTCTTCGTCGGCACCTTCGCGGCGTGGTTGTATTTCTTTGGCCACAACCTGCACCCGTGGGGCGCCTTCACCGTGAAGCCATTCATGCCGACGGTGTTCGGCGACGGCAAGGTGGCCCAGTTCTCGACGCACTCGTACCCGATGCCGGGCTTCGCGTTCCTCGCGGGGTCGGCGCTCGTCTCGCTGGTGGCGGTGCTGCGCCGTCGGCTCGAGCTCGCCGAGGGGAGCAGGTGAGTCATGCGCTGGCGCCTCGTCATCATCGTCGCGTTCATCGCGGTGCTGGCCGCGGCCAGCCCTGACGAAGGCGAAGCCCCGCCCGACATGGCGCTCGCCGACAAGGCGGGGTGGGGCGCGTCGTGGGAGCCGACGCCGAAGCCGACGATGCAGGCGGTGGCCGGCCTGCCCTGGCTGCAAGAGCTCGTCGACGCCGCGCCAGAGGGTGGCGTGCTCGCGCTGGCCCCGGGCCGCTACTCGGGCCCCGTGGTGCTCTCGAAGAAGCTGCTCATCGACGGCGGCGGCAAGGCCATCATCGAGGGCGGCGGCAAAGGCACCGTCTTCACGCTCGAGACGAGCGGCGCCACCCTGCGCGGGCTCGTCTTCACGGGCTCGGGTGAGTCGCACAACTCCGACGACGCCTGCCTCAACGTGCGCGGCCACCAGAACCGCATCGAAGAGAACCGCTTCGAAGACTGTCTCTTCGGCGTCGACCTCAAGCAGTCGAACGAGAACGTGCTGCGGAAGAACTTCATCAGGTCGTACCCCGTCTCGCTCGGTCTGCGCGGCGACGCGATTCGGCTCTGGTACTCGATGAAGAACCTCGTCGAAGAGAACGAGGCCGTCGACTCGCGCGACATCGTCGTCTGGTACTCCAACGGCAACATCATCAGGAAGAACGTCGGGCGCCGCGGCCGCTATTCGTTGCATTTCATGTATGCGCAGCACAACGTCGTCGAAGACAATCAATTCTTCGACAACTCGGTCGGCATCTACGTGATGTACACCGATGGCGTCGAGATTCGGCGCAACCTCATCTCGCACTCGGTCGGCGCGACGGGCATGGGCATCGGCTTCATGGAGGCCTCCGACTCGGTGCTCGAGGGCAACCAGGTCGTCTACTGCGCCATCGGCATCAGCTCCGACAAGTCGCCGTACCAGCCCGACTCCACCATCACCATCAAGGACAACCGCATCGCCTACAACGGCGTCGGCATCACCTTCGTTGGCGACAAGGCTGGCACCCTCATCGAGGGCAACGTCTTCGAAGGCAACATCGACAACATCGGGAAGAGCGGCGGCGGCGGCACGACGGGCAACGTCTTTCGCGCCAACTTCTGGGACGACTACCAGGGCTTCGACCGTGACGGCGACGCGGTGGGTGACACGGCGTACGAGCTGTACGCCTACTCCGACATCCTGTGGATGGAGGAGCCCAGCGCGCGCTTCTTCAAGAACGCTCCGTTGATGGAGGCCATCGACTTCCTCGAGCGGCTCGCACCGTTCTCTGCGCCCGAGTTGATGGTGCGCGACGACGCGCCCCGCTTCGTGAAACCGGCGGTGCAGCCATGAGTGACGCTCCGAAGCCGAGCGATGCCCGCAAGCAGGAGCAGCGCCGCAAGCTGCTCCAGGCCGCCGCCGTGGGCTGTGGCGTCGTCGGGCTGTCGTTGACGGGCTTGCTGCCAGTGCTCACGCGCAAGGAGCAGCGGCTCCGCCCACCCGGTGCGCTCGACGAGCACGACTTTCTCGCGTCGTGCATCAAGTGTGGCCAGTGTGTACAAGTTTGTCCCGTCAACGCGCTGAAGCCGGCTGACCTGCTCGACGGGTTCGGCGTCGGCGTGCCCTTCATCGACCCGCGCAAGCAGGCCTGCGACTTCTCGTGCGACGTCGGCCAGTGCATTCTCGCGTGCCCGACCGGCGCGCTCACGTACCACAAGCCAGAGTTCCTCCCGGCGCGTGAGGGCATGAAGGTACCGGCACCGCCGGTGCTGCTCGCCAAAGAGAAGGAGCCCGAGCCGAACCTGAACTTCTCGGAGCGCATGGGCGTGGCGCGGTTGGCGCGGCCCGAGGCGTGTCTGTCGGTGCGGGGCGAAGGCGTGAAGGGCAGCGCCCGTGGCGAGGCGTTCAAGGGCAAGAAGCGGTGGACCGAGGTCGACCGCTGGGCCCCCGTGCCCGTGAAGGACCACGCCTACGACCTCGAGCGCTGCGACCTCTGCGTGCGCGAGTGCCCCATCAAAGGCGCCATCAGCATCGAGACGGTGAATGGCAGACCGACGCCGGTCGTGCACGACGCCTGTGTCGGTTGTGGTGTCTGCGAGATGATGTGCCCCGCCGAGCCCGCGGCCATCGTCATCGACGCCCAGCGCCCCTGGAGTCCGTCATGAACCGCACGCTCGACCAGCTGCGCCTCATGTTCGGTGGAGAGCCGCGCAAGCCCGAACCACAAGATTATACACCCGGCGCCAGACACCTTCACGCGACCAAGAAGTTCACCAAGAAGGACTTCGTCGACATGGAGGCGCGTGAGGCAGCCCACCGCGCGCGAAAGGTCTGGAAGAAGCGCCGCTGGGCCGTGCTCATCAGCGTGAACCTGATGTTCATGTTGTCGTACTGGGTCGACGTGCAGTTGGTCGAAGGGTCGCTCTCGGGGAGCCGCTTTCTCGGCTTTCACATGATCGACCTGAACGCCGCGCTCGGGCTCATGCTCGCCCACAAACACATCATCGTGAACCTGCTCATCGGCACGGCGACGGTGGGGCTCGTCTGGTTCCTGCTCGGTGGGCGTAGCTTCTGCTCGTGGGTGTGCCCGTACCATCTGCTGTCGGAGTGGGCGGAGCAGCTGCACCTCTTCCTCGCGAAGAAGAAGCTCGTCAAAGACCACCCGCTGCACCGCGGGCTGCGCACCGTCGTGTGGGCGTCGTTCGCGCTGCTCGCCTACGGCACGGGCTACACCGTCTACGAGACCATCTCGCCGACGGGCATCGTCTCTCGCACGCTCATCTACGGCCCGGGCCTCGCGTTCGGCTGGGTCGCCGCGCTGCTCGCGTTCGAGGTGCTCTACTCGCGCCGCGCGTGGTGCCGCTATCTCTGCCCCGTGGGCCTCACGTACGGTGTCGTCGGCACGTTCTCACCGGTCACCGTTCACTACGACCTCGAGAAGTGCGTGCACGAAGGCGAGTGCCGCAAGGTCTGTCTGGTACCGCACGTGCTCGACCACATCATCAAGGGTCGCGCGCCGGCCGAGCACCTCGACCTCGGCCCCGACTGCACGAGGTGCGGCATGTGCATCGACGTCTGCCAGGGCGGGGCGCTGTCGTTCTCCATTGCAGGTGTCACGAAGAAGCCGGCGCCCACGCAGGTGCCCGCCGACTCCACGAACGAAGGGAAGCCCTCATGATTCGCCTCAAGGCCCTCACGAAGGTCTTCAAGAAGCTCAAGGTGCTCGACGCGCTCGAGCTGAACGTCACCGAAGGCGAGCGCATCGCCCTCGTGGGCTCCAACGGCGCCGGCAAGACGACGATGATTCGCTGCATGCTCGGCGAGTACACGTTCGCCGGCTCGGTCGAGATTGGTGGCAAGAGCCCGCGCGCGAATCGCAGCGAGGTGCTCAAGAAGGTCGGCTTCGTTCCCCAGCTGCCGCCGCCGCTGAAGATGCCTGTGAAGGAGCTGCTGCGGTTCTCGGCCGCCGTGTCGGGCACGAAGGTCTCGGCCATCGAAGACATCGCGAGCCGCCTCGGCCTCGACGTGAAGCTGTTCGCGTCTCAGCCCTTCGTGAAGCTATCGGGCGGGCAGAAGCAGAAGCTGCTCATCGCCATCGCGCTGGGCCGCGACGCCGAGCTGCTCATCATGGACGAGCCCGCCGCCAACCTCGACCCCGAGGCGCGCCACGTCTTCTTCACGCTGCTGGCAGAGCGCGCGGCGAAGGCGACGATGATCATCTCGAGCCACCGCCTCGACGAAGTGGCCGCGCTGGTGAACCGCGTCATCGAGCTCGACCGCGGCAAGGTGGTGCTCGACGACCGCGTCGCCGACGCGCCGCTGACGGGCAAGCTCGCCTGCACGGTGGTGCTGCGCCGAGCCGACGCTGCCATCGCGAAGGCGCTCGGCGAGTGGGGCTTCGTCGCGACGAGCGAGGGCCTCGAGTGGTCGGGCTCGGTCGCGGGCGCCGACCGGCTGCGCTTCATGGGCATGCTCTCGCGCTACGTCGGGTTGCTCACCCGGGTCTCGCTCGAGGAGCAGGCCGTCGCGCTGCGGGTGGTGTCATGAGGCCCTTCGTCTTCGCGCTGCTGCTCGGGTGCACGCAGGCGGCCGACGGCCCCGTGAAAATCATGTGGGACCGCGACGCCTGCAAGTCGTGCAGCATGGTCATCTCGGACCATCACTTCGCGGCCCAGGTGCGTGGCGGGCCGAAGCACACCGTCGCGAAGTTCGACGACGTGGGCTGCGCGATGAAGTGGCTCGACCAGCAGCCCTGGGCCGACGAGCCGACGACGCAGGTCTGGGTCGCGCGGCAGTCGGACGGTGAGTGGCTCGATGGCAAGACAGCCCGGTACGTGAGCGGCAAGACGTCGCCCATGGGCTTCAACTTTGGCGCGGTCGACCCCGGCGCCGATGGCAATGATTACACCACCCAGCGAGCGGCCGTGCGGGCGTTCGCGCAGAAGCACTGAGGAGCCACCAAATGGGACACCTGGCCATGACCGCGAGGCTCGACGTCGCCGAGTCCGTGCGTGCGAAGTGGTTCTTCGTCTATTCGCTCATCTTCGGCGGCATCGTCGCCGCCTTCTTCGCGTTCGGTGTCACCGAGTCGCGCGTGCTCGGCTTCATGGGTTTGTCGCGGCTGCTGGTGACGTACATCCAGCTCGCGATGGCCATCATGCCCATCTTCATTCTGCTGACGACGGTGCGCAGCGTCGCCGGAGACCGTGAAGCAGGCGTCTTCGAGTACCTGCTCTCGCTGCCCGTCTCGCTCTCGAGCTGGTACTGGGGCCGGCTGGTTGGCCGGTTCCTCACCGTGTTTCTGCCGGTGTTCCTCGCGATGCTGGGCGCCGCCCTGTGGGCCACCTTCAAGGACATCGAGGTGCCGTGGCGCATGTTCGGCATCTACACGGGCCAGCTCGCCGCCATGTCGTGGTGCTTTCTCGGGTTGGGCATGCTCCTGTCGACCTTCGCGCGGTCGACCGACGTCGCGCAGGGGTCGGCCTTCGTGTTGTGGCTGACGTGCCTCCTGTTCCTCGACCTCATTCTGCTCGGCGTGCTCATTCAGGGCCGCATGCCGGCCGAGGGCGTGGTTGCCATTGCCCTCGTCAACCCGTTGCAGGTGTTCAGAACTGGCGCGCTCATGTTGTTCGACCCGCAGCTCGTCGTCTTCGGGCCGGCCGCCTTCGTCATCTACGACTGGTTCGGTGGGCCGAAGTTCATCATCTATTCGATGGTGTACCCGGCCTTCCTCGGCACGCTCACCGCAGCCATCGGCTACGCGAACTTCCGGCGCGGCGACCTGGTCTGAGGTGCGAGCGCTCGTCGCCAGCGTGCTGGTGCTCGCGTGTGGGCCGCCGGCGCCCGCCATCGACGCCGTCTCGAGCTCGAACCTGCTCCAGCCGCTCGTCGACGCCGCGCCCGAAGGCTCGGTGCTGACGGTGCCCGACGGCGTGTGGGCAGGGCCCGTCGTCATCTCGAAGCGGCTCACGGTGCAGGGCTCGGGAGAGACGGTCGTGACCGGCAACGGGAGGGGAACGGTCGTCACCGTCACCGCGCCGGACGTCGTCCTTCGTTCGCTGCGCATCACCGGCAGCGGCGCGAGCCACGACGCGATGGACGCAGCGGTGCTCGTCGAAGCCGACGACGTGCGTGTCGAGCGCTGCACCCTCGACGACGTGCTCTTCGGTGTCTTCGTGAAGGCCGCGAAGCACGGGCTCGTCTGCGGCAACGTCATCACCTCGAAGGCCGAAGACCACAGCCTGCGCGGTGACGGCGTGCGCGTGTGGACCGGCAGCGGCAACCGCGTGTTCGGCAACGACGTGGTGAACGCCCGTGACGTCACGCTCGCGAACTGCAGAGACAACTCCATCTCGCACAACCGCATTCGGGGCGGGCGCTACGGGCTGCAGCTGGTCTTCGCTCCGCACAACGTCATCGAAGACAACCTCGTCGACTCGAACCTCACCGGCATCGCGGTGCTGTACTCGAACGACGTCGTCATTCGCCGCAACGTCGTGCAGCACTCGCGCGGCGTCTCGGGCACCGGCCTCACCTTCAAGGAGTCGGGCCAGGCCATCGTCGAAGACAACGACGTCATTCACTGCGCCGTCGGGGCGCGCACGAACTCGCCCACCTCGCCCGACGCCATCATCTCGTTCAGTCGCAACCGCTTCGCCCACAACGTCGCGGGCATGGACTTCTACGGAGAGAACGGCGGCCACGTCATTCATGGCAATCGCTTCGAGCGAAATCTGACGCAGGTGACGGTCAGCGCCGCCATGAGCGCGCGTGGCAATGATTGGAGAGACAACACCTGGGACGACTACGAGGGCTTCGACCGCGACGGCGACGGCGTGGGCGACACGCCGCACGACATCTACGCCTTCGCCGACCGCATCTGGCAGGAGACGCCGCAGGCCACCTTCTTCCGCAACGCTCCGGCGCTCGAGCTGCTCGACTTTCTCGAGCGCCTCGCGCCCTTCGCGTCGCCCGAGCTCACCCTGTCAGACCCGTCGCCCCGCGTCGGCGCCGCGCCGCCCTCGGCGCCACGCCCCGAGTTCCACCCGTCGTGCCCCTGAAGAGAACCCATGCTCACGACCCTCGTCTGTCTCGCGCTGTCGCAGAACATGCCCGCCCTCGACGTCACGCAGGGCAATCACCGCATTCACGACATCGCGAAGACGGGCACCGGAGAGCAGCTGAAGGCGCTGCTCGCGAAGGAGCCCTCGCTGCTCAACCTGAAGAACGTGCGCGGCTCGACGCCGCTGCACCTCGCCGCCATCAACCCCGACGGCACGGTGATGGAGTCGCTGCTCGCCGCGGGGGCCGCCGTGAACGTCGCCGACGAAGAGGGCTTCACGCCGCTGCACATGGCCGCGTTCCACCGGCAGGCCGACTACGCGCTGCTCCTGCTCGAGGCGGGCGCCGACGTGAACGCGAAGACGGTCTCGGGCCGCACGCCGCTCTCGATGGCCGAGAAGGCGCGCGCCGACGAGACGAGCGGTGTCATCTCGTTGTGGATTCTGAAGGGCTGCAAGCCGAAGCAGGGCTGCGGCATCGGCACCACGCGCGCCGTGAAGAAGCTGGTGAAGTGATGCTTCAGGCGCGGGGTTGCTTCCCGCCGTATCGCGCGCGCAGCTGCGCCTCGCGCTTCTCTCCACGCACCTTCGCGCGCGCGAGCTCTTCTTCACGCGTGTGCGGCGGGCCGTGCACCTCGAGCGAGTCGAAGAGGTCTTTCGTCACTTTCACGACCTGCTTCACGGCGCGCTCGAAGGCGACCTCGTTGTGCTTCGCCGGCTTGTTCATGCCGGTCAGCTTGCGGACGAACTGCAGCGCCGACGCCTGGATTTCATCTTCCGTCGCAGGGGGCTCGAAGTGATGCAGGCGGCGAATGTTGCGGCACATGGACGACCTCCGGAGCTCGGTTGTTGCAGATCAACACCTCACTTTCGACGCCTCGTCTACGCTTTGGGCGTGTCGAGGTGGCTGCTCATCACGTTCGCGCTCGTGGGCTGTGGGCCGCCAGTGACGACGGTGCCCGACGCGGGCCAGTGGTTCGACTCCGACTTCACGGGCTGTCGAATCGGCGGTGCGGCGCCACAATCGGTCGACGACGTCATCGCGCGCATCAACGCGCTGCCGATGCCGGTGAGCGTCGCGTGCTTCACCGGGAGTCTGCCGCGCCCGCTCTCGCTCGTGCCCACGTCGAGCCGCTTCAGCGCCCAGCCCGCCGGCAGCGCCGAAGACCCGCGGCTGTTCCTCTTCACCGGCGGTGCGGTGCTCAGCATCGTGACGGCGGGTGACGGCAAAGACCTGCTCGAGGTCGGAGAGCTCGTCACGCCGAGCCGCACGCTGAAGGCCGAGTTCAAGTTTCCCGTGACGGCGCCCATCACGCGTGAGGCCGGCTACGCGCACCTCGACTACATCCCCTCCAGCACCACGTGCGGGTTGTGCCACAGCGGCGAACAGGCCCACCCCGCGCACCCGATGGCGAGGGTGTCGCTCGCGCTCCGGCCGCCTGCTCGCACCAGCGTGTCCCTCGAGAGCGCCCGCCGGTTCGCGAGCACCTGTGACCGCGAGACGCAGCGAGACCGGTGTCTGCGGTGGGCCAGCGTCTTCGGCTTCGGTGACGTCGTCGACGGCGCCTTTCCGCCCGAGTTCGGCGACTTCATCAAGTAGCGCTGTTCCTCGATGTTTCAGAACTGAACACCCGCGAGTGCCCGCCCAGAGGGAAGGGTGCTGGCACACCGGCTGCTGTGAGCGACGTCATGCTCGACTCCAGCCAGCCCATTGCCCGTCTCGTCCTCGACCACTCCGAATGCGCGGCCGTGCTGCAGCGGCACCGCATCGACTACTGCTGCAACGGTCAGCTCTCGCTCGAAGAGGCGACGAAGGCCCGCGGCGTCGACCTGTCGCTGGTGTTGGGAGAGCTCGAGGTCGCCATGAAGCAGCGGCTCCCTGAAGACGGTCAACCCGACCTGCGCGCGCTCGACACCACGGAGCTCGTGGAGCGGGCGCGTACGCACTTCCACGACCCGCTCCAGCGAACGCTGCCGTTCGTGCGCGCCCTCGCCGCGAAGGTGAAGCGTGTGCACGGCGACCGGAGCCCGTCGCTCGTCGACCTCGATGCGCGGCTCAGCGAGCTGACGGCCGCGTTGCTGTCACATCTGGAGGCAGAGTCGACGCAGCTGTTCCCCGCGATGCTCGCTGGAGGGCCCGCCGCGGGGCTGCTCACGGAGGCGAAGAACGACCACCATGGCGTGCGCGTGCTGCTCGAGCGCGTTCGTGAAGCCGCGAACGACTTCGAGCCGCCGGACTGGGCCTGCAACAGCTACCGCACGCTCTTCTCCGAGCTGAAGTGGCTCGAGCACGACGTGTTCGCGTTGATGCACCTCGAGAACCACGTGCTGCTCCCGAGATTCGGTCATGAGCAGTGAAGGCGAGCGGCTGCGCGCGGTGGCGCTCGAGACGTTGCGCGACGTCATCGACCCCGAGGTGGGCCTGAACATCGTCGACCTCGGGCTCGTGTACGGCGTCGAGGTGGTGGGCTCGTCGCTGCAGGTGCAGTTGACGATGACGACGCCCGCGTGCCCGCTCGGTGAGCAGATTCAGCGCGACGCAGAGGCGCGGCTCCACACCGTCGCAGGCGTCGATGACGTCACGGTCGAGCTCGTCTGGGAGCCCGCGTGGACGTCGGACCGCATCTCGCCGCTCGGAAAGCAGCTGCTCGGGTGGCCCGCATGATTCGCGCGCTTCGCCGGCTTCCATGGCTCGGGAATGCGGTGGCTGACCAACACGGGTCCGTGGCTTCCTTCGCGAGCGCTGCCCGCCTGGTCCCAGGCGTCATTGCCGCGCGCGCGGTCGTGCGGTCGGTACGTCGTGGTCTCATCATCACCCTCGTGGGGAGGAACGCATGATGACCGTGCGGCGCGGTCTGTTGCTGCTGGTCGCTGGCGCGGCGCTCACGGCCGTTCTTGGTGGCCTCGCGCGTCTCGGGCTCGCCGTCGGCTTCGGGCCCGCGGTGGCTGATCAGCATGGTCCCTTCTTCGTGCTCGGCGTCTTCGGCACGGTCATCTCACTCGACCGTGCCGTCGCGTTGGGGCGCTCGTGGGCGCTGGCCGCTCCCATCGTCAGCATCGCGGGAGCGCTCGCGTTGCTCCTGCGCCTCTCGTTCGCCCCGGGCCTCTTCGTCGTCGCCGTCGCGCTCACCCTCGTCGTCAACGCGGCCATCATTCGCAGGCAATCGGCGGCCTTCACCTGGCTCATGCTGCTCGGCTCCATCACGTTGCTCGAGGGCACCTTCGCGTGGGCGCGCGGCGCGTCGGTCTTCGACGTCACCCCGGGGTGGATGGCGTTCTTCGTGCTCACCATCGTCTCCGAGCGGCTCGAGCTCTCCCGGCTCGCACCGACCCCGACGTGGGCCGCCCGCGCGCTGGTGGTGGTCTCCCTCGTCCTCGCGCTCGCCTCGATGCTCGGACTGCGCGTCGTGATGGGCGCGACGCTGGTGTTGCTCGGCCTCTGGCAACTGCGCTTCGACCTCGCGCGCCGCACCGTGAAGCTCCCGGGCTTGCCGCGCTTCACCGCGCTGGGCGTGCTCGCCGGAGCCGCCTGGCTCATCGTCACCGGAGCGCTGCTCGTGCACACGCCGCCCATTCCTGCCGGGCCGCTCGCCGACGCCGGGCTCCATGCGCTCTTCGTCGGGTTCGTGCTCTCGATGGTGTTCGCGCACGCGCCCATCATTCTTCCCGCCGTCGCGCGGGTGTCGGTGCCATTTCATGCAGCGCTCTTCGTGCCGTTGGTTGCGCTTCACGCCGCGCTGGTCGCGCGCGTCGCCGGAGACCTGCTGGCCGTGCACCCGCTTCGAGTCGCTGGCGCGGTGACGAACGTTCTCTCGTTGGTGCTGTTCGCGGTGTCGGTCATCATCACGAGCCGGCGACCCGCGGCGAGCGTGCTGCGACCCGAGCCCTCGATGCCATGACCCCGACACGCCTGCTTTCGGTGGCCCTGCTGGTGACGCTCGCGCTCGGCGTGTGGATGCGTTGGGCCCTCGCAGGAGCGTTCGCCCTGCCACTCGACTTCGCGCACGTGCGGCACGCGCACTCCCACCTCGGCGCATACGGCGTGCTGTTTCCCCTCGCGTTCGTGGCGTGGCGAAACGCGGGCGCGCCTGCACCGGGTCCGCGGGTGATGGTGGTGTACGGCGCTGCGACGGCGCTGGCGGTCTTCGGCTTTCTGCGCGCGGGCTACGGCGTCGAGGCCATCATCGGCAGCACCGTCGTTGGCGCGCTGTGGTTGCACGGTGCCTTCGGGCTGAGGCATCGCGTGCTGCGGCTCGACGACCCGCTCGCGCTCGTACCGTTCGGCATCGTCGCGGCGATGGCGTGCGTGCCCTTCATCGCCCTCACGTTGCGAAGAGACCCGCCCTTCGCGCAGCACCTGGTCGCCACGTTTCTCTCGGCCCTGCTGCTGGTCGTCGTCGCGCCGTCAGCGCTGGCGGCCATCGGCGCACGTGCGTGGCCAGCACCGGTGCTCACCATCGCAGGGCTCGCCAGCGCGGCAGCGCTCGGCGTGTGGCCATCGACGCTCACCCGGCTCGGCCTCGCGGTCTACGCGCTCTTCTTCCTCTCGGTCTGGCGCGAGCGCTCGGTGCCGCTCGTGTTGCGCGCGTCGCGGGCGACGGTCGGTGCGGGCCTGCTGGCGATGGCGCTCGGCCTCGTTCCCAATGTGCGGGCCGCGGTGCTGGGCGCACTCCACTTTCTGGTGCTGGGGCCGGTGCTGCTGAGCCTCACCCGCGAGCGGTGGTCGAGCTCTCCGTTCGCGGTGACAGCGGGCTTCGTCGCGGTCGGGCTGCTCACGCTGCCGCTGGTGCTGCAGGCCCTCGACGTCACGCGCTGGACGATGGAGGTCTCGGCGCTGGGTGGCACGCTGGTGCTGGCGTGGTGGTTCGTGGCGGTCGTCGTCGCGGCGCCGGGCTCAGATGCCGAAGCGAAGGTTGCAGCATGAGACGAGGCTCCTGTTGGCGTCGGACGTGCCCGCGCAGGTCGAGGTGACGCCGTCGCGAACGCAGGTGCACGTGACGCCCGTCGCGTCTCCGCGGCACTGACTCTCGATGGTCTCTCCCTCACATTCGGAGCGCTCGAATCGGCCGATCATTCGCTGCGTGTCGTCGTAGCTGAAGCTGCCCGACGTGCCTGCGGGCCGCTCGAGCCTGGTGTGGCGACGAACCATGTCGAGGGCCGGGCACCAGCCCGCCTCGACGCGTCCCCGAAAGGCCCGCCCGTCGTCGAGCTCGCTCTCGAACGAGACGATGGCAGCGTCTCCCGCGACGAGCTGCTCGATGACGGCGTGGTTCTTCGCCGCGTGCAGCACCGAGCCCGGCCCTTCGGTGAGCGTCGCGCCCGGGGTACTCAGCTCCAGGTCGTCCTTCACGACGGTCGCCGGACCTTCGGTCGCGCTCCGCAACACCAGCCAGCCGAGGGGCCTCGTCAGGTCGACGGGCCTCGAGAGGGCGCCGAAGAGGCCGTCGCGCACGTGGGGGTCGATGCGGGCGTTGCAGACGTTGCGCGGGTCTTCGAAGGCCCGGCACAGCCCCGGCTGGTCGCCGAAGACGACGAACGTCGTCGGTGGGCCGAAGTGGTGCACCACCGAGAAGAAGACGGCGTCTTTCACCTCGAACGCCTTGCCGCCGAGCGACACCTCGAGCACCGGTTGGCCCTGGCACCCGCACATCACGAAGACGGCAAGCCACGTCAGTCGCGTCATGATCACCCCTCCAGAACCACAGGAGCCCTGAGGCCTGCGAACCGGCCCACTCGTGTGAGTGAAGACATGCCCCGTGCGGGCCCCGGGCCGACCTTGGCCGCCGAAGGACTGGTTCGGCTTTGGGCCTGGCAGCGTGGGTTCGGCGCTGGCGACGGTCGGTCTGGCCCGTCACGCTCGTCCACCTCGCGCCGAAGCTCGTCTCCGGTGATTCACTCTGAAACGCGCCGGAACGTGGTCGCATCAGGCTGGGCCGAAACCATCGATTCCCCGTGCTTCTGACGGCTTTGACTGCGGCGCTGTGTCGCAGGGTGTCGGGCACGCGCATCGCAGAGGGTGTCGGCGATGCTCCGAGCGCTCGTCGGCCTGTCGTTGCTGCTTCTTCCCTCTGGTGCGAGCGCGGCGGCCTGCTGCATGTCGGCGACGTCGTTCGGCGTGGGCCGCCTGCTCGTGTGGGAAGACTTCGCGGTCGGCGTGCAGACCGGGCACGCGCGCATCGTCGGCCAGTACGACCCGCAGCGCGCGTACCGCGTCACCGGCACTGCGTTTCAGGACGGAATCACGCGGCTCGAGCCGTGGGCCATTCTTCGTCTCTCCGAGCGGGTGCAGGTGCAGGCGCGTGTGCCGGTGCTCGTCAACGACCGCGAGTCGCAAGCCACCAGCCAGGTCGTCGGCGGGCTCGGTGACGTGGGCGCTGGCGTTCGGCTCGAGGCCATCTCGCTGGGTGAGTTCGAGCGCCTGCCCTCGCTCGGTTTCACGCTCGGAGTGCTGGCGCCGACGGGCCGGCGGGCAGAGCAGGGCTTCGCGCCGCTCGGTGCAGGGGCGACCGGTCGTGGCGCGTGGGGCGCCTCGCTCGCGCTCGAGAGCGAGTACACGTGGCTGCCCTGGTACGTGCGCGTCGACGCCGGCGTGAGCGTGTTCGCTCCGTTCGTTCGCACCGACACGCACGCGACGCAGTGGTTCGGGCCGGTGGTGCAGACGGCGCTCTCGGGCGGGCGAGAGGTCGTGCCCGACAAGCTGGTGCTCGCGGTGTCGGCGCAGTTCGAGTGGGAGGCGCCGCTGAGCCTCGATGGAGAGGTCGTGCCGTCGTCGGCTGGCTTCGTTCCGTCGCTCGTCACCTCACTCTCGTGGCGGGTGGCCCCGCACTTCACGCTCGTGACCGCGCTCTCGACGAGCGTGTGGCCTTCCGGCGTCGGGCAGAACCGTGACGCGCGGCTCGGCGTCAGCCTCGGAGGTCGCTATGGCCATTTCTAGAGTTGCGCTGTTGTGTCTTGTCAGCGCCTGCGCGGGCGCGCGGCAGACGGTGCGCACCGTCCCGTCGCTCACGCTGCGTTCTGCGACGGGAGAGGTCGTCACGCTCGAGTCGCTCACGCAGAAGGCCGACGCGACCGTGCTCGTCTTCTGGAGCGCCGGCTGCCCGTGCGTTCGCCGCTATCAGGCCCGCGTCGAGGCGCTCCGCTCGAGGCCGCGCGTGCAGGTCCTCGCCGTCTCGAGCAACGCCGGTGAGTCGTTCGACGACGTGCTTCGCGTGGCGAACGAACGCGGCGTGACGGTGCCGCTCTACCGCGACGACACGGGCGCCATCGCCGCGCTGGTGAACGCGCGCAGCACGCCGACTGCAGCGGTGCTCGACCGCACGGGCGCCGTGCGCTTCACCGGCTGGGTCGACAACGAGCGCGACGTCGGCGCCGATGACCGCGAGCCCTGGCTCGAGCGCGCGCTCGACGGCGTGCTCGGTGGCTCGAGCTTCGCCGCGCGCACCCCGACGTGGGGCTGCACCATCACGCGTCACCTCTTCACCCCCGAGCCGCAGCACTGCAGTGCCGTTCATTGAACAAGGAGCACCATTCATGCGCCGTTTCAGCCTCGTCTCGTCTCTCCTCGCGCTCGCGGCCTGTGGCCCCGAGGTCGTCACCCAGCAGCCGCCCGCGCGCCTCGTGCTCGCCACCACCAGCGTGGCTCCCTTCGACGCCGAGCTCGCCTCGACGGCGTCATTGGGCACGGGACTCACGACCGTCTGGCTCACGTTGAAAGACCACGGCCAGCCCGTCACCGACGCCGCGGTGACGCTGCAGCCCCTGATGACGATGCCGACGAAGTCGCACGCGTGCCCCGTCGTCGGTGACGTGGTGCACGAGGGCAACGGCGTGTACCGCGGGCAGCTCGTCTTTCAGATGCCGAGCGCCGACATGGGCACCTGGTCGTTGAGCGCGAAGGTCGTGCGTGGCGGTGTCGAGTCGAAGCTCACCTTCGACGCGTTGGCCGTCGGCGACTCAGGGCTGGCTCGCAGCTTCGTCGTGGGTGACGCGAAGTACGTGATGAGCGTCTCGTACCCCGAAGCGCTGAAGGTGGGCCTCAACCCCGTCGTCGTCACGCTCCACCGCATGCAGGACATGATGACGTTCCCCGCGTTCGACGACGCGACGCTCGAGATGGTGCCCGAGATGCCCGCGCACGGGCCCGGCTCGTCGAACAACGTGGCGCCGACGCTCAAAGGCCCCGGCCGCTACGAGGGCGTCGTGAACTACTCGATGCTCGGCGACTGGAAGACGACGTTCACCGTGAAGTCGACGAGCGCCGTGATGGCGACGGTGAGCATCGACACGAAGCTGTGAGTCACGAGCCGAGCTGCTCGCGCGCGTCGGTGAGCAACCGCCGGCTGACCTTCTTCACGAGCGCCATCGGGCCTTCCGCGGGGTCGGAGTGGTCGAACCCGGCGACCGGCTCGGCTGAGGCCGCGAAGCGCGGGAACGTCTCGGCGTCGCACCCGAAGGTGCCGAGGTCCTGCCTCAGCGAGGCCACGCGCGCCGCTCGCGCTGGTGCGCTCACGCCGTCGAACAGTTCGACCACGGCGTCGGCGCTCTTGAGAGTCAGCAGCCGTGCGCCTGGGAAGCTCGAAGTCGTCGCGTAGAAGTGGAACTCGACCTGCCAGCCCTTCACGTCGCCCAACGAGAGGGGCAGCATCAACAGCTCGCCCGCTTCATCGGGGGCGCTGGTGATGCCGACGGCCTTCGCGACCGAAAGGAACCACGCGTCGACGCGCTCGCCACGCACCGTCACTTTGAACGTCAGCGCCTTGCCCTGATGGTCGACGAACATGGCAGCGTTGAACCCCAGCACGCCCGCCGTCGCGAGCGCGCGCTTCGCGCATCACCTGGTCCACGAACGCAAGGATTGCAACCGGCGCTCATGGTGGGCGATGGGAGGTCGCCTGCGCATCAGCGCTCCTCTCGTGGCGGCTCGTGCTGATCAGGCCGCTGTCACCACAAGTTTTCGATGGTGTGCGCCGAATCGAGGGCTGCTCACGACGAAGCAGGCCATGGCTTGACCGAGCGCAACGCAGCGCCCGGAGCGCACTGGCTGGCACGAGGAGTGAACTGATCAACATCATGTTCGAGAAACCGGTCGATTCGTGCGCCTCCTGTCCCCTGCATGCCGGGGGCAGATGTGCCTTCGTTCCCCGCAAGGTTCGCGCAGGCGAACGCCTGTGGGAGCAGGGAGAAGTGCCTCCCGAGGTGATGTTCGTGCAGAGCGGCACCGTCGCGTTGACCGCCACCGACGCCGAAGGTGGGCACTGGTGGAACGGCGTTCGTGGGCCGCGCTCGTTGCTCGGCATCGAAGCGATTCAGGGCAAACCAGCGCGCGCGCGTGCCGAGGTGGTGACTGACGCGTCGTTGTGCTCCGCCGACCCGGTGATGTTGCGCGTGCAGATGGGCACCGATGGAGGCACGCCGCAGTACGCCGAGCTGACCGCCGCGATGGTGCCGCTGCTCCTCGAAGAGCTCGACCGCCGCAGCGAGGAGTCGTCCGGCCGCTCTGGCACTGCGCTGTCGCGAGTCGCGCGCTTCATCCTCGAGCACTCCGAGGTCGTCGCCAGCGGCCAGCGCGGCCCGTTCTCGAAGCGGCACGTGGCGTCGATGCTGGGCATTCGCCCCGAGACGATGTCGCGCTGTCTGGGCGCGCTCACGAAAGACGGCATCATCACCGTGGGCCGCCACATCACCGTCAACGACCGCGTGCGCCTCGAGGCCATCGCTTCACCGCCGCACGTGCCGACCGCGCCAGCCCCGCGCAAGCGCTCGAAGCCTGCCGAGCCGAAGAGCGAGTAGCACCGCTTGCTCGACCCCTGACCTGTTTCAGGTTTTGGTCAGCGGGCCCGCATGTTCCCCGCTCGCCGTGAGGTGCTCCGCCAGAAGTCCGGCACGCTCCTCGAGACGCCCCTCCCGTTGCTGCTGCACGCGCTGCTCGTCGAGGAGCGCCACGCCACCCTCGAGCTGAAGCTGCGCAACCTCGAGAAGCGGGTGTTTTTCGAAGGCGGCGTGCCGGTCGGCTGCGAGTCGAACCTGCTGCACGAGACGCTCGGGCCCTCGCTCGTCGAGAAGGGCAAGCTCACCGAGGCGCAGCACCACGCGGCGCTGGGCGAGAGTGCGGCTGCAGGCAAGTCGTTGCAGGCGTGGCTGCTCGAGAAGCAGCTGCTGTCGGCCTTCGACCTCTTCAAGCACCTGCAGGCGACGCTGGGCCGCAGCCTGCTCGACGCGTTTCGCTGGAGCGACGCGACATGGAAGCTCTCGCCCGCCGAAGACCAGGAAGCGCCGGTGCGCATCAACCCGATGCAGCTCATCTTCACGGGCTGCCAGCACCTGCCGGTGAGCGCGCTCGAGGCCCAGCTCGCCACGCCGCCGACCGCGGTGTTCGGCATGCTCCCCGACGCGCCGAGCGTGCAGGACGAGCTCAAGCTGTCGGCGAAGGAGACCCGGCTGCTGCAGGCCATCAAGCGCAAAGCGACGGTGGCCGAGCTGTGTGCCCTGCCGGGCCTCACAGTGGAAGAGGTGCACCGCCGGCTCTACGCCCTGCGGTTGCTCGAGTTCATCGACACCGCCGAAGCCATCGCTGCCATGCCCGTGCGCTCACGCCCGACGCCCGTGCCGCAGCTGGAGCCAGTGGCGACCTCGAAGACGAGCGACGGCCTGCCGTTTCTCGACGATGACGAGGCCGCTCAGAACCTGCTCGTCTCGGAGTTCCTCTCGTTTCGCAGCAGAGACGCCTTCGAGGTGCTCGGCGTCGACGTCGACACGCAGGGCGTGGCGTTGCAGCGCGCGTTTCTGACGAAGGCGAACGCGCTGGCCCCGGTGCGCTTCAAGAGCGTGGAGGCGAGGACGCGCGCCGAGGCGCTGCAGCTGGCCTACGCGAAGGCCTTCGGTGCGCTGAGCGAGCCCGAGACGTGGCAGCAGCACCGCGACCGGCGGGCCGCGCGAGACTCGAAGACGCCGGCTGCGCTGAAGCAGAAGGCCGCGGCCGAGGCGGTGAAGATTCGCACCCACCTGCTCGATGCACAGTCGCAGTTCGACGAAGGGCGCCGGCGGCTCGCGGCGGGCAACACACGCTCCGCCATCGAGCACTTCCAGTACGCGCTCGACATCGAGCCGCGTGGGCGCTTCCTCGCGTGGCTGGCGTGGGCGAAGTACCAGTCTGAGCCGAGCGGTGCCGAGGCGTGTCTCGAGTTGCTGGGCCGCGCCTGCGAGCAGGAGCCGACGTGTGAAGAGGCCCACGTGTGGCGGGGCGACCTGGCGATGGTGCTGGGGCGCTCGGCCGACGCCGAAGCGGCCTTCCGTCAGGCCGTGAAGCTGGCGCCGAAGAACCCGAAGTACGTCGAGGCGCTCCAGCACGCGATGAAGTCGACGAGAGGGCGCTGACACCGTGGTCGTCTTCCGCAGCGTGCACGGCGCGTCGGCTTCAAACGTTTCGCGGGCGACGTGTGCTCCACGCCGCCCGCGAAGGTCTGCACCACGCTGAGGGTTCTTCAGCGGTAGGCGACTTCACGCTCCCAGTACGCGTCGGCGTCTTGCCACTGGTTCAAGATGACGCCGAGGTCGTTGCGGTTCACCTTCCACCCCCCCTTGGGCTGCACCGCCAGCCACTTGGTGCCGACGATGGGCTTGAGGTCGGGCAGCGCCTTCTTGTCGCCCGCGGCCGTCACGAGGCCCTTCACCTTCTTGCAGTCGACGACGGTCGCTTCACGGTAGTCGGGGTAGTCGAAGTACGGCGCGCCGTAGGTCGAACCGCCCTCGTACTGCTTCACGAAGATGCCGGGGCGCATGACGCACTCGGTGCGAGCGACCGAGGCCATCGCCTTGTCGAGGTCGGCCAGCACCGCAGCGTCGAGGCCGTGCTTCTTCGCGTAGGTGCTGGCGAAGCGCAGCGTGCGGTACGTCCACTCCGTCATCGGCACCTCGACGAGGCGCGAGGCCCAGCGCGACGAGTCGTGCACGCGAAAGCCCTCACGCTTCCAGCCGGCCCGGCGCGCGAACTCGGTGCGCAGCGCCTTCGCCTTGGCCGCGTCTTTCACCTGCTCGACGAGCATCTCGAACTTCACGTAGCCCTTCGCCCAGTAGACGAGCGCTTCGGAGCCGGCGAAGCGGCCGTCCTTGCACAGGCGCTTCACGTCTTCGTCGGTCTCGGGCAGCCCGTCGTGCTCGACGAAGACGGCCTTGCACACCGCGACGTCGAGGTCGTTCGAGCCGGGGAACTTCTTCCACCGCAGCGCCTCTTCACGGCGCTCCACTTCGCTCACGTCGCCGGGCTCGAAGCCCATCTTCCCGACGGCGACGGTGCCGGCCGGCTTCTTCTCGAGCGCGGTGATTTCGTGCAGCGTGCCCAGGTACTCCGGCGCGAGCATGGCCGCGAACGCCTCGTCCGAGCTGGTGGCCCAGATGGAGTTGGGCCTGGCCGCGGGCGCGCTCGACGAGCTCGAGCCCTGGCTGCTGCTCGACGTCGAGCCGGTGCTGGCGACGCTCGAGCGGCCGGTGGACGACGGGGTCGAGACCCCCTGGGTGCCGATGGAGATGCCAGGCAGGCGGAGCACACACGCCTGCAAGCCGACGAGAATGACGAGAGACGACAACACGCGCTTCATGAGGGGGTCCTTTGGGGAATGAGTGAGGAGTGAGTCCTCGTCTTCCCGACGGAAGCTCGCGGCGCGATTTTGCGTCGAAGGCGATCAGCCCACGCCCGGCGCTCGCTCCGTCGCGGTGCGGCCAGCCAGCGCCGTGCCCACCGTCGCCAGGAGCGCCGTCGCGACGCCCAGCCACTCGACCTGAGCGAACCAGGCCGCCGCGGCTCCACCCAGCAACAGCGCCAGTCGAAGCGTGGTCGTCAGCGCGAACGAGCGAATCGGCCAGCGCGCTTTCGGAGACAGAAAGACGCCCCAGACTGCCCCGACGACGAGACACACCCCGAGGGCCAGCAGCCCTCCCCAAAGGCCCGGAGCGCGCGACCACGCCCAACGACCGAGGCCCGCGAGCATGCCGAGCTCGGCGATGAAGACCAGCGTCGCTCCGAAGAACTTCATGGCCGCTGTGTAGGCAATGTGGCTCGGTCTGTCAGGCGAGTCGTGCAGCCGTCAGCGGAGCCGTCCGCGCGGCAATCGCCTTCGACGTTCTGCCACCGAGCACGGCCCTGGCTGCGGCAGCGCCGAGCGCGAGGCCCGTCGTCATGCCCGCGCCACCAAACCCTGTACACCAGTACAACCCTGCCACCTGCGGGTCGGCGCCGATGAGGGGCAGCCGGTCGAACGAGAACGTGCGCAGGCCAGCCCAGGCACGTCGAACGCCGGCGTTGGCGAGCGCGGGCGTCACGACGGCCAGCTTCTCGGCCAGCATCGCGAGCGCGTGCTGGTCGACCGTGGGCGTCACGTTCGGCTCGGTGGCCACTTCTTCACACGGTGAGGCGAGCACGCCGCCTGACTCCTCGCGCAGGTAGACCTGCGTCGAGACGTCCCAGACGACCTGGCGCACGTGAAGGCGGCTGGCTGGCTCGAGCAACGCCAGCGTTCTTCGGTACGACGTCACTCCGACCTTCGAGCCCGCCATCGCGGCGAGCCTGCCTGCCTGCGCACCCGCGGCGAGCACCACGGCGTCGCCGAGCTGCTCGGGAGCGCCCTTCGTCGTCAGCGCCCACCGCGCGCCACGGAACGACGAGAGCCCCGTCACCTCGACACCGAAGCGGAACTCGACACCCAGCTTCCGGCAGGCGAGCTCGAGCGCCCGTGCGATGCGATGCAGGTCCATCACGCCGCCCGCCGCGAGCCACAGCCCCGCCTCTGCCGAGCCGCCGTCGAGCACCTCCACCCGCTCGCCGACGGTGGCCCAGGGCTGCGCCACGAGCCCGGCCCTGGCTGCCTCGGCCGCCAGCCGCCGCACCACCTTCGTGTCTCCCGCGAGCACCAGCCCTCGCGCGTCGAGCCAGGCCGTGCGGTGCCCCAGCAGCTCGTCGAGCAGGCGCGCGTTGCGCTGCGCGAACGACGTCATCACCGCGTCGTCTTCGAGGGGGCGGTAGATGGCTGCGTTCAGCCCCGAGGCTCCCGAGAACACCGTGTCACCGCGCTCGAGCACCGTCACCCGAACGCCCGCGCGCGCGAGCCCGAGCGCCGTCGACAACCCTGCGATGCCTGCGCCGATGACGACGACGTGCACGGCAGCCCCCCTCGTTCTTCAGAACTGAATCGTTCGCTCGTCGTGGCAGCGGTCCTGGAAGTAGCCCTTGTCGGCGTAGAACTCGCGCCACAGCCGCAGGTAGCCCTGCGTCACCTGCTCGGGCGTCATCTGCTTCGGCTGGTAGACGCAGTTCGCGTCGTTGTACTTGCGCCACTCCCTCGTGAGGATTCGGCCCTCGGCCTCGAGCCGCTTGAAGCTGGGCGTGCCGGGGTAGGGCGTGAAGATGGCGAACTCGGCCTTTCGAATGCCCGACTTCTTCGCGAACTCGAGCATGCGGTCGACGGTGCCCACGTCGTCGTCGTCCTGCCCGAAGAGGAACGAGGTGTACGGCTCGATGTCGGCCTCGAAGCACTTCGCGATGGCCTTGTACGCGCGGTCGAGCTGCACCGGGTCTCTGCCGGTGAAGGCCTTCATCGTCACCGGGTCGAAGCCGCCGACGAGGTAGAACATCTTCACGCCCGCGCGCCGCGCCTTCTTCAGGAGCGCCAGCGGCGTCGCCAGAATCATCGGCATCGAGATGCCCACGTAGCTGACGGTCGCTTCTTTCCCCTCGGCGATGAGGTGGTCGAAGAGCGACTCGAGCAACCGGTTGCCCTTGCCGGGCAGCCACGAGGTGTCTTCCGTGAGGCAGGCGCGTTTGCCCTTCGAGCCGAGCTGCTCGAGCTGTGTGACGACCTGCGAGAGCGTGAACTCACGCAGCTGCTTCGTCATCGACACCGGCAGAATGCACGAGTGGCAATTCAGCGGGCAGCCACGCGAGAGCTGTACCGGGTAGTCGTCGGGGTGAAAGGCAGGGCCTTCTCCATCGATGTACAGCGAGACCTTCGGCGGCGGGAGCGCGGTCAAATCGACCGGCACGCGCTCGTAGCGGCGCTGGAGCCCGCCGGCCTCGAAGTCCTTCAGCAGCTGCAGCCAGGCGCCTTCACCTTCGCCGACCACCACCGCGTCGGCGTGCTGCATCACCACCTCGGGCATCGCAGTGGTGAAGAGCCCGCCCGCCACCGTCGGCTTGCCCTGCGTGCGGAAGTAGTCGGCCAGCTCGAGGCCACGAGACGCCGCGGCCGTGAAGAACGACAACGCGACGAGGTCGGCGTCGGTGGGGCGCGCGGCGTCTTGCAGGCGGTCGTCGCGGAACTCCATCTCCCAGTGCGGCGGCAGAATGGCGGCGAGCGCGGCGATGCCCAGCGACGGGGAGCCGAGGTACTCGTTCATCGGCACGTACTCGAGCAGCTCGGGGTGGGCCTGGGCGTGGCGCTGGAAGCGCGGGTAGACGAACAACACCTTCATGACGTGGCTCCGGGGCGCTCGAGGCCGAGCACCTGGTGGAAGAGGGAATCATCTACTGACACCGCTGCGGCCTGCGCGACCACCACGCGGGCTTCCTGCTCGATGAGGCGCGCCATCGCGAGGTGCGTGGCCGACTGAGACTCGTGGGCGCGGTCGGTCGCGGCGCGCGACGCCATCACCCATTCGGTGGCGACGCCCAATGCATGCAACAGCCGCGGCGCTCGGAAGACGCGCAGCTTGTATTTCGATGACAAGGATTGCGCGAAGTCGGCCAGGGCGCTCTCGAGCTCGTTGATGGAGTGCTGCGGGCCTTCTTGCGCCCGCCGCGCCAGCTCGCTCGTGCCGAGGTGAGTGAGGAGCACGTCGTTGGCGCCTTCGAAGATGCGTGTGACACGAACGTCGCGCAGCACCAGCGCCAGGCCCGTGTCTTCGATGAAGCCCAGGGCGCCGTGCAGTTGCACCGCTTCGTCGGCGACCCAGCCGGCGCCTTCGGAGCAGAAGACCTTCGCTGCGAGCGAGCTCACGGCCAGCGCCTCGTCCTGCTCCTTCTTCGCCGTCGCCTGAACCAGCGCCTCCATCGCGAAGTGACGCGCGCGGAGTCGGGCGAGCCGCTCCTTCACGACGTCGAGCGCGAAGAGGGGCCGGCCGAACTGCGTGCGCTGCGTCGTGTGCTCGGTCGCCTTGTCGATGGCGTACGCCGCCGCGCCACAACAGCCGGCCGACATCAGCGTGCGGCCCCACGAGAGAATGTGCGAGAGCATGCGCGCGCCCTGGCCGGGCTCGCCGAGCAGGCGTTCGCGCGGCAGCTGCGCGTCTTCGAAGAGCAGCCCCGTGGTGGAGGAGCCCTTGAGGCCCAGCTTGTGCTCCTCGCGCTGCACGGTGAAGCCGCGGTCTTTCGGTTCGACGAGCACGAGGCTCTGGCCGCGCTGCGCTCCACCGAGGCCCGGCGTCGAGACCGCCACCGTGAAGAGGCCCGCGAAGGCACCGTTGGTGACGTAGCTCTTCTCGCCGGTGACGCTCAGCTGCTCGCCCTTCTCGGTGGCCACCGTGCGCAGCGTCGAGAGGTCGCTGCCCGCGCCGGGTTCGGTCGTCGAGAACGCCGCGATGGTCTGGCCGGTCGCCAGCGACGGGAGCCACTGCACGTGCTGGCCCGCCGAGCCGTACCGCACGAGACCGCGTGTGCCGAGGCCGAGGTGCAGGCCCACCGACACCGCGACGGAGCGGTCGAAGCGCGCGAGCTCGTCGACGACGTGACACGCATCGGAGAGGGTCAAGCCCGCGCCGCCGTGCGCCTCGGGCAACGTGATGCCGAAGAGGCCCAGCTCGGCCAGCCCCTCGAGCACGTGTCGTGGAATCTTCGCAGCCGCGTCGATGGCCTGCGCGTTCACCTCTTTGGCGCAGTACCGGCGGGTCTGCTCGGTCAGCGCGACGACGACGTCGGAAGGCATCTCACGCCGCCTTCTTCGCGAGGAACACCTTCACCAGCTCGATGGTCTGCGCGACGGTGTGCACGTCGGCCACGTCTTCGACGCCGACGTCGAGCTCGAAGTCTTCGGCCAGCATCGACAGCAGCTCCATCGACGAGACCGAGTCCATGCCGAGGTCGTCACGCAGCCGCTGCTCGGGCTTGATGTCTTGCGACTTCACGGGAACGAGCTGCGAGATGAGGTGAATGACGCGGGTCTCGATGGTGGGCTGGGTCATGGGGCGGCTTCCTGGGTCGACTTCGTGGGGATGAAACGAACGCGGCGAGCCCACGCGTCGAAGTCGCGCAGCGTCTCGTCGAGGGGGCGGTAGGTGACGCCGAGCTGGTGACGGCTCCGTGTGGCGTCGATGAACGGGCCGTGAATGATGAGGTCGACGAGCTCGCGCGCGAGCCGGGCACGCGGGCCACCTTCGGCTGCGCGGTGCTCTTCGGCGTCGGCGAACGCGAGGGCTTCGGCGTCACTCAGCGCGGGCGGAGCGGTGACGCCGTAGAACGCCGCCGCCACTTCGAGCAGCGACTGCAGCCGAATGCTCTCGGCCGAGAGCAGCACGCGGCGCGGCGGGTCCGTCATGGTGCCGAGCGCGAGCAGCCCCTTCGCGACGTCACGCGCGTCGACCCAGCTCACGAGGCCATCAGGGTGGGGAACGTCGAGGCCGCGCGCGAGCCCGACCAGCATCGTCGAGGTGCCCATCCGCAGGTCCCACGGGCCGAGGCACGCTCCGGGGCACGCGACGACGACCTCCCATCGCTTCTCGGCCAACGCGCGCGCTTCGAGGTGCCACTTGAGGTCGTGGTACGCGCCCCACGTCGGCGGCGTGTCGAAGAGGTCGACCTCGGTCGAGCCGCTGCCGTCGGTGCGAGGCGCGACGGTGGCGGTCGACGAGACGTAGACGAGCCGGCGCACGCCCGTCTCGGCGGCGGCGTCGAGCACGCGCTCGAGGCGGGTGAGCCCGATGTGGCGCTCCTTCTCGAGGTCGAGCGAGAGCCGCGGGTAGTGCCCACCGAGGTGGTAGACGACGTCGATGCCCTTCATCGCCTCGCGCAGCGTCTCGGGCGCGTCGAAGTCGGCCTGCACCAGCGGCACCTTGCGTTGACGAAGCGCCAGCACGTTCGTGCGTGCGCGGCGGCCACAGCGTGGTTGCTGGCCATCGGCGACCAGGGCGTCGACGAGGTTGAGCCCGAGGAATCCGGCGGCGCCGAGCACGAGCGCGGGCGGTCGACTGCTGACGGGAGCCGCCACGGCGTCACTCATCGAGTCGCCTCTCCGCGCGCGCCGTGGCGCGGGCCTCGCGACGCGAGCCGCACGCCGAGGCAGCGCTCGTCTCTGCGGGTGATGCGGCCAGGTGCACGTTGTGTTCGCGACGCGAGCCGCGCTCCGAGGCAGCGCTCGTCTCCTGGATTGATCCGGCCAGGTGGTTCGCGACGCGAGCCGCGCTGCGAGGGAACACTCGTCTCGGCGCGTCCTCCCGCCAGGTGCACGTTGAGTTCGCGACGCGAGCCGCGCTGCGAGGCAGCGCTCGTCTCAGCGGGTGCTCCCGCCGGATGCATGTTGCGTTCGCGACGCGACTCGCCGCTGAGCCCCGTGGCATCTCTCACGGAGCCGCCGCCTTCGCGAAGCGCGCCGTACATTCCTTGCGCCGCAGCTTTCCGCTCGTGGTGCGAGGCAACGCGCCGGCGCCGACGAGCTCGATGCGGTCGACCATCACGCCGAGTTCTGCGCTCACCCGTCCACGAATGCGGTCGACGAGGCCGGTCTCCGACGCACGGCGCTGCTCGACGACGACCACCAGCGCTTCCTGGTTCGTCGATTGATCATCCACCGAGAAGGCGACCATCCCGTTCGGCGGCGGGTCGGCGACGTCGGTCACGATGCGCTCGATGTCGGCCGGGTGGAACTTGCGGCCCATCTTGATGATGAGTTCCTTCTCGCGACCGGTCAGGTGCAGGCGGCCGTTCACCAGCACGCCGCGGTCTCCCGTGAACAACCAGCCATCGCGCAGCGCACGCGCGGTCGACTCGGGGTCGTCGAAGTAGCCCGACATCAACGTCGGCCCACGCACGGTGACTTCGCCTTCCTGGCCCTCGCCGACGACGTCTCCCGCTTCGTTGCGAATCGCGACCTCGAGACCGCGCAGCGGGCCACCACAGCTCGGCACCACGCGGCCCTCGAGCGCGAGGTCGGCATCAGGAGCGCCCTGCGGTTGAAACGCGACGCCGAGCACGTTCTCGGCGAGCCCGTACACCGGCAACACGACACCCTTGCGAAGCCCGACTGGCGCGAACGCAGCTTCGAAGCGCTCGATGGTCGCGCGATGCACCGGCTCGGAGCCGTTCAACATCGAGCGCAGCGGCGAGAGGTCGAGGTCTTTCGGGTGACGCACGCGGCGCAGCACCAGCTCGTACGCAAAATTCGGCGCCACCGTCATCGTCGCGCCCACGCGGGAACACAGCTCGAGCCAGCGCGCCGGCCGCAGCAGGAACTCTCCGGGTTGCAGCACGTGCACGGGAAAGCCAGCGGCCAGCGAGGTGAGCACCACGCCGACGAGGCCCATGTCGTGAAAGAACGGCAGCCACGAGACGCCGATGTCGCTCGAGGTGAGATGCAGCCCTTCGGCCATCACCTGCGCCGAGAGCGCGGCGGCGCGGGGGCCGATGACGGCTCCACGGGGCCGGCCGGTGCTGCCCGACGAGAACTGAATGAAGGCAGCCTCGCCATCGACGGGCGGCGCGTCGAACTCGACCTCCGAGGGCGCCGAGAGCACCGTCCACCCCAGGCCCTCTGCACGACCGGGAGCGCACACCACCTTCGCGCGACACGTCTCGAGCAACAGCTTCGCGCTCGCGGGCAGGTCGGCTGCGAGTGACGTCGCAGGCCAGGGAACGGGCACCGCCGTCGCGCCGAGCCACTGCGTGCCGAAGAACGCGCCGACGAAGTCGCGGCCGTTGGGGACGAAGATGGCCACGCGGTCCCCGCGCGTCACGCCTGCTTCCGAGAGCGCCTTCGCCCACCGTCGCGCGAGCGGCGCGGCGTCAGAGAAGAGCAGCACGTCGGGCGTCGCGCCTTGATGAAAGGTGAGCCACGGCCGGGCGTCGCCTTCGTGCTCCGAGAGCCAGCGCAGCAGCCGCACGTCAGAAGACGTCGCTTCGGGGCCCTTCACCCACGCGCGCGCCATCAGGCCTCCACCAGCCGAACGGTGACGGCGGCGCGGCTGGTCTCGAGCTCGCGACGCAGCGCCGCACCACCGCGCAGCGCCCGC
The DNA here is from genome assembly GCA_016879935.1 of Archangiaceae bacterium. GTDB lineage: Bacteria > Myxococcota > Myxococcia > Myxococcales > Myxococcaceae > Xiheimicrobium. The sequence continues at coordinate 47,281 of JAACJQ010000219.1, read as the reverse complement.
ACCAGACACCAGCTCACGAGACAGACGCCGACGAGCGCGAGCGGGCCCGAGACGCCCGACGCCACGAGCGCGCCACGCGAAGGGCCGAAGACGCTGAGCAGCCGCAGCCCCGCGCTGGCCGTCACGAAGAGAATGCCCGCGTCGAAGATGCCTCGCGAAGGCAGCCGAACGCCCTCGAAGCCGGGCACCATTCTTCCCGCGAAGGCGAGCACACCGAGCTGTCCGAACCCGAGCGTGAACGCGTGCCTCGCCGCATCACGGAGCAGCGGCGGCTGCGTGACGCCGACGAGCGCGAGCGCCTGCCACGTCATCAACACGGCGCCCGCGAGCCCGAAGGCCCACGACGCCACCATGGCGAACCGAATCAGCGGCTCTGGGCCCATCGCGGGCGCGACCTTCTGGAACGGCCGCACGACCCACACCATCACCACGATGGCGAGCGCGGGGCCGAGCCACAGCACGTCACTCCACGACTCGAATGGCGTGAGCGTCTTCACCAGCAACGCGACCGTGCCGAGCTGCCACGCGAAGAAGCCGATGCCCTGCCGAGAGACGGGCGGGTGCGCAATTCGCATCGCGCACGCTCCAGCGCGCAGCGTGATGCCGAGAATGCAGCCGCCCGTTCCACCCAGCAGGCCGCTCATCGTCACCAGGTCGAACGGAATGCGCGCGAGCGGCCCACCGATGCTCTGCCCGAGCTGCCAGCCCAGCAGCATCACCGCCGAGAACGACCACCAGCTCGCGCCGCTCGTCACGAAGACGGGCAACCAGTCGGTCGGCGTCGGGCGCGCGAGGAAGAGCTGCCAGAAGAAGCGCGTCCACAGTGTGACGGCGGCGAGCAGCAGCACCGCGCCGACGAGGCCCAGAAACGCGCTGCCGGGGAGCAACGAGCCGAACCGGCCCAGCACCAGCAACGCGACGCCGCTGATGCCCGCGAGCGCGACCGACTTCACGAGCTTCGGCGACGGCGGCGCTCCACCCATCAAGCGCGGTGCGAGATGAAACGAGATGCCCACCTTCAAGAGCCACATGAAGCCGAACACCTGCGCGATGGCGTGCGACTGGTGATGCTCGACGGGCACCGGCACCTGCAGCACGTGCAGCGACCACAGGTTCCACGCGCCGTTCAACGCGCCGACGAGCACCGTGAACACCACCGAGGCGATGACGAAGGGCACCCAGGGAGCGCGGAGGTTCTGCGGCATGAGGCGCATGGCAGAGCGCCCTGCTTGCAGATCAGGTGCCGCGGCCGTGCCTCTTGGGCACCGTCAACTCTGTTTCATTTCGGAATGAACGCTGCTTCGTGGTGAAACGTGCGACAGGGCCAGCGTGAGGGTCGTCAAGCGAGGTTCGCCGGCGGCACACCTCACCAGAGCAACCGTTGCGCGCGAAATGGTGGGCGCGACAAAAGCTGCGTCGAAGACGGGCACGACGCCCTGCCAGAGGGAAGTGGTGCAACGTCAGGTCCACCCGACAGATACAACTTCCAAACGTCGCGAGACGCGGGCATGGAATCTCCCGTCACCGCGATGAAGTGGGCCCTCGTCGTCAGCGTCGTCTCGAGTTCTCTGCCGTCGCTCGCCGCGACCGACGCTGGGGTCGTGTCGTGTGTCGAGGTGGAACAGCGCCTCGCGTCGGCGCAGCGCACGCTGGCGGCCTGCAACGAGCTCTCGCGCTCGGCCAACGCCAACAAAGAGCGCTGCGAGGCCGAGCTCGAAGAGGCGGGTGAGAAGCTCAAGGCCGGCGACGCGAAGCTCGACGTCTGCACGCTCGAGCAGACGCAGCTGTGTCAGGAGGCCGCCGTCTTCGCCGCGTCGTTGCTGCAGGGCACCGCGCGCTCCATCGGCACCTGTGGTCCGCCTGGCACGCAGCAACAGCTGCAGGGCCTCGTGTCGGCCTGGGCCTCGGTGTCGAAGAGCATGGTGGGCTTCGACGACTACGCGACGGGCTCGACCGACATTCTCCCGCGCGTGAACGGCAACTCCGAGCCCGAGCGGCGCCTCGCGCGCATTCTCGGGCTCAAGGCTGGCGCGCCGCTGTGGAACCGTCGGTTGCTCGTCGCGGCGTTTCGTCTGACCGCGCCGAACACCTGGTCGCGGCTCAAGTCGCAGGGGCCGACCGCGCTCGACGGCTTCTTCGATTCGCGTGGGCCGCTGCCGGCGGGCTTCATCGAAGAGGCGAACGGTGAACACGAAGGGCCGGTGGGGCCCGCGGGGCCGCCGCTCACCGCTGCCCTGCGCATGACGTTGTCGTACCTCGAGCTGGCGAACTGTGAAGACCGCTCCGAGTCGGCCGAGTGTGGGCGCGCGCGGCAGCTGCTCGAGCTGCTCGACGACGCGGGGCCGTTGATTGTCCGCCGTCGCGTCGAAGAGATGTGGGCGACGCCCTGTGATGCGCTCAACGCCGACGTGATTCGCGCCTGGCTGCAGGACTTCCCCGCGAGCGGCCGCAAAGAGAAGCAGACCGCCCTCACCGAGCTGACCCGCGCCGCGACCAGCAAGCTCTTCCTCTGCTACCTCGGCGACGTCGAAGGCGACCCCTCGTACCGCGCGTGGGTGACGCCGAGGCTGCCCGCGCAGAAGCAGCTCGACGCGCGCGCACCGGTGGCCCTCGACGCGTTCTCGCAGGCCGTGCGTGAAGGTGACGTGCTCGACCGCTGCGGCCGGGCCGTGCGCGCGATGCAGCGGCTCGAGGTGAAGAACGGGTGCTCCATCGACCGGCCCGACACGCTGACGACGTTGTCGACGTGGGCGCACCAGCCGCTGCCCGCCGACGCGAACGACGACGCGCAGCTCTGTCAGAAGGTCGCCTCGTTGATGTGGAGCGGCGCGGCCGTCGAGATGCCGTCGTCTCCGAGTGACGAAGTGAAGGTGAACGACGAAGGCGAGTCGGCCGTGGGCGCGCTGCGCAAGGCGTGTGACGAGCGCCAGGGCACCACGCCGCAGTTCGAGCAGTCGTTGCTGGCGCTCCACGGCATCGCGAAAGACGTGGGCGAGCCGTCGAGCGCGTCTCCGTGGCGGCTCGATGCGACGGCGACCAGGCCGCTCGAGATGGCGCGCTTCGAAGAGGCCGACACCTACGTCGGCTGGCTGTCGCACGTGGTGAACCAGGAGTCGTCGGCCGACGCGCTGGGCCTGCCGAAGACGCGCGCCGAGGCGTGTCGCGAGCAGCAGCGCGGCTCACGCTACGACTGCGACCTCATCGCGAACCTCGACACCACGTGGACCCGGTTTCGGCGCATCACCACCTCGTCGATTGCCGGGCTCGGCGTCAGCATCGTCGTCGCGCTGTGGCTGCTGCGGGTGCGGCGCGCGCGCAAAGCCTTCGCCGGGCCGCTGCGGGCCGTGCGCGAGAGCCTCGGCGCGTTGGGCCTCACGGGAGAGAGCGACCCGTGGCGCTTCGTCTTCCCCTCACGGCACGACACCCTGCTGCTCGAGCTGCCGAAGACGCACGCCTGGGAGCAGTGGGGCGGCGACGCGGTGGCGATTCTGTCTCCTGGCACGACCGCGCTGCGCGAAGCCGACGTGAACCACGCGGCCAGCGTGGCGCTGCGTGAAGGGGTGCGCGTCGTGTTCCTGCTCCACGCCGACACGGCCGTGCTCGACCTCGGCGCCGTTCGTGGAACGCTCGACTGGGCGGCACGCGGTGGCACGCGCGCGGTGACGGTGTTGCCGCTCGCGCTCTCGCGGCTCGCGTGGGCGACGAAAGACGAAGACCTGCTCGACCTCGTCGAAGCCACGACGCTTCGTGGAAATCCCTTCGAGGTGCGTGGCCCGGTGCGCAGCTCGAGCCAGTTCTGGAACCGTGAGCGCCTCGTCGCCGGGCTGCTGACCGAGGCGCGCAAGGGAAACTGGACGGTGGTGACGGGCCTGCGGCGGTTCGGCAAGTCGTCGCTCGCGCTCGAAGTCGCGCGGCGCATGACGGGGCCGTCGGCGTACGTCGACCTCGCGGGCTTCCATCACGAGGTGTCGTACGGAGAGACGCCGGCCGTCGCGGTCGAGGCGATTCTGCGCACGCTGGTGACGCGGCTCTCGGACTCCGCGACTGCGCGGTACCCCGCGGCGGTGGTTCCGCCCGTGCCGCAGGGCGCGCTCGATGCTCCGGCGCTGGCGACGTGGCTGCGCGCGTTGAGCGTGGCGTGTGGCCAGTCGAGTGGCACGGCGCCGCCGCCCTTCCTGCTCGTGCTCGACGAAGTGGAGCAGCTGCTGACGGCGCCTCCCGAGAAGCTGGGCCGCGCGCTCGACGTGATGGCGACGTTGACGGGGCGGCTGCGCAGCGCGCTCTCGGAGCCGTCCTCTCCTCACGCCGGCAGCTCGGTGAGCGTCGTGTTGTGCGCAGCGTTGCACCCGCTCTTGTGGGCGCCGCTGTCGACGCTCGGTGGGCAGAGCATCATGGGTGCGTTCCCGAGCATCTGCGTGCCCGCGCTCGACGACGAAGCAGCGCACGCGATGATGCGAGGCCTCGGTTCGCGTCAGGGCATTCGGTTCGACGACGACGCGTTGTCGGAGCTGGTGCACGCGTCGCACGGTGTGCCGCTGCTGCTCCGCCGGCTGGGCACGTCGGTGCTCGAGCTGTACGACGCCGACCGTGCGCGACAGGGCGCGCTGGGCGCGATGCGCATCGGCGTCGAAGGTGCGCGTGAGGCCATCAGACGTGAAGAGCGGGGTGGTTCTCCGCTGCGCGTGTGGGTCGAGAGCGAGATTGCGCAGGACGACACCTCGGCAGGCGTGCTGCTGCGCGCGCTCGCGAACGGCGAGAAGGTGAAGGTCGTCGCGCTCGAGAAGCTGGTCGAGGCGCAGGTGATGGAGCGCTTCGGCATCACCGGCCTGACGGCACATCTCACGCCGAACGAGCTCAAGCGCCGCGCGCAGGAAGCCGCGAGCGTCATGGTGCGGCTGCTGGCCGAGTCGAAGCTGCTCGAGGCGCATGGAGATTTGACGTCGCCCGAGGCGTACTCGCTGCCCGACGGCGTGCTGCGCCGCATTCTGAAGGACGCGCGCAAGAGCGAGTCGAAGAGCGCTTGAAGCGACGGGCTCCTGACGAGACGGTCTGGCGGCCGCGCATCGAGCGGGCCGTGCGGTACATCATCGACCACCTCGCCGAGCCGCTGCGCCTCGCCGACGTGGCCCGGGTCGCTCACGTGAGCGAGTTTCATTTTCACCGCATCTTCACGGCGCTCATGGGCGAGCCCGTGGGTCGTTTCGTGACCCGCCGCCGCCTCGAGCAGGCCGCGATGCTGCTGGCGTGGGAACCGGGCGCGCCCGTGACGGACATCGCGCTGAGGTGTGGCTACTCGTCGGTGTCGAACTTCTCGAAGGCCTTCTCGGCCCGGTACGGCTCGAGCCCGAGCCAGGTTCGTGCAGGCCGGCGCACCCGTCGTTCGAGGTTCGACCCGGCGAAGCTCTTCAGTGTGCCGCCCGGGCCTTCGACGGCACGTCGCGAGGCGATTCTGAGACGCCTGGACAAGACGCTGCGGGTCGAGCGTCGCCCCTCGCTCTCGCTCGCCTGTCTGGTGACGGAGAAGGGGTACCAGCCCGCCGACATCGAACGAACGTTCGCGCGCCTGCAGCGTCAGCTGAAGGTGGCTGGTGTCGACGGGCCGCTCGATGCGTGGGGGCTCGCGTGGGACAGCCCTGCGCTGACGGGAGCCCTGCGCTGCCGCTACTACGCAGGCACTCCGGTCGAGGCGCATCAGCCCCTCGCTCCTCCGCTGTTCGAGACGGAGCTCCCCGCGGGGCGATGGGCCGTGTTCCCCTTCTCGGGGCCGGTGAGCGCCGTCGAGCGTCACTACCTCGACATCTACTCGGTGTGGCTCCCGGCGAGCGGTGCACGGCTCGACGACTTCGTGCCCGTCGAACACTTCGTTCACGACGCTCCGGTGCGCGGCCGGGTCTCGTACGACGTGATGCTGAAGCTGCGCGACTGAAGCGCAAGCCAGGAGAACTTCTTCGCAAGCGTCGAGAAGCTGCCGCCGACCTCACGCCGGTACACCTCGCGCCTCTTCCACGGAGGTTGCCCATGGGTCGCGCAGCGTCGTCAGCCGTTCTCGTCACCGGAGCCTCGAGTGGCATCGGGCTTCACATCGCCAGAGCGCTCGCACGAAGGGGGGCGAAGGTGGCCTTCGCCGCGCGCCGTCGTGAGACCCTCGAGCGCGAGGTGGCCGCCGTCGTCGCCGATGGAGGTCAGGCCGTCGCGGTGCCCCTCGACGTCACCGACGCCGCCTCGGCCCAACGAGCAGTGCAGCAGGTCATGGAGCGGTTCGGTCGCGTCGACGTTCTGGTGAACAACGCCGGCAATGGTGGCGAGCTCGGGTGGTGGGCCGACGCACGTCCCGAGGTCGCGCGGGAGCAGTTCGCAGTGCACGTGCTGGGGGCTGAGCACATGGCGCGCGCGGTGCTTCCGGTGATGCGGGCCCAGCGCGGAGGCGTCATCGTGAACTTCGCCTCGACCGTCGGCTACGTGCCGATGCCGGGCGCGGCCATCTACTCGGCCGCCAAGGCCGCAGTGAACGCGTGGTCCATCGCCCTGCGCACCGAGCTCGCCCCAGAGAACATCGACGTGCGGGTCTTCTCGCCGCCCCACACCAGCACGGAGGCGGGTGAGCGCTGGCCACTCGCGCTCCCGAAGATCTTCGAGCCCGCCTGGGTGGCCGAGGCCTTCGTCTCGTTCCTCGACTCGAACGCCGCGCGAGCGCTCCCGGGTGGCAACGGAGGCCTGCTGCTGTTGCAACGCGTCTGGCCCTCACTCGCCGCGCGCATCATGAACGGGCTTGGCCGTGACGCCGTGACGAGGCGTCTCGAGCACGGGACGCCGAAGAGGCTTGGCAACAGCCAGTCGAAGAGCGCCTGATCAGCCGCTCGACACGACCGAGGCGGCCGAACAAGCTCACCGGCATGCGAGTCGCGCTACGCGTCGTCTTCCTCGTCGTGCTGTTGGGCGCTCCCGGGCTTGCGTTCGCGTGCTCTGGCCCGGCCTGTTCGTTCGGTTCGTCGCTCGCCGGTGCTTCGGTGCCTGCAAATGCGCCCGCCCTGGCCGTCGATGCGACCGACGCGCTCGCCCCGGGGCTCGACGCTGCCGATGGCGGTTTCGAGCTGCTCACGGCCAATCGCCAACCCATTCCCGCTTCGGTCGAGCGCAGTGGCGATCGCTCCGTCGTCGTCGTGCGGCCGTTGCAACCGCTCTCCGCCGGCCAGTCCTTGCTCCTTCGCTTCCCGAAGGAATGCGGGGGCGGCTCCCTCACCGACGTGGCCTTCACGACTTCGGGTGCCCAGCCGTTGCCGTCGACGCTCGGCTCGTTCGGCGTGAAGGCTCGCGGTCACGGCACCGTCTCGATTCCCGGAGGCCCGAGCTGCGCCATGGCCATGAGCGGTGCCTACGCGCAGTTTGCGTTCACGCCCGCTGCGGAGTTGGTGCCGTTTCTCCCGGTCACCAGCTGGTCACTCATCGTCGACGGAAAAGTCTGGGCTCGCGAGCCGGTGGGCTCGATTGGTGCGAGCGGGTTGGTCGCGACGATGCCGTACTATCGCGCGCGCAACCGGGTGCTCGAGGTCAACGTGCCGTGCTCGCCCGAGGCGGTCGGCGTGGGGGTCGGGCTCGGTCAGCACACCGCCGAACTTCAGGCCACGATTGCGGGAGTCACGCAGCCGTTGACCGCCTCGACCACCTTCACGCTTGCCTGCAGCGGCCCGTCCGACACACCGAAGCCCATCGATGAAGGCGGCAGTGCGTCACTGCCCACGCCTGGCTGCTCGAGCACGCCTGGAATGCGGGCCGCATTGGCTGTGCTGGTCTTCAGGCGTACTCGGCGAGTTTCAGCCGGCTGATCGACGGTTGGCGCAGGGCCGTGTCCTTCTTTTTGGGGCCGGCATACCCCGTCGCATGCGCCTTCATGTTGCCGCGTTGCTGCTGTCGCTCCCGATGGCCTGTGGTGTGCCCGAGCCCGTCGCCACACCGGTGAGCGAGGCCTACGCCGTCGCCCCCGAACGCCGCGTCGAACAGGTCGCCGTTCCGACCTTGCTCAGCCCCGGCTGGCACCTGCAGCCCGAGCCCGCACTGGAAGCGCTCGGGCGGTTGGGTGTCACCAGCTCGAGCGGGCACGTCAGCCTGTCGTCATGGTCACCCGACCCGCTGCCTGGCACCTTCGTCGTCGCAGTGAAGTGGGGTGCGGAGCCGCCGGTCGAGTTCGCACGCCTGCGCGAGGGCTCGGCCCAGGGTGAGCTGCCCGTGCCTCCGCCCAACGCCCGGGCCATCGGCCGCTGTGAGACCGCGCGGGCCCTGCTGCTCGTCTACGAGTCGAGCGACGGCCCGGCCTTCGACCCTCGCACCGACACGCTCGTCGGCCTCTCGTCGAAGGGCGATGACCCGTGGCAGTTCCCCGCGGTGCAGCGCGCCGACAACTTCACCATCTCGTGGTCGAGCTGCACCGGCTTCGAGACCGTGCGCGCGTCGATGCTGCTGCAGCGCGATGCGCACCTCGCCAACGCCATCTGCGAAGGCCGCTGCTGCGCGACCGGCTTTCCTCGAACGTTGATCACGTCGGCAGAGCTCGAGCTGCTGCCTGGTGGCGGAGCGCGCTTCACGCCGCGAATCGACCAGGCGATGCAGCTGCCCCAGACCGTCGAGGTGAACGGCGCCACGGTGGCGCTCGTCGATGGCGTGCTCTCGACCACCAGTCTCTTTCCCTGGCGCGTCGGAGAGAACCAGGTGTCGATTCGCAGCGGTCAGCTCGAGCCGTGGACTGCGACGGTCGTGCTCCCGGCAGCGCCGCTGACCCTGCGTGTGTCGTCGTCGCTCGAGCAGTTGGCGCCCGTGCGCGTCGCGTGGGACGGCGGTGAGTGGGCGACGGCGTTCCTCATCTCGATTCACCCCGACGCGTCGGTGCGCGCGTACGTGCCCGAGTACGTGTGGCTCCAGAAGGACGTGCAAGGCGGCGTGCTGGTGCCGTGGGAGGGCTTTCGCTGGAACAACGCGCTGATCAGCTCGCCCACCGCGACCGTTCGGTTGATCGCGCGCCACCTCACGAGCCACTCGGCGCCGGAGCCGAACACCATCGGCGGGCAGTTCGACCTCTCGGTGCGCGCGGAGCAGACGACGCAGCTGCCGTGATGGCCCCTCGACATCGGCGCCAGACCTCGGTGAAGGTCGCGCCATGCGAACTGGACTGATGCTGGCGGTGACGCTCTCGGCGTGCAGCGCCCTCGACGGTGGGCGAACCCTGACGGGCCCCGGCGGGGTGATGGTGCAGGTGCCTGCTGGTGCGGTGAAGGCTCCAGCTTCGCTTGGCCTCGCGGTCGCGACCGAAGGGTTTCCGGCGCTCCCCTCGGGTTCCGGCTCGACCGTGATTGCGCTCACGCCGCACGGCCAGACATTCGCAGTGCCCGTGACGCTCACCTTTCCAGCAACCGCTTCGCAGACGCGCCTGCTGACGGCGCAGCCCGGAGGTGCGTGGGCTCCCGTGGCCGGGGTTCGACGCATGGGCAACACGCTCGTCGCCGAGGTGAGCCACTTCTCCTTCTTCGTCGTGAGCGAGCCGAGCGCGCCGCGGGTCGTGTTTGGTGATGGCTGGGCGGTGCGTGAGCTCGACGTGAGCGATGGCGGCGTCACCACGCTCGTCGACGGCGTCGCCGGCCAGAACTTCGTCACCTCGGTGGCGGTGGATGATCAGCGGCGCGTCTACTGGTTCGACAACGCGACCGATGCGCTCTCACGGCTCGACGCCGATGGCTCGAAGCGCGTGCTGTACACGAGCCCGCAGGCCACCTCGAACCCCGAAGGCCTCGCCGTCGACACGATGCACGGGCAGTTGTTCTGGGCCGAGGGCGGCACCGTGATGCGGGCGCAGCTCGACGGCAGCGGCCGAACCCCCTTCGTTGCCCAGACGAGCGGAGCCTTCGCGAGCTCGGTCGCCGTCGATGCGGCAGGTGGCTTCGTCTATTGGACGGACAACGGCTCCGACACGGTGAACCGCGCGGCGCTCGATGGCTCGGGGCGCATGGTGCTGCACACGGCGCCCGACGCTTCGGCGAACCCGCGTGCACTGGCGCTCGACGTTTCCGCGCAGCTGCTGTTCTGGGCCGAGGGCACCTCGTTGATGCGGGCGCCACTCGCAGGCGGGCCAGCCACGGTGGTGGCGAGCGGCACCATCACCAGCCTCGCCGTCGACGCCGAGTCGCAGCAGCTCTATTGGACTGACAACGCGAGCGACGCGCTCATTCGGGCGAAGTACGACGGCAGCGGGTTGACGCAGGTGTACTCGAGCCCCGTCTGGTCGCCCGCTGGGCCCGGCAACGCGACGAACCCGCAGGGCGTGACGCTGCGCTGACTACCGCTGCGCCAGCAACCACCGGCGGACTGCGTCGTCACTCGTCAGACCGGCCGCGCGTTCGAAGGCCTGCCCTGCCTCGTCGAGCCGACCCAGCCCACGAAGTAGACCCGCTCGCGTCGCCCACCAGGGTTGATGGGTCTGCGTTCGCGCGTCGTCGATGCCGTCGAGCGCTTCGAGACCGGCGCGCGGGTTCGAGGCGCCGATGGCCGCGGCGCGCGCGACCTGCACCCCGAGCGACGGCGCCAGCTGCAACAGCCCGTCGTAGAGCTGCACCAGCAGCGCGTCGTCTCGACGGCCGTCACGACGCCGAGCCACGTGCAGTGACTGAATCGCCGCTTCGAGCTGAAACGGCCCCAGCTTCTGCAGCCGCGAAGCTTCGGCCAGCCGTCGTTCTCCTTCATGCAGCATCGCGAGGTCCCACCGTGCGAGGTCCTGCTCCTTCAACGGAACGTACGCACCGGTCGGCGAGCGTCGCGCCTGTCGGCGCGCTTCGCTGAGCAGCATCAGCGCCAGCAGGCCCTTCGACTCTGCCTCGTCGGGCAACAGCCCGGAGAGCACCTCAGCCAGCCAGATGGCTTCGCGAGCGAGGTCGCCCGCGCCGTCAGCGCCCTCTGCGGCGTCGTCCCAGCTCGTTCCGAACGCGGCGTAGATGGCCTCGTGAACGAACGAGACGCGCTCGGCGAGCTCGCTGACCTCGGGCACGTCAAAGGCGATGCCGGCGTCACGAATCTTCGCCTTCGCGCGCCACAGCCGCTGCCCCATCGTCTTCGGTGCCACGCAGAACGCACTCGCGATGCGCTCCGCGTCGAGCCCCAGCACCGTCTGCAGCATCAACGGCGTGCGTGCCTCGGCGTCGATGGCGGGGTGCGCGCAGACGAAGAGCAGCCGCAGCCGCTCGTCGGGCACCCCAACCTCCGCCTGCTGGTCGAGCGTCGCGAGCTCGAGCTCGATGGTCGCGGCGGCCGCTTCACGAACGTCGTGCCGCCGTCGCGCGTCGAGCAGTCGCCGCTTCGACGCCGTCATCAGCCACGCCACCGGGTTTGCTGGAACGCCCTCGCGTGGCCACTGGGTGAGTGCCGCGAGCAACGCCTCCGAGAGCGCATCTTCGGCCGCAGCGACGTCCTTCGTGCGTGACGCGAGCAGCGCCAGCACCCGGCCATAGCTCTCGCGAGCGACCTGCTCCGCTGCCCGGTTCGCGTTCATCGGAGCAGGCCCTCGTTCACGTCAGCGTGCGCCAGGCGGTGGAGCCAGCACCGGCCTGACCTCGACCGTTCCCGTGGAGGAGGCCGGGCATCGCGCTGCCCACTCGAGCGCCTTGTCGAGCGAAGGCACCTCGATGAGGAACAACCCACCCAGCTGCTCCTTGGTGTCGGCGAAGGGCCCGTCCTGCACCTGGCGCTTGCCGTCACGCAGGCGCACCGACGTGGCAGCACGCGGCGACTGCAGGCCGGCGCCGCCAACCGCGACACCCGCCTCGGCCAGTGCCCTGGAGTAGGCGAAGTAGGGGGCCCAATAGGCCTGGGCCTGCGCAGGGTCGTCACGGCGCGCGAGCTCGGCCTGGGTTTCGTACACGACGAGGGCGTATTGCATGGAGAAGACGTCTCTTTCTGGTTCGACGGAGGGTCGTTTCCCTCTGCGTCGTCACCATGTCGTGCGGGCGACGTCTTTTCTACAGCCTCACCTTTTGCTGCTGACGATTTGCGACGACGCGAACCCGTCGTTCGCCCAGATGCTGACCTCGTCTCCGAATTTCAAGGGAACGTGGCAGGTGACTGGTGTGACGCCGTCACACGAGGTGGTCGCGTCGGAGACCATGCGCCCTTCGCGCTTCACGTAGCGCTCGCTGAAGAAGACCTCGTTCGTGCGTGCGAAGCCGGCCAGCCAGTCGTTCTCGAGCGGCGCATCGAGCTGTGAGGGGTACGCGCTGATCAACCCCAGCTTCCACGCCGCGTCGACAGGCAGCTGCTCGTCCGCCACATATCCATCGAGCGGGAAGGGGAGCGGCGGCATCGCGGCGTTCGGTTGATAGGGCCGCTCACAGGTGCCCGGCCAACACAGGTCGTCGTGGCGATGAACGACGCTGCGATGTGCTCGCGTCACGAAGCCCAGGCGGTCGATGGCGCGACGGAAGAACATGTACGTCGCTGCGTGGTCTCGGTGCGTGTCGATGCCGTGCGGCAGGTAGACGTCGGTCGGCCGGAGCCGATCGATCAACGCCGTGAGGTCGTCCGTGAGGGCGGTCGAGGTGAAGGGTCGTGGCGCTCGCGCGACACCACGCAGCGGCCACGTCTCGTTGCTGCGAACACACTCACCCGCCGGGCTGATCCGCTCGACGGGCGGGAGCGGCTCGGCCGTCAGCTCGTGCAGGTGACCATCGGGGTACCCGAGGAAGTGAACGTGCGCCTCGTCGACGCCCAGCTTCGCGAGGGCGGTGAGGGTCTCGAGCTGGCGAACGCGGCCGTCGCGTTTGCAGGTGAAGTCACCGTTCGTCATCAGCACGACCTCGACGCGCTGGCCCTGCTTCACCGCACGGTCGATGACGCCCGCGGCCATCAACACCTCGTCGTCGGGGTGGGGCCCGAGCACGAGCACGTCGGCGCTGCCCGGTGAACGCACCGAGCGCGGACACGCAGCGAGCAGAAGCAGCAACCCGAACCACCGCACCTCATCGTCGTAACGGAATCGCCGACGTTGTGCTCGTCTCGCGACATGACGAAGAACGCGCGCTTCGACGCGATGGTGAAGGCGCCGTGGGAAGACGCCCCGCGCCTCGTCTACGCAGACTGGCTCACCGAGAACGACGACCCGCGCGGCGAGTTCATCGTGCTGCAGTGCCGCCTCTCCTCGGGAAAGCTCGCCCCGAAAGACGTCAAGGCCGCGAAGGCGCGCGAGGCCGAGCTGCTCGACGCGCACCGCGAGGAGTGGTTCGGCCCGCTCGAGAAGTGGCTTCGCGAGCGCGACTCGTACGCGCTCTCGCACGTGAAGCTGCGCCGCGGCTTCGTCTCGTCGTGTCGCCTCACCGTGCAGCAGCGTGACGACCTCGCCACGTTGTTCCAGAAGGCGCCGTTGCTGGAGGAGCTCGAGCTTCGTGGTGACGCCGCCACGCCCGTGCCGCAGCTCGCGCAGTTGGAGCGCCTCGATGCCGAAGGAGCCGTCGCCGAGTCGCTGCTCCCTGCGCTCGGAACAGCATCGTCACTCGAGCGCCTCCACCTCTCGATGAAGGCTGATCAACCGCTCTCGGTGGAGCTATCGCGATGCCCGAAGCTCCATTCGTTGTGGTTCGACGGGGACCGCGTCACCGAGGTGAAGTTGCCGTCGACGCTGCGGGCCGTGCGCTGGAGCGGAGACAGCACCGCGCTCGTGAAGGCGCTCTCACCGAACCTCACCACGCTCGCCATCTCGGGCGCGGTCGTCTCCGAAGCGCTCCTCGCGGTGTTGCAGCGCTGTGCACCCACGCTCGAGGTGCTCGCGCTCGACGGCGCGAAGTTCGGCAAAGGGCAACTCGCGACGGTGTTGGGCTCACCGTGGCCACGCTTGAAGTCGCTCGACCTGAGCAACGTGGGCCTTGGTCTCGAAGGCGCGAAGCTCGTCGCCGCGATGAAGGCGCCGCACCTCGAGTTGCTCGACCTCACGTACACGCGCGTCACCGACGCTGGCGCGGTCGCGGTGTTGTCGTCTCCGCTGCTCGAGACGTTGAAGGAGATCAGCCTGCGCGCGAACAAGCTCACCAGCGCGGCCGTCGCTCCGGTGCTGAAACGGAAGCACTCGCTGCGGCTGCTCAACCTGAAGAAGAACGCGCTCGGAGCGGCAGAGCTGAAGGCGCTGGAGAAGCAGTTGCCTGAAACGCGCCTGTCGCGATGATTCACCGCGTGAGCTTCACGCTGATCATCACCGCCGCCGTCGGCCAGAGCTGAACGAGCAGCCGGTTGAGCAACGTTCCGTTCTCGGCGAACACGCGCACGCGCTCGGGCCCGAAGAAGAGCGCCACCGCGACGAAGCCGAAGCCCGCGAGCAGAGCCCAGCGCAGCGCGCGTGCTTGCTCCGACGATGCTGCGGAGAAGAAGACGCCCAGCGTCACCGCCCAGAAGGCGCCCCACGTCGACACGTCGGAGGCGTGGTGCACCAGCACGGCGCCGAACGTCGAGGCCCACGAGAAGGCGGGCGCGCTCAGCGCGTGGTCCACCACGACGACGCCGTGCCTCGCGAGCAGCCACCGCCAGGTCACCACCGCCACGCCCGCGAGCAAGGCCGGCAACAGCCAGGGCAGCGACGTCTTTCGAAAGCCCTTCACGGCCAGCGCTCCGAGCGTCGCCGCCAGCACGTGGGCGAGCCCTTCGTCCTTGAAGCCCGCCATGGAGACAGCGACGACACACGCCAGCGCGAGCCGGTCGGTGAGCAGAAACCCGAGCACGGCGAGGCCGAGCAGGCCGATGGGCAGGTCGACGTAGACGAGGCGCGCGTGCACCCAGACGAAGGGCGCGGCGATGACGAGCGCGAGCGCGACGGGCCACTCGAGCGAGTCACGAAGCAGTGTCACCCACGCCTCGGCGGCCGTCGCGACACAGAGCACGACCAGCAGCGCGGCCGCGAGGACATGCGTCTCCAGCCGATCTTCTCCGAGCGCCAGCCACCCCACCGCTGACGGCCAGAGCGGCGGGTAGCCCGCCGGCACCAGGTGAGAGCTCACGTCGAGCGCAGCGCGAACGCCGGCTCCGAACTCGAGCGACTCGAAGCGCGCCTTCGCGAGCCACACGAACTCGTCCCAGCAGGTCGGGTACCAGGGCCGCGCGACGATGATGACGCCGATGACACCGACCGCGAGCGGGAAGGAGCGGAGCACCGGCGGCTCCGGTCGAGGGAGCAGGCGCGCGCAGACGAGCAGCGACGTGCCCAGCACCACGCCCGCGAAGCCGAGCGAGCTCGCGTAGAGCAGGCCCAGGGAGAAGAAGAAGGAGGTCGGTGAGACGAGCGAGTCTGACAATGGCTCTCGCGTCACCACCGCGCGCAGCACCGCGCCCATCACCAGGAGCAGCGTGAGGCCACCGAGGGCCATCATCGGCTGACTCCGCAGCAGAGGAGCGAGAGCATGCGGCGACCAGCAGCGAACGCGTTCCTGCGAACGTCGGCAGTCGGATCAGCGCGAACCACCGCCGTCCGCGCTCCGAGCCTCGTCGGGGCGAAGTCGTTCTCGGGAACCATGAACGGCTCTCGCGTCGCCGCGGCCGGGTGGCGCGCGAACACGGTCATCGCCCGACCCCACACACGACGTGACCGCTCGCAGCCTCGTGATGACACGCGGTGATCAGCGCACTGCCTCGGAGCTCGAGTTCGACGCCTCCATCGACCGCGCCGCGCGAAGGCCACGCATACCGCGCGAGCGGAAACAGCACGTCGTCGTCGTCTCGCACCACCTGCAGCGACGCCTGCGGCCAGGCGGCCTGCGCCTTCAAGTCGTTCACGCCGACCTTCACCAGCGCCGTCAGCGCTGCGCGGTTCATTGGCGCATCGGCTCGACGAACGACGAGCGCGAACAAGCCGGGCAACGCCGCGAGCCCGAGCAGAGCAGGCACCACCAGCGCCGCGCGCTTCGTGCGCACCGCCACCACCGTCACCAGCAGCGCGAGCCCCGCCACCGACAGCGACAACGCCGCTTCTGGAAAGTGCGCCCGCGGAGCCCCCGACACGCTGTTCGCGCCGTCGAGCATCACGGCCTCTGGCGTCGACAGCGGGAACCGGGCGTCGTTGTCAGCCACGCGCGCCAGATAGTCCGCCCTCGCCAGCGCGTCATCTCTCGCTCATGTTTTCACTGGTCACAACGGGCCGCTTTTTTGACGGGTCGCGGCCCGTTCGTAACATCGAGCCACATCGCTGTACTTCCCCTGCACGGAGCCTCCATGTCCTCGAATCAGCGCCGCTTCACCCGCCTCAGCCTCGAAGACACCACGGTCGGCGTGGTCGACATCGAGAGCGGCATCGAGTTCTCGGGCAACGGCAAAGACCTCTCGAGCGAAGGCCTCGCGTTTCGCGCGCCGATGGAGCCGAGCGTCGGCGCCGACATGCAGGTCGTGCTGCGTGGCACCGACACGCGCCTCGAGCCGCTGCGCGCGAGCTTTCACGTGCTCCGAGTCACGCCCGTCGCGCAGGGCAGTTGGCACGTCGCGGGTACGCTTCACCAGTTGTGAGCTGATCAATTCGTAGCGCGTGACAGCGGGCAGCGGGTGGTCGAGCATCGGTCTCATGATGCGCTCGTTTCGATTCTCGCTCGCCCTCGCTGCTGGTCTCTCTCTCGGCGTCTTTGCCGGCGCCTGCGGCTCCTCGAAGCCCATGTGCGGGCCGGGCACCTGTCAGGGCTGCTGCTCCACGTCGACGGGCCTGTGTGAAGCGGGCATGACGATGTCGGCCTGCGGCTCCAACGGCTCGAGCTGCTCGGTTTGTCAGCTCGGCCTCACGTGTCAGTTCGGTCAGTGCATGAGCCCCACCACCTCGACGGGCGGCGGCGCTTCGAGCACCGGCGGCGGCATGTCTGGCACGGGTGGTGGAATGGCGACGGGCGGCTCCGGCACGGGCGGTGGAGCCGTCACCGGCGGCGGGCTCGCGACGGGTGGTGGCGCTGTCACCGGTGGTGGGCTCGCGACCGGCGGTGGAGCGGTCACGGGTGGCGGCGCCGCGACAGGCGGTGGGTTCGTCACCGGCGGCGGCACCACGAGCAGCGACGGTGGAACGCTCCTGTCGACCATCACCGCCGTGCAGCAGGGCACCATCACCCCCGGCTCGTGCGTGCAGGTGAGCGCGGTCGCGATGTCGGCTGTCTTCTCCGACCCCGACGACGCCATCATCATGGACGGCGGCACTCGCACGCCGCGCTCGGCCTTCTACATCTCCGAGAAGAACCTCACGACGACCGCTCCCAACTCGGGCATCGAGGTCGTCTCGACGCTCACCGCTGCGCCGTCGGTCGCCGTCGGAGACGACCTCGTCGTCACGGGCGAGTACTTCGAGAACTTCAACAACTCGACGCTGCGCCTCACCCCGGCCTGCGGCGCCGTCACGCGCGTCGGCGCCACCACCGTTCCCCAGCCGGCCGTCGTCACGCTCTCGGAGATTGGGCAGTCGGGCGGCTCGTCGGGCTGCCCCGTCTCGGGCGCCGCCTGGGTCGATGGCACCAACGCCGAGTCGTACGAAGGCGTGCTCGTGCGAATCCAGAGCGGCACCGTCTCGGCCGGCCGCGACAGCTTCGGGCTCTTCGAGCTCTCGAGCGGCGCCGACAAGGTGCAGGTCTCGACCAGCTTCGGGCTCACCGCCAACCCCGCGCTCGGCGGCTCGGTCACCTCACTCACCGGCTTCGGCCACTTCTCGTTCTGCCGCCGCAAGCTCCGGCCGCGCAGTGACTCCGAGGTCACCATCACCAGCAGCTCGGCCTGCGGCAGCGGCCCGCGCGCGAACCACCTCGTCATCTCCGAGGTCGTCGTCACGCCCACGCCCGCCGAGTCCATCGAGGTGTGGAACCCGACGAGCACCGCCATCTCGCTGAGCAACGTGTGGCTCTACAACGCCACGTTCGTCGCCGACGGTGGCACCAGCTGCTTCTACCAACTCGCTCCGACGGGTGGCGCCTGTGGAACCACCTTCAACGACTTCAACCTGCGCTTCCCCGCGGGCGCCAGCATCGCGCCGGGCGAGTTCCAGACCATCGCGCTCACCGGCGCCGCCAACTACTGCGGCTTCTTCTCGTGTCTCTCGTCGCGGCCCACCTACGAAGTCGCCGCCACCGGCTTCGCCGACGACCCGCTCGTCGCCAACATGCTGGGTGACTTCGACAACCGCGCCGTCGTCTTCGTCTCTCCCGACGGAGGCAGCGGTCAGGGCCTGCTCAGCAACGGCGGCGAAGACGCGGTGCTCTACTCGTGGGACGGCGTCGCCTCGACCGTGCAGGACGTCGACTACGTCATCTGGGGAACGACCCCGACCTACCGAACCGACAAGACGGGCGTGCCTGGTTACCTCGCTGACACGCCCAGCTCGTCGCAGCGCCCGATGACTGGCACGCCGTCGGCGACCCTCTCGTATCAACGCGTGTGCACCAACGAGGGCGCCGAGCGGAAGACCGGCGGCAACGGGCTCACCGGCCACGACGAGACGAGCGAAGACCTCGACCTCACGTGGGTGCTGCAAGCGCCGACACCCAAGGCGCAGACCAACGGCGCCTCGCCCTGAGGCCTGGTGATCCGACCCGTGCGGCGCAGCTTCGGCCACGCGGCAAACCCGTTGCGCACATCAGCCGGTAAGCGCCGTGTCCACGACGGGGCACGTGCTAGCCTTGCGGCCTCTCCGGCAGCTCGAGCCGAGCCGCCTCTCGTCCGACAGAAACCATGACTCGACCCACACCGATGGTGCTCCGCAGCTTCGTCGTTGCGCTCGCGCTCGCCACCCTCACCGCCTGCCCCAAGAAGACCGAAGGCGGCCTGGTGCTGAAGGTCACCATCGAGCCTGGCGTTCGCGCCGACTGCCTCGTCATCGACGCCACGTCGAACGGCACGCGCGCCTCACGCTCGCTCGTCTCGCGCCAGGCGATGAAGAACGAGTACTTCGTCGGCATCTCGCGCGGAGACTTCCCCGCTGCGCTCGAGTGGCAGGCCAGCGCGTACCAGGGCCGCTGCGCCGACGAGACGGAGTGGAAGCTCAGCTCGCGCTCCCCCGCAAAGACCCAGGCCTTCCCCACCACGGGCGTCGACCAGTTCGAGCTCGCCATCGGCCTGCCTGATTCGACCCTCGACGGCGACCGCGACACCTACGTCGACACGGGCAAGGGCGGCACCGACTGCAACGACGGCGACGCCCAGGTGAACCCCGGCGCGCGGCAGGTCTGCAACTCCACCGTCGACACCAACTGCAACGGCAAGCTCTTCTGTGAAGACGCCACCTGCGCGAACGAAGCGGCGTGCACCACCACCGCGACCGGCCTGACGTACACGACGACGTTGACGACGCTGGTCGCCGCCGACTGCTCGGGCCCCGTCACCGTGCAGAGCGTCGCCAACGGCAGGCCCGCGGCCGTCTCCTCCGACGTCACCGTCACGCTCGCGCCCAGCGGCACGGCGTCGGCCGGCCTCGAGTTCTTCTCGGACGCCGCCTGCACCACCCGGCTCATGCCCTCGACGTTGCCGCTCCGCTTCGGCACCAGCCAGGTCACCTTCTCGTTCCGCGCTCGCAGCCCGGGCGCGTTGACGCTGACCGCGAGCGCGCCGGGCCTCGGCTCCACGGCCCTCACCACCAGCGTCACCGACCGCGCAGTCATGGGCCTCTCGGTGAGCCCCGTCTCGGTGAGCGCCCGCGCGGGAGCCTGCTCCGCCGCCGTCGACGTCACCGCGCTCGACGACCGTCAGATGCCCACCAACGTCGGCGCCACGCAGTTCCCCCTCGCGGTCGCCTTCCTTCCCGCCGGCACCAACACCGTGAAGACGTTCACCGACGCGGCCTGCACCACCGAGGGCATGCCCAGCATCTCGGCGGGTACCTCGACGACGACCCTCTACCTGCAGGGTACGCGCGTGACGCCGGCGGGCATGCCGATTCAGGTGCAGTTCAGCTTGCCCGGCCTCGCCAGTGGCGCCTCGCTCGACTTCGTCGTCACCCCGGGAGACCCGCACCACCTCGAGTTCACCACCCAGGTGCTCGGCACCCGCAACAACGAGTGCAGCCCCGTCGCGGCCGAGCTGCGGGTGTTCGACGCCAACTCGAACCTCACCACCGCCGGCGCGAGCGGGGTCGACGTCAGCCTCGTGGCCTCGCCTCCCAGCGGCGGCGGCATGCTCGAGTTCTTCACCTCGTCGACCTGCATGGGCTCGCCCACCAGCAGCGTGCAGATTCCGGCGGGCCAGTCCTCCGTCTCGGTCTTCGTGCGGGCGAGCGGCCCGGGCACGTACGGCGTGACGGCGACGGCCAACCTCTCCGTGCGCACCGCGTCGCTGCAGGTCGACGTCTCGACGATGGACCCAACGGCGCTCTTCTTCCCCAGCTCGGCGGTGACGCTCGCCACCACCGCCGGCACCTGCAGCCCTGCGGTGCGGCTGCAGACCCGTGAGCTCAACTCGGCGATGTCGCCCGTCTCGCCCGTGCGCGCGGCCACCACCGTCACCATCGCGCCCAGCGCTGCCGTCGGCGTCAGCTTCTTCTCCGACGCCACCTGCATGACGCCGCTCACCAACAGTCAGCTCGTCATCGGAGCCGGCAGCAGCGAGGTCAGCTTCTATTTCCGCGCGAACCGTGCCTCGTCGCTCACCTTGAGCGCGTCGGCGACGAACTTCGTCACCACCTCGCCGGTGCAGCCCATTCGCATCGGGCCCGCGCCGACGAGCAAGCTCGTGTTCGACGCTCCGCCGGTGGTGAGCGCGCTCGCCGGCCAGTGCAGCGGTGGTCTGGTGCTGCGCTCGTTCGACACCTTCGACAACCCCACCTCGGCGAGCGGAGCCGTGACGCCCGCGGCCTCGCCCGTCGTCGCCATGCCTGATGGCGTGGTGTTCTCGAGCGCGCCCAACTGCACGCCGACCTCGACCACGGTGGCGATGAATGACGGCGGCGTGACGTTCTACGCGTCGGCGCGCAGGGCGCAGCAGTACAGCATCACCGCGACGGGCTTCTCGGTGCAGTCGACCGACGCGGCGGTGTTCACCGTCGACGCGGGCGCTCCGACGGTCTTCGTGGTGGCGACGCAGCCGATGACGCCGCTCGACGCGGCGGGCTGCACCCAGGTCACGCTCGAGCGCCGCGACGCCTTCATGAACCCGAGCCCCGGCGCGGCGCAGGCCTTCACGGTGGGCGTGAACACCACCAGCGTTCTCTCGGTGCACGGCGATGCAGCCTCGTGCGCGAGCGGCACCGCAGGCCCGGCCCTCGGCTTCGCGGCAGGGCAGACGCGCGCGACGTTCTTCGTGAGGGGCCGGCTGGTCGGCACCTCGACGCTCACGGCGAGCTCGGCTGGTGCGATGTCGGCCACCACCAACAGCGTGACGGTGAACGCCTCGACGGCCACCACGCTGCGGTTCGCCGCGGGCAGTCCTCCCGCAACGTCGGCGGTGGGCGGGTGTCTGCAGGCGACGCTCGAGCGGCTCGACGTCGAAGGCAACCTCACGGGCGTTCCGTCTGACCTCGCCGTCTCGGCGGCCGCGACCGGAGCCGGTTCGACGAACGGCCTCGTGCTCGTGGCTGGTTCGTCATGCACGGGTGGTACGCCGCAGACGTCGGTCGGGCTCACCTTCAGCGGCACGGCGAACTCGACGACGTTCTCGTACAGCCCACGCGCGCCCGGTTCGCTCACCTTCACCGTGACGGGTGCCAGCCTCACCTCGGCCGTCGGCACCACCACGGTGGGCGCGGGCAACGTCGACCACGTCGCCTACGTGAGCCCTCCGACGGGCGACCAGCAGTACGACGGGTGCGTGCCGTTCCAGGTCGAGGCGCTCGACGTCGGCGGCAACCGCGTGTCGACGGCCGAGACGGTCTCGCTCTCGACCTCGGTGATGTCGGTGGGCACCTTCTTCACGAACGCGATGTGCACCGGAGGCACCGTCAACTCCGTGAGCGTGCCGGCCATGGGCGTCGGCTCGTTCTGGTTCAAACCGCTCCCCGCGGTGCTGGGCATGGTGACGGTGCAGGCGACGCCGTCGGTCGGCGCTTCGGGCCGCGCGAGCCTCGCGCTCAACATCATCGCGGGCGTCGAAGCGAAGCTGACCCGCAACGACTTCCCGATGACGAACACAGCGGGAGATTGCGTGGGCTTCACGGTGAACCGGCTCGATTCGGGAGACCACCCGGCGGTCGGTGCGCTGCGCACGGTGGTGGTGACGGCGACGGGAACGGCGGCGACGCCCGCGGCTTCGAACGAGGCGCTCCTGTTCACCGGCATGGGCTGCTCGTCGACCGGAGCGTCGGGCACGTTGAACGTCGACATCGCCGCAGGGGCCTCGAGCGCGACCTTCAGCGTGCGGTTGCGCAAGGTGGGCACCATCACCATCGCGACGGCGAGCAACCCGTTGAGTGCGCCGGCGAACACCACCACCTCGGTCGGCGTCGGTGCGCTGGCGAGCATCACCTTCACCACGACGCCCACGAGCCTCGCAGGCAACACCTGCAGCCCGGCCGTGACGGTGAACGGTACCGATGCTTCAGGCAACGCAGCCGCGCTCGGACCTCAGGCGCTCTCGATGGCGAACGCGACGTTCTTCTCTGACATGACGTGCACCACCGTCGTCACCGACCTCGTCGCTGGAACGGCAACGACTGGCACCTTCTTCTTCAAGAACACGATGGCTGGCGGGTCGGTGCCGTTGACGGTCGGTACCTCGCCCTCTGCGACCCAGAACTGGACCATCACCACGCCTGTCGCGACGGCGCTGCGCTGGAAGCCGGGCGCCGCTCCGCCAGCAACGCTGAGCCGCTTCACCTGTTCGTCGGCGTTCAGGGTGCAAGTGACCGATGGAACGAACGTCGTCGCTACCGTTCCGGCCCGCACCCTCTCGTTTGCGCCGCTGGTCGCGACGGGTTTCCGGTTCTTCACCGACGTGGGCTGCACCACCCCGGTGACGGGCGCGTTTCAGATTGCCGCGGGTCAGAGTGAATCGCCCGACCTCTACGCGTACTCGTTCGCGAATGGCACCTTCAACGCCGTGGCCACCGACACGACCGTCACCACTCCGCTCACGGCCACGCCTGCCGCGCAGGTGGTGGTGTCGGGCGCTGCGGCCGCCGTGCTGACCGTCACGCCTGCAAGCACCGACCTGCTCTACCGAAGCTGCATCGGCGTCACGATTCGCCGAACCCTGTCTGGTTCGGACTTCACGCTCCTCACCACCAACGTGAACGTGACTGTCGGCAACTCGCCGCCAGCGACCTCGTACTCGCTGCACCTCGCCAGCGATTGCTCCGACGCTGGTGCAGCGTCGTTGACGAACGTGCCCATCTCATCAGGGAGCGCGACGACGACCATCTACGTTCGAGGCCACAGCGCCGAGCCCACGAACGCCACCGTGACTCTTTCGGCTGGCACCAGTGGAATGCCAGCCTCGCTGCGCACGCTCACCGTCATTGCCACCGACGCGGCAGGTTACTTCACCGCTGGAACCAGCGCGGCCATCAGCATTCACCCGGCAGTTCGTCGCGGCTCATGCACCATCGAGGCTGGCGCTGCCTCGAGCGCGACCAGTGCAGCGCGATGTCTGGTGCTGCCTGCCCTTCCAGCGGCTGCCGGCCGGCGTTCTTTCGTCACCGCGCAGGGCATCGGGAACAACGAACCGGGACGGTCGAGCGTCGAGTGTCGGCTCGATGGTGCGGCGACGGAGGTCACCTGCCAGCGCGTGACGACGGCGAGTGCGGAGACCATCGAGGTCAGGTGGCAGGTGGTCACCATCGCCGATGCCGTGGTGCTCACGTCTTCGGGAACCCTCGCGTCAGCCACCGGTGACCAGACCTTGACGCTGAGCGAGGCGGTCGCTGCGACGGCCGGTACCTTCCTGCTCCTGAGCGCTGGCACCTCGTCCGCCGCCTTGAGTGGGGACGACAACATCACCGCCGAGCTCACGACGACGACGAACGTGGTGTTGAGGTCGTCGGCATGGCCAACGACGGTGAATTACAGCGTTCAGGCCGTGCAGCTGCCGGGTGCACTGGTGGAGCGTGGCACCACCGCTCCCGGAACGGCGACGGGTTTGTCGGCTACGGCAACCACGACCGCGCCTGGCGCGAGCGCCGACGCTTTCGTGCTGCACAGCGGGCGCATGAGCAGCGCGACGGGGCCCGAGGTCTGCAAGTTCCGCTTCCGCAGTGTCGTCACCAACGACACGACGCTCACCTTCACCCGGGCGCTCTCGAGCGGCAGCTCGAACTGCAACAACGCGACGGTGGGGGCGCTGGCCTGGGAGCGCCCGACGATTCCGACGACTCTTGCGACCGTTCAGGCGTTCCCCGGTGTCACCATCAACGGGAACACCTCCATCAGCGGTTCACAGAACCTTGGCAACCAGTTTCTGGGGCTCGACCGCGTGTGGACGTTCGTGTCGGGTCAGGGCGTCGGCGGTCAGTGCGGTGGTGAGACGAACGTCGCCGGCGCGCCGCTCGCGTACTCGCAGGCCCACATCACGTACAACCGCAGCGCCACGAACACCCGGTTTCAGCTCACGCGGGGCGCTCAGGGCGGCAGTGACAACTCCACGTTCAGCGTGTTCGCCCTCACGTTCGCGCCGTGACGGGTGGCGTGGGGCCGGTTACAACCGGCGCCATTCATGAGTGACACCTCGAATGGACTCGGCACCCCGGACGACCTGAAGGCAGTGGAGGCGCTCGCGCGCGCGCGAGCCGCCGTGCTCGAGCAAATCGACAAACGCGTCGTCGGCCAGAAGGAAGTCGTCGACCACCTGCTCATCGCCCTCTTCTCGAAGGGCCACTGTCTCTTCGTGGGTGTGCCGGGCCTCGCCAAGACGCTGCTCATCTCGACGCTGGCCGAGGTGCTGACGCTCTCGTTCAACCGCGTTCAGTTCACGCCCGACCTGATGCCGAGCGACATCACGGGCACCGACATTCTCGAAGAAGACCGCTCCACGGGGCGCCGCGAGCTGCGCTTCATGAAGGGCCCCATCTTCGCGAACATCGTCCTGGCCGACGAAGTGAACCGCACGCCGCCGAAGACGCAGGCCGCGCTGCTGCAGGCGATGCAGGAGTACCGCGTCACCGCGTCGGGCCGCACCTGGCACCTCGACCCGCCGTTCCTCGTCTTCGCGACGCAGAACCCCATCGAGCAGGAGGGCACCTACCCGCTACCCGAGGCGCAGCTCGACCGCTTCATGTTCTACGTCGACGTCGGCTACCCCAGCGCCGATGAAGAGATTCGCATCGTGAAGCAGACGACGAGCGGGCAGACGGTGTCGCTCTCGAAGGTGCTCTCGCCGCAGGAGATTCTCTCACTGCAGGACCTCGTGCGGCGCGTGCCCGTGCCAGACCACGTCGTGAAGTACGCCGTCGACCTCGTGCGTGCGACGCGCCCGAAAGAGCCAGGAGCCTTCGACTTCGTCGCTCGCAACGTCTCGTGGGGCGCAGGCCCGCGCGCGAGTCAGTACCTCGTCATCGGGGCCAAGGCGCGCGCGATTCTCTCGGGCCGCTTCGCCGCGTCGGTCGAAGACGTGCGCGCGCTCGCGAGGCCGGTGCTGCGTCACCGCGTGCTGCCGAACTTCACCGCCGAGTCCGAAGGGCTGACGTCGGTGAAGCTCATCGACAGCATCGTCGAACGGGTGAAGGTGTAGTCACTCCCAGAAGCGCTCGTTCGACTTCGCGCGCTTCAGCATGTCGTCCATCTTGTGCGAGAGCGGTGACGGCAGCTCGTCGTCGCCGAAGCAGCGCACCTCGAGAATCTCCATGGGGGTCATGGGCGGGCGCTTCGGCTCCGAGACAGTGGCGCTCAAGACGATGGTGACGGCGTGGAAGCGCGGGTCTCGCGACGGGTCGGAGTAGACGCCGAGCAGTTCGCCCTCGGTGACGAGCTCGACGCCGGCTTCTTCCATCAGCTCGCGGGGCAGGCCCGAACGAAATGTCTCGCCCCACTCGAGCGTGCCGCCGGGCATCGCCCACTCGCCGGTGTCTCCGCGGCGAATCAGCACGAGGCGGCCGTCAGGGGTGCGCGCGAAGACGACGAAGCCGACGACGGGGCGACGGAGCAGGTGGCGGAGCACCTCTTTCGCGATGCCGAACAGTCCGCGGGGAATGCGCATGGCGGCCGACTACCACGTGGCCGAGAGGCCCGCCGCGGCGCCGTTGGTGAGCGGCAGCACCCAGGCCGTGACCGGCGCAGCGGGCTTGTCGAGGACGAGCAAGACGATTCCGCCGGCGAGCAGAATGGCGCCGCTGATGAAGCCTCCGAGCGCGAGGGAGTTGGCGGTGCTGGCGCGCTTCTCCATGAGCGAGACGGCGGGCGCTTCACTGGCAGAAGGAATGCCGTAGGCGCCGATGATGGCGCGCGCGTCGGAGGCGATGAGCTGTTGGGAGAGACCAAAGCCTGCGAGCCCGAGGCCCACGCCGAGCAGGCCGACGCCGACGCCCGAGAGCCAGGAACGCTGAGGCGCCGTCGGAGCAGCGACCGCCTGGGTCGCGAGCAGGAGCGAGAGCACGAGGCTGAAACGGCGCATGGGTCGAGTCGCTAGCATGGAGTGACCGCAACGTCCTTCGTCTCGGTTGTGCGCGGACTTCTGATCAATCGGCGAGCCGAGGCCGACCCACTGGTCGAACAGCCTGTGGGACGCAACGTTCCCCACGTCTCAGTTCATCGACCGTGACTTCTGTGCCATCAGCACGCCGTGGCCGCCCCCGTGCTCGAAGTCTCTCACCTCACGAAGAAGTACCCGAAGCTCACTGCGCTCGAAGACGTCTCGGTCTCCATCGACGCGGGAGAAATCTTCGCGCTGCTCGGCCCCAACGGCGCCGGCAAGACCACGCTCATCGGCGCCATCTGCGGGCTCGTGCGCAAGACGAGCGGCTCCATCAAGCTGCTCGGCGTCGACCTCGACCACGACGCCATCACCCCGCGCCGCGACGTCGGCCTCGTGCCGCAGGAGATCAACTTCGACCCGTTCTTTTCGGTGCGCGAATCGCTCGACCTGCAGCTCGGCTACTTCGGCCGCCCACCCGACAGGGCCCGCGTCGACGAATTGCTCGAAGCGCTGTCGCTCACCTCGAAGGCTGATCAACCCACGCGCGCGCTCTCGGGAGGCATGAAGCGTCGCCTGCTCATCGCGAAGGCGCTCGTGCATCGCCCGAAGCTCGTCTTCCTCGACGAGCCCACGGCCGGCGTCGACGTCGAGCTGCGCCGCGATTTGTGGACCTACGTTCGCAAGCTCCGCTCCGAGGGCACCACCGTCGTGCTCACCACGCACTACCTCGAAGAAGCCGAAGAGCTCGCCGACCGCGTGGGCATCATCGACAAGGGCAAGCTGCTGCTCCTCGAAGAGAAGAAGGCCCTCATGAAGCGCCTCGGTGAACGCCGCCTCGAGGTGAAGTTGCGAGACCCGGTCGCCACGATTCCCGACGGAGCCTCGGCCGGAACGCTCTCGGACGACCGCCGCACCTACGTCTTCGTCGAACGCGCCGGAACGCCCTCCTGCGCCGACGTGCTCGGAGCCCTCTACGCCGCGCACCTGCCCGTCGCTGAAGTCTCCATGGCCCCCTCGAAGCTCGAAGACGTGCTCATTCGCGTGCTGCGCGGAAACGGCGGTGTCTCGTGAACGTCATCGGCACGAAGACGCTGCTCCAGAAAGAAGTGCGCCGCTTCCTGCGCGTGCCCGGCCAGACGGTGCTGCAGCCGCTGATCAGCACCACGCTCTACTTCGTCGTCTTCGGGTACACGCTCGGCGGCAGGCAGGGAGAAGTGAACGGCGTCAGCTACGTCTCGTTCATCGTGCCGGGGCTCGTCTTCCTCGGCATCGCGAACAACGCGTTCCTCAACAGCTCGTCGTCGTTCTTCATCACGAAGATTCAGGGAACCATCGTCGACCTGCTGGTGGCTCCGCTCGGAGCGACCGAGCTGCTCATCGGCTTCGTCTCGGGCGCCATGGTGCGCGGGCTGCTCGTCGGTTTGCTCACCTGGGCCGCGGCGCTCGTCTTCACCGGCTGGCACCTCGCGCACGCAGCCACCACGCTGCTCTTCCTGCTGCTGTCGGCCTACGTCTTCGCGGTGCTCGGGCTCATCGCGGGCATCTGGGCGGAGAAGTTCGAGCAGATCAACTTCTTCCCCACGTTCCTCATGCTGCCGCTCACGTTCCTCGGCGGCGTCTTCTACTCGGTGCGTGCGCTGCCCGAGCCGTTCCGCACCATCAGCCTCTTCAACCCCGTCGTGCACATGGTCGAAGGCTTGCGCGCCGGCATGCTGGGACTGGAAGAGGGCTCGTTCCTCGGGCTCGGCCTGCTCGTCGGGCTCGCGATGGTGGCGACGGCCGTTGCGCACCGGATGCTGTCCGTGGGTTACCGGATGAAGTCGTGAGTCACTTCTGATGGAGCCGCGCTAGGCTCCAAGTCCTTCTCATGGGCATTCCCTTCGGCCGGTACGAGCTGCTCCGCAAAATCGCCGCTGGTGGCATGGGGCAGGTGCTGCTCGCTCGCAAAGGCGCCGAAGGCTTCGAGAAGCTCGTCGTCATCAAGCGCATCCTTCCGCACCTCGTCGAGGACGAGGAGTTCTTCGCCATGTTCATCGACGAGGCGAAGATCACCATGCGCCTCGACCACCCGAACATCGCGCGCATCAACGAGTTCGGCGTCGAGAACGGCGTGCACTTCATCGAGATGGAATACGTCTCGGGCGAAGACGTGCGCCGCATGGACAAACGCGCACGCATGGCGAACCACCCGGTTCCGCTCGGCGTCATTCTGCGCGTCATCGCCGACGCCGCCGCAGGCCTCGACTTCGCGCACAAAGCGAAGGACTCGAAGGGCAACCCGCTCGGCCTCGTGCACCGCGACGTGTCTCCGCAGAACGTGCTCGTCGGGTTCGACGGCTCGGTGAAGCTCCTCGACTTCGGCGTCGCCAAAGCCGCCGGCCGCGCGCAGCACACGGCGACGGGCATTCTGAAGGGCAAGTTCCCGTACATGTCGCCCGAGCAGGCCGACGGGCTCGACATCGACGCGCGCAGTGACGTCTTCGCGCTCGGCATCGTCTTGTGGGAGTTGCTCACCGGCAAACGCCTCTTCAAGGGCGAGAACGACCTGATGACGCAGCGGCTGGTGAAGGCCTGCCAGGTGCCGCCGCCGAGCGAAGTCGAGCCGTCGTTGCCGAAGGGCCTCGACGCGGTGGTGCTCAAGTCGCTCGCGAAAGACGTGAAGGACCGCTACGCCGACGCCGGCGCGTTTCGCATGGCGCTCGAAGACTTCGCCTTCAAGAACTCGATTCCCGCGTCGAACGCGCACCTCGTCGAGTTCATGCAGGGGCTGTACGCCGACCGCATCGCGAAGGAGGCCGACCCGCGCACGCTCGAAGAAGACTCGGGCCTCACCGACCTCGACGCGGGCGGGCTGCCGAAGAATGCGCAGGGCGCCACCACCGTCGACCGCAGCAAGCAGCAGGGTGGGCAGGTCTTCCCCGCTGGAGACTCGCGCACCGAGGCCGTCTCGAACCCGGCAGGCCGCTCGCGCGCAGGGCTCTGGGCCGGCATCGGCATCGTCGCGGTGCTGCTGATTGGCGTCGTCGGGTACGTGGTGAAGGGCCGTGGTGACGAGACGCCGAAGCCTGTCGACCCGCCCGTGCTGCCCGTGAAGCCGCCCGAGCTCCCGAAGGTCGTCGAGCAGCCGCCGCAGGTCGTCGAGTACGTGACGTACGCGCTCAGCTCCGAGCCTTCGGAGGCAGAGGTCGAGCTCGCCGGTGACAAACGGGGGCTGACGCCCATCGAGCTCAAGGTCGAGAAGAACAAGCTGCCAGTGCTGCTGAAGGTCTCACGCGACGGGTACGAGCCGTTTCAGACGACGCTGACCGATTCGACCGACCCGGCCGTGACGGTGACGCTGAAGAAGAAGGCGACGGTGAAGGTCGGGCCGAAGCCGAGCGACATCAAGACGACCCGCTGAGCGCTGGCGGCTACCAGTCCTCGATCCAGAACACGACCGCGTCGTCGTTCAGCAGGGTGACTCCCCACGCCCCGCCGTGGTTCCACTCGCTCTCGTCCTTCCCGTCGAGGACGAGGTGCGCGACGACCTTCCGGCTGGGCGCGAGCCGCTGCCCGACGGAGTCTTTGAGGCTGCGAGGGGGACTGCTCTCGGCAGGCACTCGGGTCGCGTTGGCCTCCAGGCGCTCCCACTGGGAGTCACTCAACGCGTCTGCGCGGTGCTTGAACTTGATCAGCATCGACCCCATGCCCATCAACACTCCCGGGCGAAAGGAGACCGCGTCGACCGCCTTTTGGTCGACCTTGTTCGGGAAGAAGGGCGGCAGGGTGATTTGCCCGGAGTTGATGATGTTGACGATGGTCGCGACGTCGGTGGCTTCCAGCGCGCCGCTCTTCTGCTTCGACGCGCGTTTCGGCACGCCTCCGTCGGTTTTGGGCTGAGCCGCGACGCTCGCTCCAAGAACGCACAGCCACACGGCCAGATGCTTCGCATTCATCGTCACGCTCCCAGCGTTGGCGCTTCTTCTTCAGTGCACCACCAGTGAGGGCAGAGAAGTGCATCGAGTTCTCGTGGTCGAGAACAAGCAAGCCGAGCCACATCAAGACGACGCGTTGATCGACGCCTCGAGGGCCGCGAGCCATCGCTCCACCGTTGGCTGATCAGTCTTCGGGCGCAACAGCGCGGGAGTGCGCTTCTTCTTCAGCCCCACGCCATCGACCGCGAAGAAGTGCAGTGCGTGCTCGAACTTCGACCCACCGAGCTCGACCTTCAGCTTCGAGTAGTCGCCGAGGGCGTGTTTCAGCGCCCGCTTCTCGAGCGCTGCTTTTCCACCCGCCTGCTTCAGCGCGATTGCGAGTGTCTTGCTCATCGCCTCGAAGCGTCGCTCGGCCTCCGCCGCGGTGGGCCGCTTCGAGCCGCTGCCAAGGGTGCTCTCCCAACCGTTGAAGGTGAAGTCCTTCCACCCGTCGGCGAGCGCCTGTCGGCAGCCCGCTTCGTAGAGCGCGAGCAGCTCGGCCTTCGACGACGCCTCGACATTCGTGGTCGTGCGTTTGCCGCCACGCTCCTCCGTGATGGTGGTGAACGTCATCTTGTGCGCGAACAGGTAGCGGTGGCGTCGCTTCGGCTTCGCGTCGATGAAGAACCGGGCGTGACCCATGCGGCGATTGTCACTGCTCTGGGTGCGGTTTCAACGCCGGCAGGCAATGGAACGGCCGCGGGCCGGCCACTATCGTTCAGACATGCTTGCGCTCATCTGTGCGTCCCTGGTGTCGAGTACTCCCACGGTCGGGGCGAGCGTCGAGGCACCGCCTTCGCGACAGCTCTCGTTCGTGGGAGCGCTGGTGGGTGCATGGGGTCTGTCTCCGGGTGACCCGTTCACCCTCAACGTGGGAGCCCGGTTCCGTCAGGGCCGCCTCTCGTTCGGGCTCGAGGCGCAGCCGCTCATGCCGGGCGCGGCGCAGGTGAACATCGACGAACTCGCAGCACTGCGTGTGCCAATGGAGGCCATTTTCATCCCTCCAGGAACCGTCGTTGCGAGCGTTCGTGGCGTCGGCGTCGTCGGTCAGCTCCCGCTCTGCCTCGAGTGGGGCAGCGTGTCGACGTGCGCGGTGGTGGCGGCCGGAGTGCTCTCACTTGACAGCCGACTCCTTCCCCTCGTCAGCGCGGGCGGGCGCATCGCGGGTGAGTTCCCGAAGGACAGCCCGGTTCGTTTCCGCGCCACGGCGCAGCTCCTCGGCGGCATCGTGCGACCCGCCGCGGGAACGTTCTGGCAGACGAGCTCGGTGCAGCTCGGCCTCACGGCGGGCGTCGTTGCGGACGTGTTGTGACCCCGTGGAGTGGCGTGCTGTGGGCGCTGCTCTCGGCGACGCCCTTCGTCTTGGTCGCCGACCAGTTCTCCATCGAGCTGCCGAAAGCTCCGGTCATCGTCGACGACGATGGCTCGGTGGTGCTGTCCGTTCACGCGCCCGCGCGTCACCGCGTCTACGTGCTCGAAGGCCCTCGCGCCGACCGTGACTCGGTCGAAGTGGCCATCGACCTGCCCGAAGACACACTGCGTGCGCGACAGGCCACGGTGCGCGAGCTCGCTGCTGCCGGTCGCCCCATCCTTCAGGAACGCGCGGTCTCGGCAGGCAAGGTGACTGGCCGTGAGTACCGGCTTCGAGAGCCGGGTGGCGTTCGAACGCTGCGCATCTTCCTGCTCGAGGACCGAACGGTTCGCGTGTCGTGCGCGGGCTTTGCGACGTGCGCGACGATTCTCGACTCGTTTCGTTTCGTCACGACCGCCACCGACGCCGGCAGCCGCTGAGGCTCAGCGTTTGCGCAGGCGCTTCAGCTCTCGGCGATGGTCGAGGCGCTCCTGGTCGACGATGCGGCGCAGCCGGAGCTGCTCTTCTCGCGCAATCTCGAGCTCTCGCCGAAGTCTCGCGGCGTCGCGGTACCAGGTGTCACGCACCTCGTCAGCCAGCTCGAGCTGCCGCTTGAGGCTCGAGGTGTTCGCCTCGAGCGACTTCACGTGCGCCTCGAGGTCTTTGCGCTGCATGCGCGCCAGCTTCTCGCCCCACTTGTCGCGCGCCTCGTCGGCGAGCTCGAGCTGCCGTTTGAGGGCGCCGTTGTCAGACTCGAGCGCCTTCACCCGCGCCTGCAGCTCGTCGGTCTTCAGCAGCCGTTTGCGCAGGGCCGCGTTCTCGACCTGCAGCTTCTCGACGAGGTCTCGCAGCTCGCGGTCGTCGCTCACGCTGGAGCACTCTGCGGCGCTTCGCCCGCGATGAGCTCGAGCACCACCACCGAGCGCGACTGCACGACGAAGCGCCCGTCACACGCATACGACTGCCCATCGAGCGCGAGCGCCGTGTCGAGACACACCCGCCAGCGCGCGCCCCACTCGACGCCGGGCAGAGTCACCGGCAGCTCGTTCGCCGAGGCGTTCAGATAGATGAGCAGGCTGTCGCCGATGACCTTCTTGCCGGCGGGGTCGCGCATGCCGATGGCGTCTCCCCCGAGGAACCACGCCATGTATTGCCGCGGCGACTTCCAGTCCTGCTGCTGCATCTCGGTGCCGTCGGCGTTGAACCAGACCAGGTCGTGGAAGTGCGAGTCGTCGAGCGTCTGCCCGAGGAAGAAGTTGCGGCGCTGCAGCACCGGCTGCTTTCGAAGCTCGGCGAGGCGGCGCACGAAGGCGAGGTGCTCGGTCACCTCGGGCGTCATTCGCCAGTCGTGCCAGAGCAGCTCGTTGTCCTGACAGTAGGCGTTGTTGTTTCCGCGCTGTGTGCGGCTCAGCTCGTCGCCCGCGTTCAGCATCGGCGTGCCAGTGGAGAGGAACAGCGTCGCGAGGAAGTTGCGTTGCTGTCTGGCCCTCAGCGCGTTGATGGCGGGGTCGCTCGTCTCGCCCTCGACGCCGCAGTTCCACGAGTGGTTCGAGTCGTTGCCGTCGCGGTTCTCCTCGAGGTTCAGCTCGTTGTGCTTCTTCGAGTAGCAGACGAGGTCTCGCAGCGTGAAGCCGTCGTGCGCAGTGATGAAGTTGATGCTCGCCGTCGGCCGGCGCCCCGAGAGCTTGAAGAAGTCGGAGGAGCCCGTGAGGCGATAGCCGAGCTCTCCGGCCTGCCATGGGTCGCCCTTCCAGAAGTGGCGAATGGTGTCGCGGTAGCGGTCGTTCCACTCCGCGAACAGGGCGGGGTAGTGCGCGAGCCGGTAACCGTCGAGCCCCAGGTCCCACGGCTCGGCGATGAGCTTCACGCGCGAGAGCACCGGGTCCTGGTGAATCGCGGTGAGGAAGGGCGCGCTCGGTGAGAATTCTCCAGAGCCGGCGCGCGCGAGCGTCGTGGCGAGGTCGAAGCGAAAGCCGTCGACGTGAAACTCGTTCACCCAGTGCCGCAGCGAATCGAGCACCAGCTTCAGCACCCACGGGTTGCTCAGGTTCAGGCTGTTCCCGCAGCCGGTGAAGTCGCGGTACTTCGACTTGTCGTCCTGGAGCCAATACGAGCCGCGGTTGTCGAGGCCCTTCCACGAGAGCATCGGCCCGAGCTGATTGCCTTCACACGTGTGGTTCGGCGCGACGTCGAGAATCACCTCGAGCCCCGCGGCGTGCAGCGCCTTCACCATCATCTTGAACTCGGTCACCGGCCCGGGGCCGCTCGACGAGGCGTAGCGCTGCTGCGGCGCGAAGAAGCCGATGGTGTTGTAGCCCCACACGTTGGTGAGGCCGCGCTTGACGATGAAGCCTTCGGAGACGAGCTCCTGCACCGGCAACAGCTCGACCGAGGTGACGCCGATGGACTTCAGGTGCTCGATGACGGCCGGGTGCGCGAGGCCGAGGTACGTGCCGCGGTGCTCGGGTGGAACCTCGGGGTGGCGCGCGGTGAGGCCCTTGAGGTGCGCCTCGTAGATGACGGTGCGGCGCCAGATGACCTCGGGGCGCTTCTCGCCGCTCCAATCGAAGTCGTCGTGCACCACCACGCACCGCGGAACGAACGGCGCAGAGTCGCGAGGGTCGAGCTCGGGCCCGCGGTTCGGCACCAGCGGCCCGTCGTGGTTCACCTGCCCGCGGAAGAGGCGCGCGTACGGGTCCATCAGCAGCTTGTTCGGGTTGTAGATGTTCCCTTCGCCGGGGCTCCACGGGCCGTGCACGCGGTACGCGTAGAGCGCGCCGGGTTTGAGGCCGGGCACGTAGCCGTGCCACATGCTGTTGGTCGACTCTCCGAGGCGAAGGCGCGTCTCGGTGCCCTGCTCGTCGAAGAGGCAGAGCTCGACGGCGGTGCCTGCCGAGTAGATGGCGAAGTTCACGCCGTTGCCGTCGAAGGTGGCGCCGAGCGGGTAGTGGACTCCGGGTCTCAACGAATACGTAGTCACGCGGGCAGAAGCCTACGTCGTTTCGCGGCGTAGGCTGTCGTCATGTCGAACGGTGAAGCCGTCATCGAGGTCGTCGAGTACGACGAGCGCTGGCCCGCGCGGTTCGCCGAAGAGCGCGCGTTGCTCGAGCGCCTGCTCGCGCCGTGGCTCGCTGGGCCCATCGAGCACATCGGCAGCACGGCGGTGCGTGGGCTCGCGGCGAAACCCGTCATCGACATCATGGCGGGAGTCGCGTCGCTCGAGGCGTCGCGGCCTGCCATCGAGGCGCTGCGAACGCTCGAGTACCAGTACTTCCCGTACAAGACCGACGTGATGCACTGGTTCTGCAAACCATCGGCGGCGTTTCGCACGCACCACCTGCACCTCGTGCCCGTCGGCAGCGCGCTGTGGCAGGAGCGCCTGTTCTTTCGAGACGCGCTCAGGGCCGATGCGTCACTCGCGGCCGAGTACGCAGCGCTGAAGAAGCGGCTCGCCGTGACGCATCGCTTCGACCGCGAGGGCTACACCGAGGCGAAGTCATTCTTCGTTCGCCGCGTGCTGGACCTGCGCTGAGGTCGCCGGCCTGCGGTGATGAGCGAGGGTTGCTCCGATGAAGAAGAGCACGCACACCACCTGAAGCACGTCGAAGAAGGGCCTCGGCATCGACCCGCGCCACGAGCCGCCGTCGATGGCCCACGCGTGCAGACCCGCCAGCAGGAGCGCGGCTTGAAAGGCACCGGCCGCCACCAGGAGCGTGCGAGTTCGCCCCGTGCGCAGCGTCGACAGACACGCGAGCGCGATGACGAGGAGCGTGAGCGGCTGCAGCACCATGACGAGGTCGAGCAGCGGCCGTCCGCCCATGTCGACCCTCGAGCCCCACAGGTACCCGTCGGTCATCAGCATCACGTGGTCGAGCGTGTGCGTGGGAACGAAGAGGCTCACGCCCAGCAGCGTCAGCATGGCGACGGCCAGCAGGCGCGGCAGCACCCGCTACGACCCTTCGAGAATGCGGTCGACGGTCGCGCGCGGTGTTCCCGACGGTGGAGGCCGGTACGGCCGTTGCCGCACGTGCTGGTGGTCGTCGGTCGACGCCGTCCAGTGTTTGCCGTGGCGGGTCGCGTACTCGAGGAACTTCGCCGAGACCGTCTCGCTGTGGCGTGACGTGTAGACCTCGACGCCCTGGGCGTACGTCAGCACGCGCTCCATGCGGGCCGTGTCACGAATGCGGTTCGGGTGCGCCACCACGTCGAAGGCGCCGTCAGCGCGAATGGTGTCGATCATCTCTTCAGGCGACCAACGGAAGAAGTCGGGCTGCTCGGTCCAGAATCGAACGTGGTGGCGCTGAAATGCGGTGACGAGCGCCGAGCGTTCATCGAGTCGAACCCGCGCGGCCACAGCGTCTTCATTCGCGCGCCGCGGCTCACCGACGAGCTGCGCGAGGAACACCGCGAGCCCGGGAAACGACGCAGCCTCGAGTTTTCGCAGCTCACGCTTCGGGTCGACCACGCGCTGTTGATCAGCCGGCAACGAATCAATCCACGCGACGACGAACTCGCGCCACGAGGCGACGATGCGTTGGCCGCGTTGAAAGAGCGTGGTGCGGCTCAACGTCTTCGGCGTCATCGACGGTGGAAAGTACGCGAGCACGTGCACCTGCTCGGCGTCGGGGGTGCCGAAGTGAATGAAGCTGCTCGTCTCCATCGCGGGCACCAACGTGAGCCCACGGCGTTTCGCCACCCTCGCGGCCTCGGCCACGCCCGAGAGAATGTCGTGGTCGGACAACGCGATGACCTCGAGCTGCTCGTCGGCGCGCGCGTTCACGTAGTCGGTGGGCGTGAAGAGCCCGTCAGAGAGACAGCTGTGCCCATGAAGGTCGGTGCGGACGAAGTCACTGCGGCGCGCCATGGCGCGATGGTACGGGATAGGTTGCAGCACGTCATGGGTCGCCCGGTGTTGGCGCAGGTCGATGCAGCGTTTCGTCGAGCATCGCTGCGGCCCCGAAGTCCTCCGACGCGCTTCTTCCTGAACCTCACCGAGCGCTGCCAACTGCGCTGTGTTCACTGCATCACCCACGCGCCGACGAAGAGCGCCGATGGCAGCGCGCGCACGATGAGCCGTGAAGTGCTCGATGCGCTCACGCCGCACCTGCGTCACGCGAAGTACGTCGCACTCACGCACGCGGGAGAACCGACGCTCGCGCCGATGCTGGAGCCGCTGCTTCAGGTGCTCCGCAAGCCCGTGGTGCACGTGGTGACGAACGGCATGGCGTTGACCGAGCGGCGCTTTCTCGAACTCACTCGCGCAGGCATTCGGTCGTGGTCGATTTCGCTCGACGGTGCGACGCAGGGAACGAACGACGCGCTCCGCCTCGGCGCGAAGGTCGTGGTGTTGAAGGAACGGCTGCGCGCGTTCGCCTCACTGCGCACCGAGCACGCCCTCGACGTGCGCC
The DNA here is from genome assembly GCA_016879935.1 of Archangiaceae bacterium. Taxonomy (GTDB): domain Bacteria; phylum Myxococcota; class Myxococcia; order Myxococcales; family Myxococcaceae; genus Xiheimicrobium. The sequence goes on along the minus strand of JAACJQ010000219.1, from coordinate 10,058 downwards.
TCGGCGTCTCGTGCACCGTGATGCGCTCGAACGTTCACGAGGTCGCCGCCGTCGCGCGACTCGTCGCCAGCGCGAAGCTCGACTGGTTCAAGGTGGAAGAGACCTTTCCCGTGAACGCGCGTGGAGAAGCGGAGGCCCGGCTCGAGCCGGCGGTGCGCGACGCGGCGATTGCCGAAGCCAGGCGCCTCTGCGCCGAACACGGCGTGCGCTTCGTCGACCACTCCCATGACCGGCAGGTCTGGCGGTGCCAGCCGAGCGTGATGAGTGCAGACGACGAAGCGTTCTCGCTCGCCGACGACTTCGCCAACCGTGTCTTGATCAACCCCTGCCGCGCGCCGTGGGAGGTCGTCTGCATCGAGCCCGATGGCGCCGTGAAACCGCAGGACTTCCACCAGCCAGCAGTCGGTTCGGTGCTCGAGCACGACTTGATCACCCTGTGGAACTCGACGGCCTTTCAGCGACGGCGGGCGTACAGCGCGAGCCATCGACGGTGCGAGGGCGCTCCGACGTGCGCTCGTGACGCAGGGCCCCGCGCGTGGTGACGGGGCTGGCGAAGGCGAAGGGCGTGTGCAAAATCTCACGCCTCTCACCGCTCCGGAGGTTGCATGGGTAACAAGATTCTTCCCCGCTACAACAACGCCACGTCAGCGAACGTCTCGGCCACCACGAAGCCGCGCGCGAAGACGCCGACGAACGTGAAGCTCGAGGTGACGGTGAATGACGCGGCGCTGCGGCGTACGGGTGTCGACTTCGACGGCATGGAGCAGGCCTTCGCGCTGGTGCCCACGCGCAACAAGAAGAACCAGGTCGAGTGGAAGCGCGTCGAGCTGACCTTCGACCACCGCTCGGCAGACCGCGGCGGCAACATGTACGACACGCACACGGTCACCATCAAAGGCACGCACATTCGCACGCAGGACCTGCAGAACCTCGGCGTCGCCTACGGCCTCAAGACGAACACTGGCGAGGTGTGGCTCCAGTACGCCGACGACAACTACAAGCTCGGTGGCCGCTGAGTGAGCGCGACGGCGTCGCTGCACGGCGTGACGGTCGGGGTGCCGCAGGAGTGGGTCGACGACTCCATTCTGCGATTCAGCGCTCCAGCCGATGAGAGCGACCCCGTCGTGTCGCAGGGCTTCACGCAGAACGTGGTGGTGACGAGCCATGCGGTGCCCGAGTCGGTGCCGATGGCGAAGGTGTTCGAGGCGCCGAACCGCTCGGTGAAAGAGAAGACCGACGACTTCGAGGTGCTCGCCGGCGGTGAGTGCCAGTACCTCGGTCAGAGCGCGGTCTTTCAAGACGTGACGTTCTCTGACCCGCGCGTGAACGTGGTGCTCTGTCAGCGGCAGGTGGCGGTGCGGGCGAAGAACGGCCTCGTCGTCATTCTCACGCTCACGTCCGACAAGAAGCGCTTCAAGAAGGCCGTCGCGTCGTTCCCCGTCGAGCAGAAGGCGGCGAAGAAGGACCGTTGAACAACGTGACCGTGCCGGTGACGTTCCGCTTTCGCGGTGCTCCCGGCCAGCGCGTCGAGCTGTTCGGTGATTTGCCCACGTGGGACCGGCCGCACCTGATGCCCGAGGTGGCGCCGGGTGAGTTCGTGCTCACGCTCGAGCTGCCGCCCGGCATTCATCGCTGGAAGTTCCTCGTCGATTGGCGCCGGTGGACGCGTGATGTCGAGGCGCCGGTCGATTGGACCGAGGGCGTCGACAACTCCATCGTCATCGTCGACGGAACGAGGCCGCCGCTCTTCTTCGCGACCGACCGGCGTCACGTGCAGCGGTTTCACGATCGCCTGGTGGTGCACTTCGAGTGTGACGAGCGCGCCGTCGTCCCCGGGCGGGTGTGGCTGCGCGTCGACGAGACCGTGTCGTGGGCGAGGGTGGTGACGCACGGCGTGTGGCGGGGGCGCGTGACGTGTTCGGCCGAGCTGCCGCTGAGCGCCAATGCGCAGGGCACGTTCGGCTTCGAGGGCTGGCCCGAGTTCGTGTTCGACACGCCAGCGGTGCACGCGACGAGTGAGGCGCCGAAGTGGCTGAGTGGAACGGTCTGGTACGGCATCTTCCTCGACCGGTGGTTCCGCGGCGGAGCGACGGCTGATGCACGTGTGGTCTCGCGTGACGAGCCCACCTCGGCGACCACCTTCTACGGCGGAGATCTCGAAGGGGTTCGTCAGTCGTTGTCTTCGTTGAAGGCGCTCGGGGTCGATGGCGTGGTGCTGACGCCGTTGCAGCCCTCGGAGACGCCGCATCGCTACGACACGACTGATCATCACGCCATCGATGAGCGGCTCGGTGGAGAACCCGCGCTGCGCCGGTTGATCAAAGACGCGCACCGCAAGGGCCTGAAGGTGTGCCTCGACGTGTCCTTCACGCACGTGCACGAAGACCACCCCTTCTGGAGGGACGTGCTGCAGAAGCAGAAGCGCTCGCGCACGGCGAAGTGGTTTCAGGTGAAGCGTTTCCCCGTGAAGCGCGGAGATGTCTCCCGCTACGCCGCGTACGCGAACCGGCCTGAGCTCCCGTTGCTCGACCTCACGCATGTGCCTGCGCGCAAGCACATCATCGACGCGGCGGTGAAGTGGGTGAAGCTGGGGGTCGATGCGCTGCGACTCGATGCGATGACCGATGCGCCGCCGGTGTTGTGGCAGGAGCTGCGCGCGGCCGTTCGCAAGGTGCGGCGTGACGTCGCGTTGCTCGGTGAAGTCGTGATGGACGTGCAGCCGTTCTTCTCGCGCGACCTGGGCGCTGATGCGGTGACGGACTTTCAGCATCGTGAGGCGTTGCTGCAGTTGCTCGAGGGCACGATGCGGCCCGAGACGTTCGCGGGGTGGACGCGTTTCCTCGAGCATCGGCAGGGGCCGTTGCCACACGGGTCGCGGCTGCGCTTCTTCGACAATCACGACACGTCGAGGCTCGGCTCGCTGGTCGACCCGACGCGGGTTCGGTTCGCGCTCGCGTGGCTGCTCACGAGACCAGAGCCGGTATGGCTGACCGCGGGCACGGAGTTCGAGCTCGCAGCGGGCGTGCCCCTGTTCCGCCTCGATGATGCGTGGCCCGAACGAATCGCGATGCCGTCGCTCGATGGGCCGAAGCCCGAGACGTATGGGTTGATCAGTGACCTGCTGCGGCTCCGGCGCGAGTGCCTCGACGATGACGTGCAGGTCGTGGCGAGTGGACCCGTGCTCTCGTTTCAGCGCACGCGGCGTGATGGGCGCGCGGTGTCGGTGGTCTTCAACTGCTCCGATGGGCCGGTGCCGCTCGACGTCGAGGGCGAGGTGCTGCTCTCGGTGAACGAGCCTGCTGGAGCCGAGCTCGGACCGTGGTGTGTCCGCGTCATCGCCACCACGTGAGAGCGGGGAGTCTGGTTGAACGGGCGCATTCCGTGGCATGTGGGCCCTGATGCTCGCCGCACGCCCCCGAGTCGAACCCCGCCGAGTCGCCACCGCTGACAGCGTCGTGGTGAAGGAGATCTACCTCTCGCTCCAGGGTGAGTCGTCGCACCAGGGCAAGCTGTGCACCTTCGTGCGCCTCACCGGCTGCCACCTGCGCTGCGCGTGGTGCGACAGCGAGTTCTCGTTCAAGGGCGGCGAGCGCATGGCGAACGCCGAGGTGCTCAAGCAGGTGCTCGCGCAGAAGTCGCCGATGGTCGAGGTGACTGGCGGAGAGCCGTTGCTCCAGCCGGGCGTGTACCCGCTGATGGAGTCGTTCCTCGACGCAGGCCTCATCGTGCTGCTCGAGACCAGCGGCGCCATCGACGTGCGGTTGGTGCCGAAGGCGGTGCACAAGATCGTCGACCTGAAGACGCCGTCGTCGAAGGAGCACGACCGAAACGACCTGCGCAACTTCGACTCGATGAACGAGCGTGACGAGCTCAAGTTCGTCATCGGTTCCCGTGAAGACTACGACTTCAGCGTCGAGATGATTCGCAAGCACAAGCTCGATGCGAAGCCGTTCGGCCTCTTGTTCTCGACGGTGTTCACCTCACTCGAACCCGTGAAGCTCGCGGAGTGGATCATCGCCGACCGGCTGCCCGTGCGGTTCCAGCTGCAGCAGCACAAGTACCTGTGGGAGCCGAACGCCCGCGGCGTGTGAGCTGATCAGCCGAGCGCCTTCAGTACCTGGGCCTTCTGCTGCTTCAAGGTCGATGCGGTGAACGCGGTCGTGTCGAAGCGCTGCTTGCCGATGTTGACGGTGGTGCCACCGAACACGAGCGCCGCGAGAATCCACTCGAAGACCGACTCCGCGCGCGTCACCGGAATCGTTGCCTGAAGGGCTGTTCGTGAAATGCCCAGTCTCGCCTCGGCGTTCACCTTCTCGAGATAGAGCCAGCTGTCGCGACGACTGCGAGCCGTCTTCGCGAGCATCGCCTTCGGGTCGTCTCCGAGCGGCCGCGCGTTGCCGCTGTACCCAATCTGCACGCGGTCGAAGGTGACGCCGAGGTGGTCGCGGTACAGCTCCCACAACTTCGGAATCGCTTCGTCTTCGTACGCCCCGCCTTCGATGCTCACGTGCACGTGTGGCGCCTCGAGTGCGAACGGTACCTCGCGCACTTCGAGCTTCGTGTAGCGAGCGAGCTGCTTCTCGAAGTGCTCGATGGCTGATTTCGGAGCGTCGAGCATCGGCCCCGGTTCGCGGGTGAGGTGCGTCATCGCGGGAGGGAAGCCGAGCACCAGGCGTTCGAGGCGAGCGGGCTCGATGATGTGGGCGCGGGTGAAGCCGGCGCCGGCGCGCGTCACACGAACGAGCGTCTCGTACACGCGCAGCTCGACGCTCTCGATGGGCGCTGCGTCGAGCTTCGGCCACCACGCGTCGAAGGGCTCCTGGAGCCAGCCTCCCGAGAGGTCCAGCTCGAGCGTCTTCAGCGGTCGTTTCCCGAAGCCGGAGAGCACCGCGCCGAGCGTCAGCGGGGAGCAGTCGATGCGCTCGAGGTGCGCGAACGAATCCCACGTCTTCTTCGGCAGCACGTCGTCTTCGTCGCCGTACCCGAGCGCGAGCGTCGTCACGGCCGGCTTCGTGGCTGCAAGCGCGGGGATGAACTGCGGCTCCAGTTGGTGAAGCCCGATGAGCGCCTTGAAGCGGGGCAAGGTGACGACCTCGGCGGGCGGTACGAGGTCCCACGGCATCGCGAGCTCTCGAAACGTCGACCACTCCGGACGTTCGAGCAACGGCAGGAGCCGCTCTCGTCCGTCATCGTGCGAGGGCTCACCGACGGTGCCGGTGACGGGAAAGCCGAGCTCGAAGCGCGGCGCGACCCTGAACCAGTCCGCCAGGGGACCGAGCCACTGCTTCCAGTGCTTCTCGATGAGCCGCTGAATTCGTCGCGGTGACTTCTCGGTGGGCGGCGCGAGCTGCAACGCGATGAGCTCTCCGCGCGGGTCGCCCTGTTCGACGAGCCAGTCTCCGTAGACCGCGCGCACGCCGGAGTCGGTCGGGTTGGCCCAGACGAGCTCGAGCAGCTCCTTACCCGAGCGCTTGCGGGTCTTCTCGGTGCTCGACTGACCAGCGAACGGCGCTTCGAGCACGTCGAGCAGCTTCGCGTCGGCCTTGCTGAGCTCGGCAATCTTCAGCGCGCGATGCACCTCGACGCAGTGCTCTTCGCGCTCTTGTGAACGTTCCCGGTAGTAGCTGCTCTTCGAGCGATCGAGCTGTGCTTCGAGAATCGGCAGCTGCCGCACGTCGCCGAGTTCGTTCAGGCGCCGGAAGGTGACGTTCCAGAAGCCGCTCGCGCCTCGTGACTGGTGCGTCGCGAGGTCGACGAGGGCAGCGAGCCTCTTCGCCACGCGTGGGTCATCGGGCGCTTCGCAGACGGCCTTCAGCACCGGCAGCTCGGCCTGCCACGATTTGGGCCAGTCGCTCGCGAGCACGCGGCCGACCTCGAGTGGGTCTTTCGTCGTCGCGGCTTTGATCAGCGCATCCGCGCGCGCGGGAACTGACTTCGCCGTGATCTTGCCGGCGGTCTTGATCAGCTGCGCATCGAGGCGATCGATCAGGTCTGCGATTCGGGGATGTCGCAACGCGCGCCATGCGATGAGCAGCTCGCTCAGTTGCTTCTTTGGATCCTTCGCCTTCGCCGCACGTTCGAGCGCCGCGTGAGCCATGCATGGGTTCTAGCGCGCGTATCGTTCGCGGCCATCGCGGAGAACGTGCACCACCACCTCTTCACGAACGGCGCCCACGCGCTCGAAGGTCTGACGTGCCTCGCGGAGTGAGCAGTGATTGCAGTCGCTGATCACATCGAGCTCGACCGTGCCGTCGTCCTCCCAGAAACAGACACGGCAGATGTCGTAGGCCTCGCCGTCGAGGGTGCGCAGTTCGCAACACGGGCAGGGCTTGAGGAGTTCAGGCGTGCCTTCGACCGATTCGTGGAGCCCGAGCAACGCAAGGCGATGCTCCAGGTACGCGTTGGTGACGCCGACGAACCGCTCGCGCTCCTCTGGTGGAACAGGAGGCCTGCGCCTCAGCCGTGCGATGGCCTCGCGTCGAGTCATGAACCGAACGGCACCTTGAAGATGCGACCCGCCTCGTCGGCGACCCACAAGCTCGCGCCGTCGCTCGAGAGGTGAGCCGCAGTCACACTCGACTGAAGCCCCGGCAGCTCGAGCAGCTTCGTTGCACCGCGTGTGCTCCACAGGGTCACGCCTTCGGAGCCGGCCGCCCACACCACCGCGCCCTGCATCGCGAAGCCGACCGAGCGCACGTGGAGGTCAGCCGTGGTGACGCGCTTCACTTCGTTGCCGCTCTCGCCGTCACGAACGACCACGCCATCTTCGGCTGCGGTCACCAGCCATCGACCCGACTCGTCGAACGCGAGCGCCTGCGTGCGCCCGCCAGTCCACTTCTGCGCCCGACGGTTGGAGTTGGGATGCGTGAGCGCTCCGCTGCCGTCTTCCGCCGCGAACGCGACCCGTGTGTCGTTACCTTCGCCCGTCACGGCGAGCCACCGAATCGAGGAACGCGCCCGAAGCTCGGGGTCGCCCTGCGACATCTTCTCGCCGTCGACCGAGAGCACTTCGCTTCCACAGCTCAGCCACAGCGTTCGTGAGGCCGTCGCCGCCAGCGCCCACACGGTGGCGGGACAGGGCGTGAGCGTGTTCGTCACCGAGCCGTCGATCAGCTCGAGCAGGTCGATGGCGCCTGGCTTGCCGAGCAGCACGCCACCCTCGACTGGCAGCACCGAGGTCGCTTTCGGAGCGCTCTGCCGCCACCGCTCCTTCCCATCGGCTCCCAGTACCAGCACGGCCTCGCGCGTGCGAATCCACAGCAGCCCATCGGCACCAGGCAGCAGTGAGAGCGCCGGTGCGTCGAGGGTGGCGAAGGGACTGAAGGCACGCAGCCCATCGATGGACCACTCGAAGCGGCGGCCAGCGCGGTCGAGCGCTCCCACGCGCCCCGAATCGGCCGTGAACGACACCGCGCGCAGTTCGTCGCCACCACCTTCGAGACGCGCGAGCCGCTTCCACGTCGGCAGGTGAAAGAGCACCACGGCTCCATCGACCGAGGCCGAGGCGAGCAGCGCTCCATCGCTCGAGACCGCGAGCGCGGTGATGCTCTGCGTGTCGGGAGTCAGCGTGCGCTGCAGCGCGCCGGTCTTCACGTCGAGCACCCGCACGTGACGGTCACCGTCGGCCGCGACGAGGAGCGAGTCATCGGCCGAGAAGGCGAGCGCAGTGAACGCTCCCGTCGCGCGAACGCCGGCGTCGGCAGTGCTCCACCACTCGAGCGAGCCATCGTCTCCGGCGAGCGCGACATGAGCGGTGCCGACCGCGAGTGACTCCACGCCCTTCGCGACCGGCCATGAGTCCTTCAGCGCGCCACCAGGCACGTCGAAGCGGAGCACCTCGGTCGGCGTCGCCACGGCCACCACCGTGCCATCGGGCGAGAACGCACTGGCCGTCGCCGTCTTCGTGCCCTCCAGTGGTTGGCTTCCACCCGGGTTCGCCAGCTGGAGCGCTGCGCTCTTGAAGACCCAGTGGTTGCCACCACGCGCGATGGCCACGGGCAGCGCGCGCCGCTCGGCGTCGGTCGTTCCTTCGAGCAGGTGCCACGCCTGATCATCGTCGATGACGAACGCTCCACGCCCCGGAGCGGCGAGCAGCGCACGACCACTCGTCACATCGAACGCGCCGACGCCAGTCGCCGGAGTCGGAAGCAGCGCCGGGCGCGTTCGCAGCGGCGTGCTCCACGGCTCGAGCACTTTTAGCGCAAGCGCAGCGCCTGGAGCCTCGAGCGTCGCAGCCTGCTTCCACGTCGCCACCGCGAGGTTCCAGTCACCGCGGCGCTGCGCCGTGGTCGCCTCGGTCGCGAGCTTCGCCGCGAGCGCCTTGCGTGAGTCGACGAGCGCAGCGTCGCGTGTTCCGACGAGATGCCACGCGTACAGCTCCGAGGCACCGAGCACGACGAGCGCGGCGAGGCTCACCACCGTCAACGCCCGGTTTCGCGCGATGAAACGCTTCGCGAGCTCCATCGACGTGTACTGGTACGCCGAGACGCGGTTGCCCGCGCGAAAGTCGGTCAGCTGCGCAGCGAGGGACTTCGCGTCGGGCCGCTGCTCCCGCTCGATCTGCATCGCCTGCGTCACGATGGCCACCAGCTCGGCCGGCGCGTCGGGAGCCACCTCTGACAGGGGCTTGCACCGCCCGCGGCCGACCTCGCGCAACAGCTCGTGCACGTCGGTCGCCTCGAACGGTCGCGTGAAGGCCAGCAATTCGTAGAGCATCACGCCGAGACTGAAGACGTCACTGCGTGCGTCGATGCGGTCGATCTGCCCGCGAGCCTGCTCGGGGCTCATGTACAGCGGCGTGCCGACGACGGTGCCCTGCGAGTCGCGAGACGTGACGCCAGCGAGGCGCCTCACCGTCTGCAGTGGCTTCACCTCGGTGATGGGGACCGACTTCTCTGGCAGCTGCTCCGGGTCGGCCAGCACGCGCGCGACGCCCCAGTCGAGCACGACCGTCTCGCCGAACTCGCCCACCATCACGTTCTCGGGCTTCAAGTCGCGGTGCACGACGCCGCGGCTGTGCGCGTAGGCGACCGCGTGGCAGAGGTCGATGAAGTGCGGCAGCAGCTTGAGGCGCGCGTCGAGCGTCGTCGCTGCTTCGAGGGCCGTTCGCAGCGTGCGGCCGCGCACGAGCTTCTGGGTGCAGTACAGCTCGCCCTGCGCAGTTCTCCCGAGTTCGTGTACGGGCACGATGCCGGGGTGCTCGAGCTGGCCGGTGATGCGGGCCTCACGCACGAAGCCCTCGGAGCCATCGCTCGTGTGGCGCGCCGTCTTGAGCGCGACGTCACGGTTCAGCGCGGCGTCTTTCGCGGCGAAGACCACCGCCTGCCCGCCCGAGCCGAGCTCACCCTCGATGACGTAGCGGTCGGGACTGGCGACGGGCAGCGAGCCGGTGTCTCCCTGGGACGAACGTCGCTGGTTCGGCGTGATGGTCGCGCCAGTGCCGTCGCCGTCGAGGTCGCTCACCGCACGAAGGTACCACGCGCAGAACCGTCGACAGTACGATGCCGCGATGGCGAAGAAGACCATTCCGCTCGCATTCGTCGGCACCGGGAACACGAAGAGCCCGTTGCCGCTGGCCATCATTCCCGACCGGTTTCGCTCGAAGTGGCAGGGCCCGGCCGCGAAGGACTTCGCCGCGCGCGCGAAGAAGAAGTCGAAGGCCGTCGTGTCGAGCGTCGACTGTGGCCCGTTCGAAGCGCTCGTGTTCGGCGGCCCCGAGGTGTGTACGACGTTCGTGCCCGATGCTGCTGGCGGCACCGTCGTTCGCTGGGTCGATGCGCGGCCTGCTGGTGACGAGTTGATTCTTCGCGCGCTCGCAGGCGTGCCGGACGCGGCGTGGAAGTCGAGCGGAGAGGTCGTGCTGAAGGACGGCAAGCTCGCGCTCTTCCCTGCTGACGGAAAGTACGGAGCCGACCTGCCCTTCGGCCCGCTCGGCGAGATGAATCACCCCTTCGGTTGGGTGCCCGTCAGCATGAAGCCCGGCACGTACTCGCTCGAGGTCGTCGCGAAGCACACGCAGCATGGTGTGACGCTGCAGCTGATCAGGTTGCGCACGAAAG
>JAACJQ010000218.1 GCA_016879935.1 Archangiaceae bacterium | reverse complement strand
TCTATCTGCTCGGTCAGCACTTCTCGGCCATCGCCGCGGCAGGGCCCATCGCGGGGCCGATTCTCGCGGCGCAGCAGTTCGGTTGGCTGCCCGCGGTGCTGTGGATTCTGTTCGGCGTCATCTTCATCGGCGCGGTGCACGACCTGTCGACGTTGGTGGCGTCGGTGCGGCACGAAGGGCGCTCCATCGCCGAGGTGGTGAAGTCGAACCTGGGCCCGCGCTCGGGTGTCGCGATGATGGCCTTCATCTGGGTCGCGCTCGTCTACGTCATCGTCGCGTTCACCGACGTCACCGCCAGCACCTTCGTCGCCGGAGACCCCGAGCTCGAGGGCCTGCACTTCGACTTCAACCCGGGCGGCGCGGTCGCGATGGCCTCGATGCTGTACCTGGGCCTCTCGGTGCTGATGGGCCTGGTCGAGCGCTTCCTCAAACCGCCGCTCTGGCTGCAGACCATCGTCTTCGTGCCCGCGGTGCTGGGTGTGGTGTTCCTCGGCACGAAGCTGTCGACGGTGGTGACGCTCTCGGCCACCACGTGGGCCGTCGTCATTCTCGTGTACTGCTTCGTCGCGTCGCTCACGCCGGTGTGGGCGCTGCTGCAACCGCGCGGGTATCTCGGCGGCTTCGTGCTCTACCTCGCGCTCGCCATCGGCACGGTGGGCCTCTTCTTCGGCGGCTTCGAGGTGCAGCTGCCCGCGTTCAAGGGCTTCGACGTGGCCGGCGCGGGAGGCACGCTCTTCCCCTTCCTCTTCGTCACCATCGCCTGCGGCGCGTGCAGCGGGTTTCACGGGCTCGTCTGCAGCGGCACCACGTCGAAGCAGATTCAGAAGGAGTCGCACTGCCACCCCGTCGGCTACGGCGCGATGTTGCTCGAGGGCTTCGTGGCGGTCATCGCGCTCGCGACGGTGATGATCATCTCGTCGAAGGACCTCGCGGGAAAACCGGCGGGCACGGTGTACGGCATCGGCCTGGGCCGCTTCTTCGCGGTCGTGCTCGGGCAGGAGCATCTGCCATTCGCCATCACCTTCGGCGCGATGGCGTTCAGCACCTTCGTCTTCGACACGCTCGACGTGAGCACCCGGCTCGGCCGCTACATCGTGCAGGAGCTCACCGGCCTCAAAGGCACCCTCGGCGCGCTGGCGGGCACGCTGCTCACCGTCGCGGTGCCGCTCGGGTTCTTGCTCGTCGCCCAGGCCGGCAGCTGGAAGAGCTTCTGGACGTTGTTCGGCACCTCGAACCAGCTGCTCGCAGCGCTGTCGTTGATGGGCGTGTCGGTGTGGCTGAAGCGCTCTGGCAAGCGCTACTGGTACACGGCGGCGCCGATGCTGTTCGTCTCGGTGGTGACGTTGACGTCACTGGTGCTGCAGGTGCGTGACGCGTTCTTTGGCGAGAAGGCGGCGACGGTCGCGCAGCAGGTGAACGGCGCGGTGGCCGTGCTGCTCTTCGTGCTCGCCGCGAGCCTCCTCACCACCGGAGCGAAGGCCCTGCTCGCCTCCGACCCGTCTCAGCCGACGCTCGCGCGCGCGTGATGTGCTGCGGGTGATGGCGCTGCGACCTGCTGGAGCCAGCGCTCCACTGTCGCGACCGGAACGTGGTCACCGGCATCGGTGCCCACGTAGGCCTCGATGACGCGCAGGTCGGGCCCGAGAAAGAACGCCGCCGGCATGCGGGTCTTCGAGCCGTCCTGCCCGACACCCTTCGGCAGCCCCACCTTGAACGACTCGACGAACGCGCCGACGCGAACCATCGCCTTCGTGAAGCCCCACGCCGACGTCGGCACGTCGTACTGGCTGTAGACGGCCGCGAGCGGATCGGCGACCAGCTCGAAGGTGAGCGGCCCCCACGTCTCCAGCGCCTTCTTCAGGTTCTCCTCGCTCGACTCGAAGAACGAGATGATGCGCAGGTTGCGGGCGGCGAGCTCGGGGGCCTTGCGCGAGAACTCCCTGACCGCGAGGTTGCACAGTGGGCACGCGGCGAACCGATTGAACGACACGAGCGTGTAGCGGCCCTTCGACTCCGACAGACGCACAGTCTTGCCATCGATGCCTCGCAGGTCGAACGACGGCGCCAGACTCCCGGGGGTGAGTGACATGTCTTGCTCCATTCAGCGGGTGATGGAGCGTGAGAGTCACCGGGCGTCAGTTCGTTACACGCGACCCAGCGACCGTTCGAGCGACTCACGCAGCTTCGTACGACCGCGGTGCAGCACGACGCGGAGCGAACCATCTTCGACTCCCAACACCTCCGCAGCCTCGCGTGGCAAGAGCCCCTCGACGTCACACAACGTCACCGCCACGCGCTGCTTCTCGGGCAACTCCTGCAACGCCCGGTCGAGGGCTGTGAGCAATTGACGGTTCGACGCTGCTCGCTCGGGGTCGTCGGTCGACACGACCCACTCACGAACGGGCTGCGACCAACGACCGACGGCGGTGAACCGCTCCTCAGCGGGTGCCTCGTCGTCCGACAGGGGCTCTTCACGGCCCGCCGAGCGATTGACGGCGCGCGCGAGGTTCAGGCCAATCTGAAGCACCCACGTCGAGAGCCGGCTGCGGCCCTCGAACCGGGCCAACGACGAGAGCACCGTCAACCAGGTCTGCTGCACCACGTCCTCCACGGCGGCTTCGGAGACGAGGCGCCGCACCAGCCCCGACAACGGCCGCTGAACCGAGAGACTGAGGGTGGTGAAGGCGGCTTCGTCTCCGGCGAGCAACGCGGTCACCAACCGTGCGTCGTCGTCATGCACGGCGACGCCAGGCTCGAAACGCGACCAGCGCTGAGAGGTTCTGCTCGGGCGCCGGCGCCTGGAGGTGCTTCAGCGCCAACACCGTCGTCCGGTACTGCTTCACGAAGCGCGAACAGTTGCGGCACCACAGCAGGTGCGCACGCCCGAGCCAGCGGTGCAGCACGGGAACGGTCGAGTCCTCGAGCCGCTCGACGTTCCGCGCGAGGTCTCGGCAGGTGAAGAACATGAGCGGTGAGTGTTCCATGGCCACCTAGCGTTACAGCCATCAGCTCGAATCGAAGGGGGGCCCCTTGTGGATGTGCGCCGATGTAGGTACGGCCGTCTCCATGCGCGCGCTCTGGCCGGTCGTGGTGCTGCTGGTGGGTTGTGGTCCCGACTCGTTCGCGGAGCTCGACGGGGCGGGCGATGACGACGGCCTCGAGCTGGTGGCGGGCGAGCTGAACGCGACGTCGCTGCTCGCGTTCCTCAACGGACCCGACGCGACGCTCGCCGTGTTGACCAACGACGTTCGCATCGATGCGCGTGCGGCGCGTGGCATCGTCGCGGCGCGTGCGGGCGCCGATGGTTCGCTGGGCACGGCCGACGACGTTCGTTTCACCTCGGTCGCGCAGGTCGACGCCGTCGCGTACGTCGGAGCCGCGACGCTGGTGAAGCTCGACGCCTGGGCAGCGACACACGGCGCAGCGACGGTGACGGTCGATGGCGTTCGGTTCACCTCGGCCGAAGCGGCGCTCGCGGTCTCGGTGGTGAACGACTCGCGGCTGACGAGCGCGGGCCTCTCTTCCACGGCGGTATCGAACCTCATCGCGGGCCGGCCGATCTCGACGCTCGACGCCGTCGCGAAGGTGACGGGCGTCGGAGCGTCCGCGCTCACCGCGCTCCGCAAGTACGTTCAGGCGCAGCTCTCGGGAGTTCCGGCGCAGGTCGGGTGCGAAGCCGGCTCGTTCGATGGCGTCGCGTTCACGAAGGCCGAGGCCTGTCACGCAGTCGAGTTCCTCAACCGCGCGCGCTTCAGCGAGATGGCGGCGCTGCCCGATGCGGCGCGGCTCATCGCCTACGAGACCGGCCCTGACGGCGTGTACTCGGCCACGCGCCGCTCGGCGTGGACGTCGGTGGCCGACTTCGCGAACCGGCCGGGCATCGGCGCGACGGCGGTGAACGGGCTGAAGACGGGCGCTGCTGCGTGGACCGTGAACGGAGCGTCGGCTGACACGATTGCGTCGACGTGGGCCAATCGCACCGCGTTGGTGAACCTGCCCGTGTACGTCGAGAAGGCGTACGTGACGAAGACGTACCCGCAGACGGGCGAAGGCGGCTACCTGTGGGAATGCGCCGAGCTGCGCGACGCTCCGGGCGCGACGAACTTCGTGCTCGGGTGCCGGCCTGCGGTGGTGTGCGGTGGCAGCTGCTGGTCGGGCGTGAACGTGTGGGTGAGCCGGGTGCACGGCTCCTTCCGCCGCTCGACGATGCCGGGCTCCGGTGGCTATCGGATCAGCCTGTCGAATTAGTCAGAACGTCACGCCCGAGACGGTCACCACGCCGCCCCCCTCGAGCAGCTTGAAGCTCACGCGCGTGGGCCGGAGCGTGTCGACCGCGCCTTCGTTCACCTCTTCGTCGAAGAGCTCCGAGACGCACAACGCGGCGCCGACCGACTGCAGCCCGAAGCTCGTGAAGTTCACCAGCAGCCGGCTCCCCCAACCGTCCTGCTGTGACTGCGCGTCGAGCAGCATCGCAGTCGCGGGGCCCAGCACCGGCACGTCGGTCACGTCGAGGTTGAAGCGGCTGACGAGGGGCGACACGGCGCCAGCAGCCTGCGACTGCCCAATCCACGGCTGACCACCGACTGCTCCCAGGCTCTCGCCCGCCGTGAGGAACAACGAGCTCGCCTTCACCGTGTTGGCGGGCATCGGCGTCGAGGCAAGGAGCAGAGCAGTGAGCGTCGCGACCATGCCCGACAACTGAGCAATCGTGGCGCCAGCTCGGCTTCGTGCACTCTCGCCAGGTTACCGGTCGCGAGGTGTGCCATCGGTTGCACACCGTGCAACGGCTGATCAATCGAGGCGAGGCTGGGTGCCGAGCGTGCCTGCAGAGGACGCTTCGCGGTAGAGCACCCGGTACAGCTCCGGCGCCTGCCGACGCATCACCTCGAGGCGCTCAGGCGAGCCGCGATGAAAGAGCGCATAGCCCTCGGCGTAGAACTCCCGCGGGTTCTCGAGCGGCTCGTGCGGGTCGGCGTTGAGCGAGAACGCGGAGTGCCCACGCTCGTCGTTCGGGTTCGGGCGCCGGCCACGATAGGCCTGGAGCGCGCCCGCCAGCTCACGGTCCGAGGCGAAGGCGGTGTGCCCGGCGTCTTCGAGCGCGAGCCGACGCTGCAGTTGGGGTGAGGCGCCATCGCCCAGCCGCACGCGGTCGTTCCGCACGTCGTCCCACGCGTGCGCCATCTCGTGAACGATGGAGCCTTCGCTGCGCGACCTCAGCTGAATCGTTCGCAGCTCTGGCAGGTACCGACCGCCGGTTCGTCCACCGATGGTGGGCGTGCGTTCGTTGACGAAGCCTTCGGCCGCACCTCGCACGCGCTCCGCTGGAAGCCCGCCGCGGCGATTGGCCGCGAACACCACGCCCGCCTGGTCCATACGAACGAGCTGCCGCTCCGAGAAGGAGCTGCTGGCGCCACGAATCGCGGTGCGAAGCTCGGTGTCGCTCTCGGGCACGAAGCGCATCATGTGCTCGACGGCGCGCTCGCGCCTCGTCAGCGGCACGGGCGGAGCGACGGGCGGAGTGTAGACATCGGCCGGGCGTCGACGCGGAGCCTCCGGCGCGACCTCGGGCGAGGTCACCTGATGCGGGCGCACGGGAGCGGGAGAACGAACCGCCGCGTGGCGCGAGATGGGCGAAGTCATGTGCGGCTCAGAAGTGCGAGACGGTGACGAGCGGCATGTCGCCATCGGAGTCACGGTGAATGCGGCCACTCAACCGGCGCAGCTGCGCGTCGAAATCGGCGGGCTGCGTGGGGCCCGAGGCTCCCGTGTACGCCGTGTAGTCGCCGCTGCCCGGGTCGGAGTTGTAGAGGAACGCCGTTCCATCAGCGCGACGCCCGACCGTGACGAAGTGATCAGCCGAGGTGCCTGCGTCGGTTCCTGCGACGCGAACCGTGGCCGATTCTCCCGGCGCGAGCCCACGTACCATCGTGCTCAACGAGTCGGCGCCCGAGGTCAGCGCCACCTGCCGCGGAGCGCCACCACCAGCAGCCGCCAGCCCGCTGATCTCGGTGTCGCTGAACCCGCTCAGCTCACGCGCCCCTTCACGACCCGGCAGCGTCACCGTGTACATGCGCCGCGAGTCGTCGCCAGGGTGGCTCGGGTCGTCGACCAACGACACGCGCGTTCCTTCCCCGTAGTAGCGCGTGAGAATCGCCTGCGTCTCGGTCGCTTCGGCGGCCGTCATGGTGCCGTTGGTGAGGTGCGTGCGGAGCTCGAAGAGGCGCTCCTGATCAGGCGTCATCGTGTCGGGCACTGGCCCGCTGGTGCGCCGGCCGCCCGGGTGGACATGCCCGTCGATGACGTCGGCCATCGCGCGGCGAAGGTCGCTCTGCGTGTTGCCCGCGCGGTAGAGCAGCGACTGCGCGCGCGAGAGCTCTTCGTAGGTGCAGGTGCCGTTGCGAAGGTGCGTGGCCGTCGACTGCAGCTCACGGCGTTCGCCAGCCGTGAGGCGGCTCGAGGCCGAGCCGGTGGCGACGGAGTCGAGGAACCGCGCTCCACGCTCGGGCCCCTGCATGAGCGCCGCACCGAGCAGCGACGACGGGCCACACCGCGCCGCCGAGTTGTCGAGTGAACCACCCGCCGGGTTCTGCGTGAGCCGGCCGACGACCGCTGCGGGGTTGCTCCAGTCTTCGGCGCGAATGCGACCCGTCGCGGTGCGCAACGTTCCGCTCGAGCCGTTGAGACCGAGGCCGCTCGTCTCGTGCGTTCCACCGTGCAGCGACACGGGCGCACGCGAGGCGGCCTGAAACGAATCGACGGAGCGCTGCGAGAGGGGCGCCGGCTGCTGCGCCGCGATGGGCGGAAGCGAAGCGAGCACGCTGCGACCCGCCTGCACCACCGAGTTCACCAGGTTCGAGATCTTCATGAATCGAAGACCTCCAGCCCGCTCCCGGTGGGACATCGGTCACCCGACCGATACCGCCAACCACCTGATGTTTCAGCTCAACTTGTCGAACTTCTCGAACGGGTTCTCCATCATCTCCTTCACGGTGCGCGCGAGCACGGCCGCGTGGGCACCGTCGATGAAGCGGTGGTCGAACGACGCGTTGATGCGCATGACCTTGCCGGGAATCACCTTGCCGTCTTCCACCACGGGCTCATCGGACACGGCGCCGGGCGCGATGAAGATGGGCACGGCGGTGTACGGAACCAGCGGCACGTACGCGATGTCGAGGCCGAGCGAACCGACGTTGGTGATGGTGACGCCGCCGAACGCGTCTCGCGGCATGCCGAGGCCCGAGAGGTCGAGGTTGAACGTGTACATGAGCAGGTGGAGCACCTTCAGGAACAGGTTCATGAACATGAAGGGAATCATGCCGACCGTGCTCTTCCCCTTCTCGAGCGCCTGGTCTTTGCGTTGACGCACCTTCTCGACGGTCGCGGCCATCTCGGCGGCCATCTCTTTGAGTGACTTCTTGTCGGCGTTCTCGATTTTGGCGGCGGTGAGGTCGACCTTGCCGTCGCCCTGGTCGGTCTGCACCACGAGCACCGAGATGGTCACGTCCTGGCGCAGGTAGATTTTGTTGAAGCGCAGAATCGCGTTCGCGTCGGGGCACTTGCGCAGCGCCTCGGCGACCGCGCGCGCGACGAGATGGGTGACGGTGAGCCGCACCCCATTCACCTCACGGAACTTCTCGATGTACTGGAGCGCTTTCTCCATACGCACCGAGAGGGTGCCGTAGACGGTCGGGTCGTACGCCGTTCGCCAGGTACCGATGGCCATCTTGCGAAAGCTGCTGACTTCTTTCTTCTGAACGAGCTGGAGGTGGGCCATGGCGCGCGAAGGTAGCGGATTCGTCACAGGAGTCGCGGACGAAGGCGGCGCCGAATACGCGGGGCGTCACGCACGGTTCACGACCTCGGCGTATCGTTCAGTCA
This sequence comes from Archangiaceae bacterium, assembly GCA_016879935.1. Classification (GTDB taxonomy): domain Bacteria; phylum Myxococcota; class Myxococcia; order Myxococcales; family Myxococcaceae; genus Xiheimicrobium. The sequence goes on along the minus strand of JAACJQ010000218.1, from coordinate 2,824 downwards.
TGCGATGGCTCGGCGTGGTGATGGTGCTGCTGTCGGTCGAAGCGGCCGCGAAGTGTTCGAACGAGTGGTACGGCGTCGCGCCCGAGCCGGGAGTCGAGCTGCCGCCGAGCGCGCACGTGCTGGTGACGCTGGGTGGAAAACACCAGGACCTGACGCCGAAGCTCGAGTTCGTCGCCGGCCCGCAGAAGATTGCGGCCACCGTCGTGCACACCTTCGATGGCATGTCGCAGCGGCTGGTGCTGGTGAAGCCGGCCTCGCCGCTCCCGCCGGGAACGTGGGAGCTGTTGCTCGCGTTGCCCAAAGAGAGCCCGCCGTCGCGCCGCTTCGGCCCCTGGAAGGTGAAGAAAGAGGCCGACTCGACGCCACCCTCGTTCGTGAGCGCGCCCTCCCTCGGCGGCACCGACTGGCAGGAGTTCGGCTGCGGCCCGGGCTCCACCATCGACGTGAAGGGGGTGACGGCGAACGAGCCGGTGTTCGTCGAAGCGGCGCTGACGGTCGAGGGCAAGACGACGACGGCGGTGCTGAACCCTGCAGGAGATGTCGTCGGGCTCGGTCACGGCATGTGCTCGGGCGCGTTTCAGCTGAACCCCGGTGCGAAGGGCACGGTGGTGCTGACGGCGCTCGACTACGCCGGGAATCGCGGCGCGGCATCTGCTCCCATCACGTTCACCGCTCCAGGGCCCACGAAGTGATTCGCGCGTTCGTGACGGTGGTGGTGTTGCTCGCGTGCGAGGCGTCCGCCGACTGCATGGGAGCGTGGCTTCGCGCGGCTCCCGACGTCCAGGTCGAGCTCACGCCGAACGCGCACGTGCTGGTGACGCTCGGCGGGAGTCACACGAGCGTGTCGCCGGCGAAGCTGGTGTTCATGTCGGGCACGAAGCGTGTGCCTGCGGAGTTGGTGCGAACGTTCGATGGCTATCAGCAGAAACTGGTGCTGGTGAGAGCGACGCTCGAGCCTGGCTCGTGGGAGCTGATCATCGAGGGGATGAAGACGGCCCAGCGGCTGGGGCCGTGGAAGGTGGTGCCGAGCGGAGACGCGGTGGTGCCTGCGTTCGAGCAACCGCCGGTCGCGGGTGACACGAAGTGGACGGCGTATGGCTGTGGGCCGGGGTCGAGCCTGAAGGTGAAGCAGGTGAAGACGAACGAGCCCGTGTTCATCGAGGCCGCGGCGACGGTGAATGGGCAGACGACGGTGGGCCTCCTGGTTCCGCGCGAGCAGGAGCTCGAGCTCGGCCACGGCATGTGCTCGGGCGGGTTCTCGTTCAAACCGGGCGCGCGGGTGTCGGTGGTGCTCACGCCAGTCGATTTCGCCGGCAATCGCGGCGCGCCATCGGAGCGGCTGATGTTCACGGCTCCGAGTCCGTGACGAAGCGTACTCGCCGAGGCCGCTGCTCCGGCTGCGCGTCGGAGGGCCGGTTGACGACTCCCCACCCTCGACGAGCGCCGGGAGGAGCAGTCCTCGCCGAGCTTCGCCAGGAGCGCGCGGTCTGCTGGAGACGCGCGCGTGGCCTCACCGAGCGGCTCGTCATCGGCCATGCACGACCGCGCGCTTCTCCTTCCGCGAGTCGTCCAACGGCTTGTGCACGGCGATGAACCGGCGACGGTGGGGCACTACCCCGGCGGCCAGGCGAGCTTGCGGCCTGCCAGCAGGTGTAGGTGCAGGTGAAACACCGTCTGCCCCGCGTCGGCGTTGCAGTTCATGACGAGGCGGTAGCCGGCATCGGCGACGCCGTGGGCGCGCGCGAACTTTCCCGCGGTGACGAGCAGATGGCCGGCGAGCTCACGGTCTTCGGCGGTGAGGTCGTTGACGGTCGAGATGTGGCGCTTGGGAATGAAGAGCGCGTGCGTCGGGGCCTGCGGATTGATGTCGAAGAAGCCGATGCAGTGTTCGTCGTCGTGAATCTTCTTGGCGGGAATCTGGCCCGAGACGATGCGGCAGAAGAGACAGTCCATGACGGGTGAAACTACACCCAAGCGCAGTGACGCCGCGCCGGTTTCGCTCTGGTAGAAGCGCGCGGTGATTGCCCTGCTCTCGAGTGTGGTGCTCGCTGGTGTTGGCCCTGTGACGTTGTCGGCTCCGGTGACGGCGAAGAACGGGGCGACGGTTCGGGAGCTGAAGTTTCGCGACACGGCGGGAGAGCACGTCGTGCGCTTCGAGCTGTCGCGGGTCACCACGAAGACGGTCGACGAGCTCGAGCAGAAGACGCGAACGCTGAAGGTGAGTCACCGCGTCGGTGCGAAGGAACTGTGGAGCGCGAAGGACTTCGTCGAGACGTGCCCGTTCGACTTGCTGCTCGAGGTGGTGGAGGGCTCCGTCGAGGTGACGGATTTGAACGACGACGGGATGGCGGAGGTGTCGTTCGCGTACCTGCTGGCGTGTCGGAGTGATGTGTCGCCCGCGTCGGCGAAGCTGCTGCTGTACGAGGGCGCCGCGAAGTACGCGCTGCGCGGGTCAGCGCAGGACATGGGTGGTGGGGGCGAGTTCACGGCCGACCCCGCGTTCGAGAAGGCGCCGAAGGGGTTTCGCGCGTTCGCCGAGGCAAAGTGGAAGCGGTTGTTGGTCGACGCGTACGCGAAGCCGTGATTCCTCGCGACCGTGACGGCGAGTGACGTGACGGCGAGTGACGTGACGGCGAGCGACGTGACGGCGAGCGACGTGACCGCGAGTGACGTGACGACGAGTGACGTGACTGCGAGCGACTCCGACGGCAAGTGACGTGACGGCGAGTGACGTGACGGCAAGTGACGTGACGGCGAGTGACGTGACCGCGAGTGAAGTGACGAAGAGAGACGTGTCCGCGAGCGACTAGGAAGGCGGGGGACG
>JAACJQ010000217.1 GCA_016879935.1 Archangiaceae bacterium | reverse complement strand
GGCAACGTGACGATTCAAGGCGACGTGTTCGACCTCGCCCCCAGCTCCGCCGACTGGAGCGACGGCCACACCGACACGATGATTCGCGGCGCCTGCGCGGGTGCGGGCAAGTTCCTCGCCGTCGGTGGGCAGGGCGACGCGACGTTCCGCTCCACCACCGATGGCCTCACCTGGACGACGCTCGTCACCCTCGACGGCATGATGGGCCGGCCCCGCGCGAGCTGGTTCGGAGACTGCGCCTTCGGCAACGGCCGCTTCGTCGCCGCAGGAGGCAACGGCGCACGCTGCTTCTCGACCGACGCCATCACCTGGCAGTGCCCGGGCGCGTACCAGCAGTTCCACCACCGGGCGATTGCCTACGGCGGCGGGCGCTTCGTCACCGTCGGCAACTCGTACGCGACACCGGCGGCCCACACCTCGAGCCTCAGCACCGACGGCTCCAGCTGGACCGAGATTCCCACGCTGATGAACCAGCAGGCGAACACGATTCTCTACGCGCCCACGCATCAGCGCTTCTACGCCGTCTTCGGCACCATGCTCGGCGAGCTGCGCGACGGGCAGATGCAGTGGGCGCAGGTGGCGGGCGTCGACACGAGCGGCCTCACCGGCATCACCGTGAAGGGTGACACCGTGTTCATCATCGGCCAACGCACGACGGGTTCGAACGCGCGCTACCTGCTCCGCTCGACCGACGGCACCCAGTGGACGTCGTCGACTCCGGCGATGACGGTCGAGGGCCTGCACTACGACCCGCGCAGCGACCGCTTCATGGGCCTGCGCCGCCAGTACCAGGCCGGAGGCATCTTCACGCCCTACCGAACCAGCTCGACCGACGCGCTCACGTGGACGCAGGTGGCCGAGCCGATGACGGTGCACGCCGTGTCGTCGTTCGTGACGGGCGAGCTGCCGTAGTCACCACTTCGCGCTGAGCGGCCGCCCGTGCTGCCTGACGACCTCGAAGATCTCGGCGAAGACCTGCTTGAACGGCCCACGCGCGCGCACGTTCTCGAGGTTCTGGCTCATGCCCGCGACGGCGCGGAAGAACTGCACCGCCTCTTTCGGAGGCTTGATGGTGCCGAGCGAGAGCGCGTTGCGCATGAAGTGGTTGCGCATGTCGCGGTTGATGGCGGCGTCGCCGTAGTCGAAGTCGTCACTGCGAGCGGCGCGACAGGCGATGTCGAGCACCGCCGCGACGAAGGGGCGCGCAGCTTCCCGGTCGTCGAACACCATGCCGGCCTTCTCACTGTCGCCGATGGGGTCGTACGCGGGCCCGCCCAGCAGCGCGTCGAAGAGCTTGCGGTTCGCGAACGTCCACGGGTCGCTCATCTGCTTGATGGCGCCGAAGTCGAGCACACCCAGCGAGCCGTCTTCGAGCAACATGAAGTTGCCGGGGTGCGGGTCGGCGTGCACGACGCCGGTGCAGAGAAACGGGCCCCACGTCGCCCGCGTCAGCAGCCGCGCGATGCGAAACTTCTCTTCGCTGGTGTGCTGGTCGAGCCGCCCGATGAACTCCTTGAGCGTCTCGCCCTTGAAGAACTCGAGCGTCAACACGCGCTCGGCGGTGAGCTCGTCGAAGACGCGCGGCACCTTGAGGTCGGGGAAGCCGGCGAGTGACTGGGCGAAGCGGCGCGAGCGCTCGGCTTCGACCTGGTAGTCGAGCTCTTCGAGCAACGACTGCTGCACCTCGCGGAAGTAGTCCTTGCCGTGCGACATGCGCGACGTCGTCGCCACCACCGTCACCATCGCGCCGAGGTTGTCGAGGTCGGCGTGAATCGCACGCGCGATGTCGGGGTACTGCACCTTCACGGCGACGACCGTTCCGTCCTTCGTCACCGCGCGGTGCACCTGGCCGAGGCTCGCCGAGGCAATGGGCTCCTGCTCGAACGACGCGTAGGCCTCTTCGGGCGGCTTGCCGAGCTGCGTGGTGATGACCTCTTTCACCGTCGCCCAGGGCATCGGCGGCGCCTGGTTCTGCAGCTTCGCCACGACCGCACGAATCTCGGGCGTGAGCAGGTCGGGGTCCATCGAGATGCCCTGGCCAATCTTCATCGCCAGGCCCTTCAAATCGCCCAGCGTCGCCACCAGCTTCTCGGCAGCGCCCTGGCCCAGCAGCGAGACCGACGCGTCTTCGCCGTCACGGTTCGCGAAGCGCTTCACCATGCGCGAGCCGACGTCGGTCGACAGCTTCGCCGAGAGCGTTGCCAGCTTGGCCAGTCGAGCAAAGCGCCCCGTCGAGGGCTTGTAGTCGTCGTCGCCAGCCATGGCCGGAGCCTTAATGGCACGACCCCACGCGCACAAGGCGATGGGAGAGAGGAAGGAGAATTTGCGCCCGAGTGAAGAAGCCACGAACTACAGGGCTCATTCCGAAGATGAGTGCGTCTACCGTTCCGCCACGACCCCGTGTGGTGGGGTCGGCTGGAGTCGAACCAGCACGTCTCTCGCGAGACAGGTTTGCGTGTAGGGCCTCTTCTGCCGGGTGCACGAACGCAGACGAAGACGCGCTGCCGTTCCTGACTCAGAGGCTCTGCAGCCACTTCACCAGCTCGGCGTTCTGCGTCGCGGCGAGCAGCGGGTCTTTCGCGCGCAGGTCGGCCTGGGCCAGCCACGTCGTCACGATGGGCGGCACCTGAAGCCCGCCATCACGCACGCGCCGCATCACGAGCTGCGCTTCGTCGAAGAACTGATTGAGCGAGAGCCTGTCTCCGATGGGCAAACGAAACAGGTTGGTGAGGTCTCGTTTGAGCGCCGCGGTGTCGTACTGGAGCGTCGCCATCGTCAGCCCTTGTTCGTGACGCCTTCACGCTGCGCCGGCGTATCGTTGGGCTTCTCTTTCGCGACGGCGCCCTGCCCTTCACGCTCGATGACGAGGGTGCCGAGCTCTTCGGGCTTCACCTTGCCGCCGGCGATGAGCAGCTCGACGAGCCGTTTGTGCTGCTCCTCGTGCTCCATCGGCAGCGCGTCGGAGTCGCTCTCGAGCTTCACCCACACGTTCTTCTTCTTCGAGACGGGATCGATCTCGAGCCGCAAGGTCATGGTGGCCATGGGTCAACGCTCCGAAGCGACGGGGTCTTTCTTGGGCACGCTCGGCAGGAGCGTGGCGAGGGCAGCGGCGTCGAGCACCTTCTTCTCGACGAGCAGGTCTCTCAAGGTGGTCACGAGCGCCTTGTTCGCGGTGAGAATGTCCTTCGCGCGTTTGCGCTGCGTCTCGAGAATCTCGGCGATGGCCTTGTCGAGCGCGGCCTTGGTGACTTCGGAGACGGGGTCTTCGCTCGACAACTCGACGCGCCGCATGCCGACCGTCTCACCGGCCAGGCCGTAGTCTTCGACGAGCGCTCGGGCGATGTCGGTCGCGCGAGACAGGTCGTTGCCGTAGCCCCACGAGACGTCGTCGAAGAAGAGCTGCTCGGCTTCACGCCCGCCGAACAACACGCAGACGTCGTCGAGCAGCTGGCCCATCGTCATCACCTTCGTGTGCGTGCGCTCGGCGTGCCGCACGTAGCCCGCGGTGAAGTCGCCCTGAATGCTCATGCGCTCGATGGGCGCAGAGGTGGGGCAGAACAGCGACACGACGGCGTGACCGGCTTCGTGCGTGGCGACGACGCGCTCTTCTTTGGGCGTCAACTTCATGCGCTCGACCATGCCGGCGATGGTGCGCTCGATGTCTTCGATGTCGGTCGGGGTGGTGAGCTTCTCGCGCAGGCGCATGCGGGCCACGGCGCGGCAGAGCGCCTGAATGTGGTCGCCCGAGTACATCGAGCCCGTGCCTTCGACGAACTCACCCGTCTTCTTCACCAGCCACTCGAGGCCGCGCGGCGCGAGGTTCAGGCCGAGCTTCTGGTCGTAGATGGAGATGATGGCGCGGCGGTCTTCCGCGTTCGGGTAGGGAATGTGCAGGTGGAACTCGAAGCGGCCCGGGCGAAGGAGCGCGGGGTCGAGCGACTCCACGAAGTTCGTGGTGCCGACGACGAACACGAGCTCGTCTTTGCGAAAGCCGTCCATCTCGGTGAGCAGCTGGTTCACCATCGAGTGCTCGACGCCCGAGCCCTGGTAGGTGCCGCGCGCCGTGGCGAACGAGTCGAGCTCGTCGAACACGATGATGGCCGGAGCCGCCTGCCGCGCGCGCGTGAAGACCTGCCGCAGGTTCTCTTCCGACTCGCCAACCCACTTCGACTTGAGCTCGGGCCCCGAGACGACCGTGACGGCCGCGCCGAGTGACGTCGCCATCGCCTTCGCGAACAACGTCTTGCCGGTGCCGGGCGGGCCCCAGAAGATCATGCCGCGCGGAATGAGGCCCTCGATGTTCTTCATCGACGACTCGTCGGCCGCGGCGTCTTTCAGCGCGAGCACGTCGAGAATCTCCTTCTGCAGGCGCTCCTTCACCTTCGCGTAGCCGCCGACCTCTTTGTTCAGGTCGATGTCGGGCAGCGTGAGCTGACCCACCAGCGTGGCCTGGCGCAGCTGGCGTTCGGCGGGCTTCGGGTCGCTCGGGTAATCCTCTCCGGTGAGCGTCGACAGCAACCGGCGCAGGCGCACCGCGTTCACGCCCGAGACGTGTTTGTAGAGCTGCGGGCCCTTGAGGCCGCGCGCGTTCGAGAGCTTGCGCGACTCACGCTGGGTGACGAGGTGACGCAGGCGATCGCGAGGCACGCCGAGCAGGTGCTCCTGTCGGGGGAACAGGTTCTCGATCACCTTCGGCAGCGGAAACGACGGGTCCTTGAAGCCGAGGAAGACGAGCTCGGGGTTCTCGTACAGCAGGGGAATCACCTCGCGCGCTTCGCTGGTGAGCCCGCCGACGCTCGTGGTGAGCAGGTCGAGGTGGGGCAGCACCAGCACGCGCTCGTTCACCGCGCCGCGCACCGCTTCGCGCAAATAGAAGACGATGGTGCCGACGAGGCCCATGCCCGGCTGCAGCGGCGGCATCTCGGGAATCGGCCGGCCGTCGAGGTACAGAAACGAGCGGCCTTCCTTCTTCAGGCGATCGCGCACGGCCTTGTACAGGTAGGGCGTGAGCTCTTTCTCGCACTCGACGAGCGTGGGCAGGCCGGCGCGCAGGGCGTCGGTGATGCGGGCGATCTCGGCCGGGTACGCGGCCTCGACGGCAGCGAAGGGCGTGAGCTCGACGGGGAGCTGATCTTCAGGAACGAGCAATGACACGAAGCACTCCGGACGCGTGGCTTAGACGCGCACCTTGATGGTGAGGCCGCCGTTGGCGTCCTCGTGAACTTCTTCGACCTGCCCGAGCTCGGCCGCACGCGTCTTCAGCGCCGTCGCGGTCACGCGATTGACGACGCCGTCGAGCTCTTCCTTGAGGTCCTTCAGCGTGCCTTCGAGCTGCTGCGTCACCTTCTTGCGCAGCGCCTCTTCTTCACTCTTCGCCTCGCGCTTGAGCGCCTCCTGCGCGACCTTGCGCAGCGCGGCTTCGCGTTCGTCCTTGGCGAGTTGATCGACGACGGCCGTGCGCTCGGTGGTGAGCTCGAGCTCCTGGTGGCCTTCGGCTGTGGCCGACACCTGCCCGGTCTCGAGATCGACCTCGACCTCGACGCCGTTCTTCTCTTTGCGCGTGGCCGTGTTGCCGTTGCGCGTGAAGCCGCGGCCTTCGAGCTCGGCGCCGAGCAGCGCGCTCATGCGGTCTTTCTGGAGGATCGGCAACAGCTCGAGCGTCGACGTGACGCCGTCGTCGACCTGCACGTGCTGCGACAGGGACTCCTTGATGCTGATTCGGTAGGCGCGACTCATGGCGGGAAGCGGAGCACACCTCACCGACGCGTGCCACGACCGCAACTGAATCGACCCCGTCCGTTGGGGCGAGGTTGATTTTCCCGCAGGCCCGGGCATCGATCTCGCCTCCCATGTGGCTCGCGCTCGTCGCTGCGGTGTCGCTCACCGCTCCTCCACTGCAGGGCACCATTCGCGTGCAGCTGCCCTCGGCTCAGGGCGCCAGCGCGACCGAGGTCGAAGCCGTGCAGAGTGCCGTGAAGGGCGAGCTCGAAGCCGAGGGGTACGCGGTGCTCACCGACGAGGCGAAGCCGGCGAGCGCCATCGTCACCGGCTCGGTCATCAAGCTGGGCGGCCAGTACGTGGTCTCGCTCAGCATCAGCCGGGTGAGCGACCTGCTGGTACTCGAAGCCGTGAAGCAGAAGGCGAAGTCGCCGGCCGAGCTGCCCGCCGCGGGCACCGAAGCTGCCAAACAGCTCGCATCAGCGCTGCGGCTGTCAACCGGAGTGCGAGCAAAGGTGAAACTGAAATGACCATCGAGTGGCCGGTCGCGAGCCCTGAAGCGTCGAAGCGTGCGCTCGAGAAGAACGCGCGTATTCGCAGCAGGCCGAAGACGACGACGCGTGAAGACACCGAGGCGTGGCGGAAGTCGGCGACCGACGCGCTGACGGGCCGCCAGCCCAGCCTCATCGACCGAATTCTCGAGGGGCTTCCGCTCACCGGAGACATCAACGGCCGCGTGGCGGTGCCCGTGCCGCAGGTCGACGACCATCACTTCGGCCAGTCGTCGGGCGTTCCGTTCGTGCTCGAGATCGACGTCGACCGGGTGAACAAGGCGCCCGCGAACGTGGGCCACAAGGTCGACGACGTCTTCTTCCAGAACTACCCGCCGCTGCTCTTCAACGTCTGCTTCGCGTGTGGAGCGCCGCAGGGCCCGACGCGCGTCGGCCTCTATGGAGACCCGCGCAGCCGCTGGTTCAACGTCTTCCTCGGCTACTACCAGCTCGACGTGCTCGCGAAGGACGCCTCGACGCCCTTCGGGTACGACGCCAACGGCGACGTCGTGAAAGACCAGGTGCTGCGCATCGGCAAGAGCGACTGGAACTACTTCTCGAACTGGATGTACGGCGTACCCGAGAGCGCGATTCTGCCGAACAATTCGCTCACCGGCGCCACCGTCGACGTGAAGAAGCGCGGCATCACCATCGGCAACAAGGCGTGGGACGTGCTCACCATCGACAAGGCGCGCATGGTGAGCGCGTACGTCTCTGGCAAACCCGGTGACGCGACCCTCGAGGCGCGCGGGCCGTACTCGTTCCTCTGGCAGGGCGCGTTCGGGTTTCCCACCCCGCAGGGCCAGTCGATGCCCGAGCTGAACAGCTTCTTCCCGTGCGACATGAAGGCGACGCTGTACATGTGCGCGCGCAGGGTCGAGCACGCCGACTTCTCGGGTCAGGCGACGTGGCAGACGTT
>JAACJQ010000216.1 GCA_016879935.1 Archangiaceae bacterium | reverse complement strand
CTTCGACGCGACCTCCTTCACCATCTGCGCGCCCATGTTCTCGAACTTGTTCTCGAGCTCGATCTCCTTGGCGACGGTGACGCCGTCCTTGGTGATCGTGGGGGAACCGAACGACTTCTCGATCACGACGTTGCGGCCCTTGGGCCCCAGGGTGACCTTCACGGCGTCGGCGAGGGTGTTGACGCCACGGAGGATCGCGTCGCGGGCCTTCGTGTCGAAGATGATGTCTTTGGCTGCCATGGTGGTGATGTCCTTTGGTGTGAAGGGTGGGAGTTACTTCTCGATCACGCCGAGGACGTCTTCCTCGCGGAGGATCAGGTGCTCGTCGCCTTCGATCTTGATCTCGGTGCCGGCGTACTTGCTGAAGAGAATGGTGTCGCCAGCCTTGATGTCCATCGGGCGAACCTTGCCGTCCTCGAGGATCTTGCCGTTACCAACCGCGACGACCTTCGCCTCGAGCGGCTTCTCCTTGGCCGAGTCGGGGATGATGATGCCGCCCTTGGTCTTGTTCTCCTCGGTGAGGCGCTTGACGATGAGGCGGTCGTGCAGGGGACGAATCTTCATTGAGGTTCTCCTTGAGTGGGCTGCGGTGGAAATTGGCACTCGAGGTTGCCGAGTGCCAAAGCTTCAGGCGCCCGCGATATAACCACCGGTCCTCGACGGTCAAGGCGCAACCTGGCGCTCTCGGGTGGTGAGTGCCAATCGAACCCTCGAAGCGAATTGGCGCTCGTCAGGGGAGAGTGCCAGTCCAACCGCCCGGATTTCCAGTGGTCTTTTTGAGTTCGCGGGTCCGTGCCGATACGATCTTGTGACAGGAGCTTCAATCTCAGCTCCTCGGTGGGTGCCAACCGACCTGCCGCGTCACAAGGAGTCGCCGATGTCGCAGCTCGTTCTGTCGGGGTCGCTCAAGGAGTTCTTCAAGCTGTTGCTCGAAGAGGTGATTCAGCGCCAGCGGGTGAGTCTGGCCGAGGTCACCGAGTTCTACGTGGTGAACCTGCTCAGTGAGTTCGCCACCGCCGAGAAGCTCTTCACGCAAGAGCTCGACGGCAAGAAGGAGAGCGAGCCGCTGGCCCTCATGTACACGCGGGCGCTGCAGCAAGACCGCGATCAACGCATTCGCACGCTGCGGCAGCTCGGCGATCAGTCGCTCTACACGGCCGGGTTCTTCCAGCAGTCGCTCCAAGATCGCGTGGTCGGCCCCGACTACTACATGCAGATGGGTCGCAAGGCGTACGCGGCCATCGCCGACCTGGCTCCGTCGAGCTCGTTCAGCCACGTGTACATGGAGCTCGATCAGAAGTTCACGTCGCTGGTCGAGGTGCTGAAGGAGATCGCCGCGCGCGGCCAGGTCGCGTCGGGTCCGCAGGGGCAGATGCAGGTGTTCGAGGCCTGGGCGAAGTCGGGCGATCAGCACCTCGAGTCGGTGCTCATCGACGCGGGCCTGTTGCCGAAGAAGAAGATCCTCGCGAACTGAACCGCCATGCTCGACGCGCTGCAGGCCCAGCTCGAAGCGCTCTACGGCATTCGCTGTGAGTACCGGGCGCGCGATTTTCTCGTCGACGCCGAGTCTGCGAAGGCGCTGGGCGGCACGGGGCGCGCGAGGGAAGAGCTGCTCGTCTCGTCCGACGGAGAGTCGGTCGATCTCGCCCTGTACCTCGAGCCCGCGCTGCTCGAGCGCGTCTCCCGTCTGGAGCACGAACCCGAAGCGCTGCTCGATCAAGAGCTCGGCGGCTTCTGCGAAGTCACCGAAGGCGTCTCGCACTTCCTCTACGTCGCCCAGACGGCCAACCTCGAGCGCAAGGTGTCGATGCTCGAGCTCGAAGCGCAGGCCGAGGTCGACAAGTTCGCGGTGTGCACGTTGCTCCGCTGGGGCCAGCACGCGGCGAGCTGGGCGACACGGCTGATGGGAACGCTCTTCGAACGGGTGCGGTACTCCGAGACGCTCACGGCTCCCGAGCGCTGGCGGTACGTCGAGGCGAACCGGTTGGCGAAGCGGTACTGCAGCCGGTTGTTGCCCGCGATTCGGGAGCGCCGCCTCGACGCGTTGCTCTCGGAGCTTCGCCAGGCCTACCGGCTCGGCGCCGAAGCGAAGCTCGCGTACTTCGCCCGGTGACGTTCGGCCCGAGGATCGTTACAAGGGCCGTTCAGTGGCTTCGACGCGCGAGTTCTCATCAGGCGGCATCGTCATTCGCGAGCGCAACGGCGTCGTCGAAGTCGCCGTCATTCGGCCCGCGGGGAAGACCGTCACCGCGCTGCCCAAGGGCCACATCGATCCCGGCGAGAACGCCGAGCAGGCCGCGACGCGTGAAGTGAACGAAGAGACCGGGCTCACCGCCACGCTCGAACAGAAACTGGGTGACGTGAAGTACGTCTACCGCTGGCGCGGGAACACCATCTTCAAAGAGGTGGAGTTCTTCCTCTTCCGCTACGTGTCGGGCGAGATCGACGTGCTCACCGAGCAGATGCGCAAAGAGGTCGACCGCGCATATTGGATTCCGCTCGACGAGGCGTTGACGAAGCTCACGTATCCGGGCGAGCGCGACATGGCGAATCGTGCGAAAGCCGCGCTGGCCGTGAAATGAAATCCGTTCCCCTTCGTCGGCCACCGCCATGATCGCTGCGCTCCTCGCCGTGCTGCTGTCGCAGGCCCCTTCGACGCCTCCGTTGACCGTGCCGACCGACGCGCCCGCTCCCTCGGGTGCAGTCGAGGCGGTGAAAGCGGGAGCAGACGAACCTGGCGAGGTGAAGCTCTTCGCGCAGTTCGTCGATCGGCATCTGCTCACGCTCGATCCCGACATGAGCCAGGGCACGTTTCGGCTGCGTCAGCGCGAGCGCGTCTTCAGCTTCAAGGACGACGACTTCGCCGACGCGTTCAAGCTGGTTCCCGAGGCGCACGAGCTGGCGCTGAAGGCTCAGGAGAACCTGCGCATGTCGTCGATCTTCCAGATCGCCGGGCTGTCAGCGGTCGGAGCCGGTTCGGCACTGGTGCTGCTCGCGCCGTTGCTGGCCTCGGGGGCCTTCGTGCCGCTGCTCATCGCGGGACTGGTGCTCGATCTCGTCGGGCTGGTGCTCGTGCTGGTTGCGCTGCAGTTCGCGATCTCGGCGCAGACGCAGTTCATGAGCGCGGTCGCGACGTACAACAAGGGCCTGCTCGATCTGCGTCCGGTGGGAGAGTCTCCGGGGCGGCCCGCGGTTCCTTCTGGCGGGCTCACGATTCCACTGCCGTGAAGTCCGGACAGCAGACCGCCCCCACCGGGAGTGCCGGAGGAGGCGTTGGTGCTTCGACAATCGACCGACGACTCAGCCGCGCGCGGCGGGCGGAACGTCGTAGCGGCCCATGAGCGCCGAGCGGACATCGCGGTCGAAACGAACGCGGCCGGTGGCGACTTCACGAAGCGAGAGCACGCACGACTTGTTCTTCGACGTCTCGACCATCGGGCGGGCACCGGCCATCAGCTGACGGGCGCGCTTGGAGGCAAGGAGAACGAGCGCGAAGCGGTTGTCGACGTGGGGAAGCGCATCTTCGACGGTGACGCGAGCCATGGTGCTGCTCCTTCAAAGAGAGAAGAGTCGGAGGTGCTTAGGCGGCTCGCGTCACCAGGTCAAGGCGTTCACTCACCCGCGTCGGCAGCGTCACTGCACGTTCCGGGAGCGGGGGGCTCCGAGATGCCGGCAGCGCAGCGGGCGTTGATCTCGGTGCAGTCTTCGCCGGCGGCAGCGCAGGCGTCGGCGAGCTCCTGGCAGCGGGTCGCGAACGAGGCCGCGAAGGCGTCGTGAATGCAGGTGCGGGCAGCGTCACGGCAGGTCTGCTCATCGGTACCGGCCGCGATGCACGACTGCGCCGTCGCCTGGCAGGCCTGAACCGCAGCGTCGTCGATGCCGACCGGTCCACGTCCACCACCGCCATGCCCACGACCGCCGTGTCCGCCGCGACCGCCGACGCCACCATCGTGGCCACCGGGCGGAGGGCCGAAGAGCCCGGCGAGCCCACCAGCACCACCTTCAGGACGGCCACCTTCGCCACCGCCCATTCCAGGGCAGCCACCATCGCCGCCGCCATGCCCACGACGCGCGTGTTTCGGAACGCCCGCAGGCAGACACGCATCGAGGGCCGTTCGGCAGTCGGCTTCGACCGCGCCTTCAGCCGTCTTGCAGGCCTCGAAGGTGGTGAAGCACGCGTCGACAGCGGCGCGCGAAGACTGAGCGTCGCATTGCGCGGTGACGAGCGCAGATGTCTCCGTCGCGACGTCGAGCGTGCTCGTGGCCGTTCCGCAGGCAACGAAGGGCAGGGCTGCGAGGAGTCCAACGAGGTGCGACGGGGACAGACGATGCATGTGAATCACCTTTCAGTGGAGTTCGAGAGGCACGGCCCTCTCGCTCGAAAGGTGATCAGCTCGAAAAAGAACCGATCACTCGCGCGCGCGCAGCGGGGCGAACGACACCCCGATGATCAGGCTGGGGCGAACGGCCCACGGGCGCGGATCGTTCATGTCGACGGGCGCTGGCATGCCCGTGCGCGGCGCGGGAATGGGACGCAGATCGCCGTCGACCTGAACCGTTGCGAAGAGGTGCACGCTGTCACCGACGGGGAAACGGTAGGTCACCAGCCCGGCGACGATGGGGGAGACGAACGAACGAGGCGCCATCGCGCGGAACAGTTCACCCTCTCGCTGCAGGGGCGTGAAGGTGAACCGGTCGAACCCGCCCCCGGCACCAGCCTCGAGGCGCCCATAACGCCAGCGCACGAGCTCGAGCTGCAGGAACAGCCGCGCCGACATCGCGCTGCCGCGGAGCGTGACGGTCTCTCCCGCGAGATCGAAGCCGGGCTGAAACGCGAACATCGCGAGGACCCCTGGCAGCTGGCTCGCGAAGGGCACCGTGAGGAGCGCGTGAACCGAGCCGCCGAAGTCGACGACGGCGGCGTTGCCCAGCAGGCGCGCTCCGAGGCCGACGCCGAGATCGAGCCCGACGGGGCTCAGCTTCGGGCGCGGCGGCGGCGCCTCGACGACTGCAGGTACTTCGATCTTGATCGGCTGGCGGGGCGGGTCGGTGTGCAGCAGCACGTCGACGGACGACGCGATCAACGTCGCGGCCGTCTCGGTCACGACATCTCCCGAAGCGCCGCCTGGCAGCGTGCGACGAATCGTCACCGCGCGGCTCGGGCTGTCGACGACGATGGCGCCGCTCGCGAAGTCGACGTCGATCACGGCAAGGGCGGGAACGCCACCGTCTCCGGCTGAGGCGTCGAGGTTCACGTCGAGGCGGCCCAGCATCTCGCGCAGCGACGCCTCGAGCGCAGACGAGGGCTCGGGCTTCACCTCGCGCAAGACGGCGATCGATCGCGCCTGCGCGTGTACGACGGAGCCGAGACACACGACACCCAGGACGAAGAGCCTCAGCGTCGTGTGGAGCAGCGCGTTCACGGAGCGGTCAGGACCTCCAAGCGCTCTTTCGCACGCTTCGCGTGAATCGAAGCGGGGAATTCCGACAGCAGCTGGGTCCACGCGGCCTGGGCGCGGGCGCCGTCGTTCATCGCGTCGAAGGCGAGCGCACGGTTGGCGAGCGCGTCTTCACGCAGCGAGGCGTCACCCGAAGCGAGCGCAGCGTCGAGCTCCACGAGCGCGTCGGTGGGGCGGTTGAGATCGAGCAGCAACCGACCCATGACGGCGTGCGCGACGTTCGCTTCGGCCGACTGGGGGAACCGCGTGGTGAGCTCGCGGTAGGTCTGCTCTGCGTCAGTGCGACGGCCTTCGGTGCGGGCCTGCGTCGCGAGCCGGAAGAGCTCGGGCGCAGTGACGACGGGCTCGGGGGGAGGCGGTGGTGGGGTGAGCTTCTCCAACACGACCGGGCGCTCGCGCACGACGACGGGCGCTTCGACCATTGGAGGAGGCGGCGGCTCCTCGACGACCGGCTCGGGCTCGATCTGAACGGGCGGCGGCGGAGAAATTCGCGGGTGAATGATCGGCGCGGGCGCCGGCACTGGTGGAGTGATGGCTTCGGGCTTCGCGATACCGAGCAGCACCGCGATGGGGCGCGCGAAGCCGGCCGCGGCGAACGAGGCCGCACCGACGAGCATGACGGCCGCCGCGATCATGCCGGGCGAGAAGCGACGACGACGGCTCTGAACGACCGCGCTCTGGGCGACGGAAGCCGACGGCATGCCAGCGAGCGCACGGGTGACGAGCTCATCGACGGGAATCGAGGGCAGGGGCAGGGCGGCGAAGTCGGCGCGCGCCTTCAGCTCGAAGCGGCACGCAGGGCATGCGCTCAGGTGCCGATCGAGGCGCTGCTGCTCCTCGGGAGACAACAGACCGGCCGCCGAAGCATCGAGCAGCTCCTCAGGGTGAAGATCGGGGGCCGTCATGACTGTGGCTCCAACAGCTCGAGCAGCGTGGGGTTGGCTTCGATGCGCTCCATGAGCGCCTCCCTGGCGAGGCGGATTCGACTGCGAACGGTGTTGAGCGGAACGCCCGTGGCCGCCGCGACTTCTCCGAGTGACATGCCGAGCACGACGCGCAACGCGAGCGTCTCGGCTTGATTCTCAGGCAGCGTCGACAACAGCTCCCGAATCGCGACGCGGCGCTTCTCGGCCAGCACGTGATCGACCGCCGACTGGGCGTCGCTGAAGAGGCCATCGACCTCGACCGCGTCGTCGGTGCGCGTCTCGCGTTTCGTCTGACGGCGGCGCGCGGCGAGGGCGAAGCGGGTGACGATGCTGTTCGCGAAGTGGGCGGGCGAACACTCCCCGCGGAACGTCGGCATCGCCTGCACGAGAGCGATCATCGACTGCTGCGCGACGTCGTCGACATCGGGGTGGCTTCTGCTGAGCAGCGCCTGGGCGGCCCGAATCATTCCGGGCGCGAGGAGCTTGAGCAGCTTCGCCATCGCGTCGGTGTCACCGCGTGCAGCGGCTTCAGCGAGCGAGACAGCGGTCTGTTGGGGGGCTGGGAGCGCCATGGCGTCGAACTCTGGTGATCGACACCCGTGACAATCGATCACCAGCCCCTGAAGCACCAGCGGAGGCGCCGAAAATCAAAGAGTTGTCAGCTCTCT
>JAACJQ010000215.1 GCA_016879935.1 Archangiaceae bacterium | reverse complement strand
CTTCGACGCGACCTCCTTCACCATCTGCGCGCCCATGTTCTCGAACTTGTTCTCGAGCTCGATCTCCTTGGCGACGGTGACGCCGTCTTTGGTGACCGTCGGCGAACCGAACGACTTCTCGATGACGACGTTGCGGCCCTTGGGCCCCAGCGTCACGGCCACGGCATCGGAGAGAATGCGAACACCGCGCAGAATCGCCTCGCGGGCACCCTGGTGAAAGAAGATCTCTTTGGCAGCCATCGAACCAACCTCCTGAAAAGACGTGTGTTTCAGTGCTTCGGATCACGCGCGGTTAGCACTCGCGCATGGCGAGCGCCAAATTAAGGAGCCGGGCCCCAAAGTCAACCCGCGCCTTGGGTTTCAGTGGGTGGCGAAGCCGACCAGGTCGAGCAGCTTCGAGAGCTCGAGGGGCTTCGAGAGCGTCATGGCGACGCCCTTGCGCATGCCCTGATCGTTGAGCGTGTCGTTGCCGTACGCGGTGATCATGATGACCGGCACGTGGGCGTGGTTCGGCAGCTGGTGAATCTGCTGCGTGAACGAGATGCCATCGACGTGCGGCATCATGAGATCGGTGATGACGAGGTGAACGGTCTCGGTCTGGAGCAGCTCGAGCGCGCGAATCGGGTTCGTCGCGGTGATGGTGCGGTAGCCATGCCGGCGCAGGAAGGTGCCGAGCATCTGCAGCGTCGACTCGTCATCGTCGACGACGAGAATGCTGCGGTTCATGTCGGGGGGGCCGGCCGGCTCCGACATAGGGCGCGTGCCATAGCACCGGCGGTTGACTTTCGGTAGCGCCGCCCTGACAACCCCGCCGTGCCCAATCCCCGGTTTGCGCAGCTGATCGAACGCGCGGAAGACGCCCTCGAAGCGGGCAACGCCGACGACGCGCTGAAGATCGCCCAGGAGATGTTGCGCGAGGAGCCGGACGACGTCGACGCGCTCGACTTGATGGCGGTCGCGCATCGCACGGCGGGCGATCTCGAAGACGCGGTCGCCGTCTACGAGCGGCTGCGGGTGATCGAACCGAAGAACCCCGCGTGGGTGATCGCCGAGGCCGATCTGCTGATTCGTGAGGCGGAGGACGATCGCGAGCTGATCGAACAGGGCCTCGAGC
The DNA here is from genome assembly GCA_016879935.1 of Archangiaceae bacterium. Taxonomy (GTDB): domain Bacteria; phylum Myxococcota; class Myxococcia; order Myxococcales; family Myxococcaceae; genus Xiheimicrobium. The sequence goes on along the minus strand of JAACJQ010000215.1, from coordinate 16,204 downwards.
TGCTGGAGGACGGCGAAGGGTTGATTCGTGGCGATGACGAGCTGCTCTTCGAGTCAGAGCTGCTCCGCGCGACGGCGCTCAACCAGCTGGGTGACTTCACGGAGGCGCTGGCGAGCATTCGGGTGGCGCTCGATGTCGACGCCGAGCACCCCGAAGCACGGCTCGAGCAGGGCCAGGCGTTGTTCGAGCTCGGCCGCTTCGACGAAGCGCGCCGCGTGTATCAGTCGCTCGTGAAGGACTACCCCGACGAGCCCTGGGCCCATCACTACCTTGGGCTGTTGGCCGAACGTCGAGGTGAAGCGCCGGAGCCGTTCTTCAAGAAGGCCCAGTCACTTTCACCCGACGACTTTCCTCCGCCCGTGCACCTCAGCGCCGAAGAGTTCGACGCCACCGTGCAGCAGGCGATCGCGGCGCTGCCCGATCACGCGAAGCCACACCTCGACAACTGTGTGATCGACGTGCAGCCCATTCCGTCAGACGACGATCTGAAAGAAGGCGGGATCTCGCCGCTCATTCTCGGCGTGTTCCGCGGTCTGGCCATCGACGAGCGCAGCCCCGTCGAAGCGAGCCACCACGAGACCGCGCGCATCACGCTGTACCAGAACAACCTCGAGCGCTTCGCCCGTACCCGTGAAGAGCTGCTCGAAGAGATTCGCATCACCGTGCTGCACGAGGTCGGTCACCTGCTCGGGCTCGATGAAGACGAGCTCTACGAGCGCGGCCTCGACTGAGCGTTGCCTGCAGTTCGGCGGAGCATGGGAATCGAACCCACCAGCCGACGCTCGCGCGCCAACTCAACGGTTTTGAAGACCGCACCGTTCACCAGACCGGAAGCTCCGCCGCGACCAGAAGTACCATCGTTCGCCCCCGTCAGCCGATTCCGAAAAGACTCACCTCGGCATACATGGCCGAATTCACGAGTAAAATCATCGAGTTTTGCTGTTTTCAATCGACGTATCCGATGAAACCGACTAGAAGCCCGCCCTGTGAAAGAGCGGTTTCAGTCGATCGAAGACAAGACGCGGCAATTGAGAGACCTCCTGGGCCAACGGCGGCCGGAGGTGCAGGACTTCCTGGACCGGTTCGAGATGTCGTGGGTTCGTCACGACAGCGCGCTCGAAGGAACCGTCTACGAGGTGCACGAGCTCTCTGCGGCGCTGCACCCCGGCGCGGTCGCGGCCGAGGCGAGCCTGCTCCCGATCGTCTGGGAGATCCGCAACCACAAGGCCGCGCTCGACTTCATTCGTGAAGAGTCGAAGACCTCGAAGAAGAACGCCGCGCTCACCATGACGTTCGTGAAGCGCATTCACGATCTCGTCACCGGCAACACGCCCGAGGCGCAGCAGGCTCGCGCGCTCGCCGAGCGCCGTGAGCGCACCGAGAAAGAGCTCGCCAAGGAGCGCGAGAAGCAGGGCTTCCGCAAGGACATGCCCCTGCACCGCACCTACGTGCACGAGATCGCGCAGCCCTCGAAGATTCAGCCCGCGCTCGAGAAGCTCATCGACTGGACGGCGAGCGCCGACTTCCGTGAGCTGCACCCGATCATGCAGGCCTCGCGCGTGCAGCACGGCTTCATTCAGATCTTCCCGTTCACCGAGGGCAGCGGAAAAGTCGGCCGCTTCATGTCGAACTTCATCCTCCTGCGGAACGGGCTCCTGCCGGTCATCATCCCCTCGACCGATCGCAAGGAGTACTTCGACACCTTCCGCGGCTCGCCCCTGGTGTTCTCCAAGGCGCTGATGGATTGGATGGAGAACTCCCTCGACAACGGCCTCAAGTACTTCCGCGATCTCGGTCGCGCGTACCGCTGAAGCGAGTCTCCGTGGGCGCCGCTCCTGTCGTCATGGCCGTCACGGCGCTCTCCGCGAAGGCGAAGGTCGAGCGGCTCGGAAAGCTCTTCAAGGGCCGCAAACGCGGGCTCGTGCTCACCCACGACAACCCCGATCCCGACTCCATGGCCTCGGCCGTCGCGCTCGCGGCGGTGCTGCACTCGCGCCTCGGCATTCCCACCGACGTCGCGTACGGCGGCATCATCGGGCGCGCCGAGAACTCGGCCTTCGTGCGGGTGCTGAAGCTGCCGATCGTGCCCATCTCGCAGATCGAGGTGAAGGAATACGATCTGTTCGCGCTCGTCGACACGCAGCAGTCCGTGAAGAACCACGCGCTGCCCGACGGCGTGATCGCCGACATCGTCATCGATCACCACCCCACCCGCGAGGGCGAGCTGGTGAACCCGTTCGCCGATCTGGGCTCGGGCGCGTACGGCGCGACGTCGACGGTGCTGACCGAGTACCTGCGCGCTGCGCGCATCGAGCCGTCGCCTGAGCTCGCGACCGCGCTCTACTACGGCATCAAGGCCGACACGCGTGATCTCGAGCGGCAGACGAGCGACCCCGATGTCGAGTGCTACCTGTGGCTGTTCCCGCGCATCGATCGCAACCTGCTGTCGGAGATCGAGCACCCGCAGCTGCCGCTCCGCTACTTCCGGCTGTACCACTCGGCGATCGAGAAGGCCCGGCTGTTCACGGGCGCGGTCATCACCGATCTCGGAGAGGTCTACTCGCCCGACATGGTGGCCGAGGTCGCCGAACGCCTGTCGTTCCTCGAAGAGGCGAAGTGGTCGCTCGCGTCGGGCAGCTATCGCAGCCAGCTGTACCTGTCGTTGCGCTGCACCGATCGGCGGATGAACGCGGGCCGGTTGATTCGCGAAGTCTGTGAAGGCCTCGGAGGCTCGGCAGGCGGCCACGGCAGCATGGCGGGTGCGCGCATTCCCCTCGTGGGCAAGCGGGCGAACCGGGCGACGCTCAAGCGTGAGGTCGTGCGCCGGTTCAAGGCCGCGTTCGGCGTCGAGGGTGAGCGTGGCGTGTCGCTCCTCTCGGACGAAGCGTGATCTACCTCGACTTCAACGCTGGAGCCCCGCTGCGGCCCGAGGTCGCCGAGCATCTGTCACGCGCGTTCGTCGAGACGGCCGGCAATCCCTCCTCGGTTCATCAGGTCGGCAGGGCCGCGCGCAAACGCCTCGATGCGGCGAGGGAGTCGGTCGCGCGTGCGTTCGGTGCAGCGAGCCCGCGGGAGATCGTCTTCACGGGGTCAGGCAGTGAAGCGGCGGCGCTCGCGATCATCGGCGGGTGGCTGGCGCGCGGTGATCAGAAGAAGACGAAGCTCGTCACGTCCACCATCGAGCACCCGTGTGTGATCGGCGCGGCGAAGCGGGTCGAAGCGCTCGGTGGCCAGGTCGTCTGGGTGAAGCCCGACGCGAGCGGCCGCGTACCCGAAGACGCGATGCTGGCGGCGCTGACCGACGACGTGGCGCTGTGCTCGCTGATGTGGGTGAACAACGAGACAGGTGTGCTCCAGCCGGTCGAGGCCGTCTCACGCGCCTGCATCGCCAGGGGCATCGTCTTTCACACCGACGCCGTGCAGGCGATCGGCAAGGTGCCCGCGACGTTGCGTGAGGTGCCGGCCGATCTGCTCTCGTTCTCGGCGCACAAGCTGGGCGGGCCCGCTGGCGTTGGCGTGCTGATCAACCGGCGGCAGGTCGACGTGAGCGCGCTCGTGCCCGGGCATCAGGAGAACGGCAGGCGCGGTGGAACGCAGAGTGTGGCGATGGCCGAAGGCCTCGTGCTCGCGCTGGAGGCGACGCTGAAAGAGACCGTCTCGCCCGCGCTCCGTGACGACCTCGAACGACGCCTGCTGGCCGCGCTCCCCGGCACCCGCATCAACGGAGCGGGAGCGCCTCGGGTCTCGACGACGAGCAACCTCTGCTTTCCCGGCGCCGACGGTGAAGGGCTGCTCATCGCGCTCGACCTCGAAGGCATCTGCGTCTCGACCGGGGCGGCCTGCGCCTCGGGGTCGCTCACGCCGTCGCACGTGCTGACCTCGATGGGGCTCTCGCCATCGGAAGCGCAGGCGACACTTCGCCTGTCGCTGGGGCGCGCCACGACCGCCGCGGAGATCGACGCGGTCGTGCGCGCGCTCACGAAGCTCGTGCCATCGGTTCGCGCCAGCTGACGATTCGCCACAGGTGCGCTCAAGTCCGGCTCCCCCGCCGTTCCAGGAGTTCTCCATGAGCGAGCCGTTGAAGGCCTCAGGGCCCGAGCTGACGTCTGGCGTCGACGTGACCACCATTCCCGAAGGCGCACTGCTCACGGCCCAGGTGAAGGGCGAACCCGTCGTCGCGACCCGACGCGGCGACGAGGTCTTCGTCGTCTCTGCCGCCTGCGGCCACTATGGCGCACCGCTCTGGGACGGTGCGGTGATTGGCTTCGAGGTGCGCTGCCCGTGGCACCACGCCAGCTTCGATCTGCGCACTGGCGAAGCAGTCGGGCCTCCCGCGCCGCGTGGCATCGCGACCTGGGCGACCTCGCGAAAAGGAAACCTGGTCTTCGCAGGCGAGCGCAGGGAGCCCACCGCCCGCACGGGCGTGGTGACGTCGCCCAGCTCGGTGTTGATCGTGGGCGCCGGGGCTGCGGGTGACGCTGCCGCCGAGCAACTGCGGCGCCGCGGCTACGAGGGGCCGATCACGCTCGTCGCGAAAGACGGCGAAGGCTGGCCCATCGACCGCCCCAACCTCTCGAAAGACACGCTCGCGGGGACGGCGCCGGCCGACTGGCTGCCGATTCGTGGTGCCGAGTTCTATGCGGCGAGGCGCATCGAGCTCGTCGACGCGACGGTCACGCGGCTCGACGCCCAGAAACGAATCGCGGTGCTCGCCGACGGCCGCACCCTGCCCTTCGGCGCGGCGTTGTTGGCGACCGGAGCCAGCCCGATTCGCCTCCCCATTCCCGGCGCGGAGCTGCCACACGTGCACGTGCTGCGAACCCTGCCCGACTTGAACGGGCTGTCGGCGGCGTTGAAGCCAGGTGTCAGGGTGGCCGTGATCGGCGCGAGCTTCATCGGGCTCGAGGTGGCAGCCTCGCTCCGCACGCGCGGCTTCGATGTCTCGCTGATCGCCCCAGATGCGCAGCCGCTCGCCAGGATCCTCGGGCCTGACGTCGGCGCGTTCGTGCGCTCGCTCCACGAGGAGAAGGGCGTTCGCTTCTTCCTGTCGCGCAAGCCCACGTCGATCACGGCGTCAGCGGTCTCGTGTGATGACGGCTCGACCATCTCTGCCGACGTCGTGGTGCTGGGCGTTGGCGTTCGCCCGAACCTGGCCGTCGCCGAAGCGAGCGGGCTCACCGTCGATCGCGGTGTGGTGGTCGACACGCACCTTCGAACGAGCGCTCCGGGCATCTGGGCTGCTGGAGACATCGCGCGGTTCCCTCACGACGACACCACGTGGCGCATCGAGCATTGGGTCGTCGCTCAGCAGCAAGGCCAGGCCGCGGCGCTCGACATGCTCGGGGTGGGCGCGCCCTTTGGGCACGTGCCCTTCTTCTGGAGTCAGCACTACGACGTGCCGATCAACTACGTCGGGCACGCCGAGTCGTGGGACGTGGCCGAGGTCGCCGGGTCGCTCAGTGCGCGCAACGCGCTCGTCGCGTACCGGAAGGCCGGCTCGATCGTCGCGCTCGCCAGTGTCTACCGTGACCGTGACAGCCTGCTCGCCGAAGACGCGCTGCTCCGCAACGATCAGGCACTGCTCGAGCAGCTCATGCGAAGCGTCAGCTGACGAACAATCCGACACGTTCGCCCCTGAGCGCCAGTCGACCCCATCATTCAGCGCCCGCGGCGGTGCGAATCGAAGCTCACCAATCGGAGCCGGCGCCGCACCGCGGAGTCGTCCTCTCGCGATCATCTCTCGAGCGAGCCGACGCTGAAGAGGTGCTCGCCCGCTTCAGTCGGCCGTACCGAAGAGCCCACGCACCACGGCCGAGATCGCGAGCGGCGTGCCCACCCGCTCGTCGTACAGCGGCATCAGCGCCTCGGCGAACTCGGCGGCAGACGCGTACCGATGCTGCGGCTCTGCGTCGAACGCTCGCGCGATGAGGCCATCGATCACCGGCGGCACGTCGGGCCGAAGCTGCTGCACCGGCACGTAGCGGGACTTCTTGATCGCGTCGAAGACCTCGTCGGGCGTCTTCCCCTGAAACGGCCGCTGCAGCGTGATGAGTTCGTAGAGCGTCACGGCCACGGCCCAGAGATCGACCTGCGGCGTCAGCACGCCTTCGAGCGCCTCGGGCGACAGGTAGTACGGCTTGCCCATCACCTGATCGGCGCCACCTTCGATCAGCGAACGCGCGACGCCGAAGTCACCGAGCTTGAGCTCCCCCGTGCGCGAGACGAAGAAGTTCGAGGGCGACACATCGCAGTGAATGATGCCGAGCGACTGGCCATTCGGGTCCTTCGCGTTGTGGGCGTACTCCAGCGCATCGAGCAGGGCCTTCGTCAGGTAGACGGCGAAGTCGACCGGCCAGAGCACCTTCTTCTGGCGGCACCGCTTGATGATCTGCCCGACGTCGCGGCCGTCGATGAAGTCCATCACCATGTAGATGGAGTCGCCTTCGTGGCCGACGTCGTGCACCTCGACGATGTTCGCGTAGTGCAGGTGACGCGACAGCTCGGCCTCGGCGCTGAACAACCGCACGGCTTCGACATCTGACTGGAGCGCCGGCAACAACCGCTTGAGCGCGAACGTCTTGCCCTCGAACGGGCCTTCGGCGCCCTTCACGAGGAACACCTCGGCCATGCCGCCTTTTCCCAACGGCTTGAGCACCTCCCACGGACCGATGCGCGTGGGAGCTGTCATCTGGGCCCCTTCTTGAGACCGAACAGCTTCTGGAACTCGGGGTTGGAGCGAATGGGGGCGAGGTCGCCGTCTTCGGCGGCGTAGTCCTTCAGGTTGATGCGCGTGCCCCTGGCGGTGGTGACGGCCAACTTGAGATGCTCGAGCGCCTGCGTCGCGAGCCCTGGCTCTTTCTCGCTCAGGCCCGACTCCGAGCAGCCCAGGTTGTAGAGGATCATGGCGCGCGTCTCGGCGTTCGCCGTCTGAAACGAAGGCAGCACCAGCGCGCGCTCGAAGACCCTGCGGCCATCGGCGTAGTGCTTGCTGCCGTTGAGCGCGCTGCCGAGCTGCAACAGCACCTCGAGATCGTTTCGCCCTTCAGGCAGATCGCTGAGCCGACGCAGCACCGACGCTGCGCGCTCGAAGTTCGGAGGAGACGACTCCATGAAGGTCTTCGCCGCGGCCCTCAGCGCACTCGGCGCGACCTGCATCGTCACCCGCTGCTCGAGCCCGACCGCCTCACAGCCTTTGGGCAGCGAGATGTAGCCCGTGAGCGACCCCTCGCTGATCACCGCCATCACCGGCAACTTCGCGGGTGACTGACAGCCCGAGCCCTCGACACAGGTGGTGAACGCCGCGATCAACACCGACCCGTCGGTGGTGCCTTCGAGCAGCAGCTCTGACGGCGCGAAGCCGCACTTGTTGCCCGAGACGTAGGTGCCCTTGACGAGGAAGCGATCGTTCGTGGTGGCGGTCGACGAGAGGCGCAGCACCCCGAACGTGCCCACCTGGTAGTCGCCGTCGAGCACCGGGCTGTTCGGATCAGCGCGCACGCCGGCCGAGGTGAGACACACGAGCCCTGCGACCACCACACCCACACGCGTCATGAGAGTGGGCAGGTTACCACCCTTGAATCGGAAGTCGGGCGCCTTATGATTGCGGCCTCAGGAGGTTTTCACAGGCTGTTCCCTGCGGGGCGCGTGATGAGCAGCAAACGCTCGAACCGATACCAACCAAACGGGGGTCGTTTCGGGTTCTGGGTGCATGCCTTCCTTCGGGGAGGAAGCCGAAAGAGCTCGAACTCGATCCCCACCTGAACCTCTCGGTTCAGTGGAAGCTGCCCACACGGCTCATTGGCGGGGAACGTTTTTCAAACGGGGGGCGGCGGAGGCAATCGGCTCCGTCGCCCCCCGGCTTTTGTGCCGATGAGTGGAGTGCGATGAACGACGTTCGACGAAACCCACGCTTTGCCTGCTCGTTCCCGGCGGTGTTCCACGGGCCGCGCGGAGCCGTTCGCGGCACCTGCACCAACCTGTCGCTCGGCGGCCTCTACTTCGAGGGCAACTCGCTCGCGGTTGGCTCCAACGCCGAGGTGACGCTCGATCTGCAGGCGCTCGGCAAGCTGAAGCTCCGCTGCGAGATTCGCCACCACGGCTCGCACGGCATGGGCGTGCAGTTCACCCGCTTCGAGCCCGATCAGGCCGAGCTGCTGCAGCGGGTGCTGTCCACGCTGCAGAAATAGTCAGCGGGTGGCGAAGACCCAGGTGTACGCGCCGTCGCCCGACGTGCCGGGAAACCGAAGCCCCTTGAGCGCCTGGGCGATGCAGCGATCGAGCATCGCGTCGACGGCGGGCGGCCCATCAGTCAGGCCCGTCGAGACCCACGCCGCAGTGAGCGTGCCCGAGTCGTCAGTGCGCAGGCGGAACGTGCGGCCACCACCGATACCCGCGCGACGCACGAGCGTCTCGTTCCAGCAGGCGCCGATCTTCGGGCTGATGGAGCGCATCGTCTCTTTCACCGTCTGGGCGTCGAGCGAGCCCTTCGCTTCGCTCTGCGGCGCGAAGTAGTGGTCGACGTCGCCCATCGCGATCACCGAGCGCGGAGGCGCGGTCACCTTCATGCGAATGTCCTTCGGGGCGGGCCACGCGGTGCTGGCGAGCACGGCCTCGAGACAGCGCTCGGGCTCGAGCTGGGCGAGGCCCCGGACGGTGAGGATTGGGGAGTGCTCCACGGCGATCGCGCCTTCGCGCACCGAACCCTTCTCGAAACAGGCAGCAGCGAGCGGCGCGGGATCGAGCAGGCCACGCTCAGGCCCGAAGCGTGAGGGCGACAAGAGCTTCACCCACGCGAGCGCGGCCCAGAGATCGACGGGGCTCGACGGCGGGCCCACCTCGAGTTCGGCGGTCGGCCGCTGGGAGACTGGGAAGCTGGTGATGATCTCGCGCAGGCACCAGCCCGAGCTGTTCGACGCGCCGTTCTTTGCTTCGAAGGTGACATCGCCTCCCGGCAGTGGCGTGAGCTTGATGCGCTCCTGCGCGCTGGCGGTCGCGGGGAAGCAGATGCCGAACATCGCCTCCGGGGGCACCTGTGGCGCATCGGCGGTGGGCGCACGAAAGCCCGCTCCGCCCTGCCCGCTCGGGCCTTCGGTGGTCTTGCAGCCGACGAGAAGCAGAACGACGACGAGGCAGATGCGCATGGTGCTCAATGGAGTCCCCAGAGCGCCATGTACCATTCGAGCGGCTTCCGGAGCGGCGTGTGATCGTGCAGCCAGATGACGGGCGCGTACACGCGCTTCACCGAGTCACGCGGCAGATCGAGCACCTCGGCTGCCGCTGCGACCGGCGCGATGCTGAGCACGTAGAGCGCGGCCGCGATGAGGCAGACAATCGGAAAGATCACCCACGCATCTCGCGGCCGTGACTCGCGATTCGTCATCGCGAGCGATCAGACTCCGCTTGGCCGACGCTGTCGACCCGCTCAGAAGAGCAGGCGCATCGGGTGCTCGATCAGCTCGCGCACGACCTGGAGGAACTGGGCTCCGACGGCGCCGTCGACGACGCGGTGATCGCCCGAGAACGTCATCGACATCATCTGGCGAATCACCATCTGACCGTCGCGCACGACGACCTTCGGCTCGACCTTGCCGACCGCGAGAATCGACGCCTGTGGCGGGTTGATGACGGCGATGAACGAGTCGATGCCGAACATGCCCAGGTTCGAGACGGTGATGCTGCCGCCCGTGTACTCGTCGGGCTTGAGCGCCTTCTTCTTTGCGCGCTCGGCGAGATCACGCACCTCGGCGGCGATCTCGGCGAGGCCCTTCTGATCGGCGTCCTTCACGATCGGCGTGATGAGCCCGTCTTCGATGGCCACCGCGACGCCGACGTCGACGTTCTGCAGCTGCTGAATGGAGTCGCCCGCGAAGACCTGGTTGATGCGCGGGAAGCGGCGCACGGCCACGCCCACGGCCTTCACGATGATGTCGTTGACCGAGAGCTTGAGCTCCTTCGCCTTGGCCTCTTCACGCAGCTTGAGCGCCTGATCCATCTCCAGCTCGACGGTCAGGTAGAAGTGCGGAACGCCCGGCTTCACCTCGGTGAGCCGCTGCGCGATCACCTTGCGCAGGGTGGTGACGGGCAGACTCGTGGGCGGCAGGCGAACGCCGGTCGCGCGCGCGAACACGGGAGCTGCCGGCTTCTTCTCGACCGCCGCCTCGACATCACGACGAACGATGCGGCCATTGGGGCCCGAGCCCTGAACGCCGGCGAGATCGACGCCCTGCGCTTCGGCGACCTTCTTCGCGAGCGGTGAAGCACGCAGGCGGCCCGCAGGCGCGGCAGGCGCAGGCGGCGGAACCGGCTTCGCAGGCACGGTCGGGGCCGCCGCTGCAACGGGAGCAGGCGCCGCGGGAGCGGGTGCAGGAGCAGCAGCCGCGACGGGCGCCGCGTCTGGCACCTTCTCTCCGGCCTTCCCGATCCACGCGATGGTGGAGCCGACCGGCGCAGAGTCACCGGCCTTCACGAGGATCTTGAGCAGGATTCCGTCGTCGTAGGCCTCGATGGCGAGGTTCGACTTGTCGGTCTCACACTCCGCGATCTCGGTGCCGCTCGAGATCTTGTCCCCTTCGTTCTTGAGCCACTTCGTGATGCGCCCCTCCTTCATCGTCGGGGAGAGCGCGGGCAGTTGAACGGCGACGGCCATGACGGTCTTTCACTCCAGGAAACGTGGTTACCGGTACAGCACGGCGTTGACGGCTTCGATGATGCGCTCTTGGCTGGGCTGAATCGCGCGCTCGAGGTTGGCGGCGTACGCCATGTTGACCTCGAGGCCGGTGACGCGGCGAACGGGCGCGTCGAGATCGTCGAAGCACTCCCGCTGAATGAAGTCAGACAGCTCGGAGCCGACGCTCGCGAACGGCCAGCCCTCTTCGACGATGACGACGCGGTTCGTCTTGCGCACCGAGGCGGCGACGGCCTCCTGATCGAACGGCTTGATGGTGCGAAGATCGAGCACCTCGACCTTGATGCCCTTCGCCGCGAGCTGCTCGGCGGCAGGCAGCACGCACGCGGTCAGCATGCGCGACCAGGTGATCACCGTGACGTCGGAGCCTGGCCGCTTGATGTCGGCCTTGCCGATGGGAATCACGTACTCGCCGGCGGGCACTTCGCTTCGCTGGCCGTAGAGCAGCTCGCCTTCGATGAAGATGACCGGGTTGTCGTCGCGAATGGCCGACTTGAGCAGACCCTTGGCGTCGGCCGCGGTGCCAGGAGCGATCACCTTGAGGCCGGGGAAGTGGGCGTAGTTCGCCTCGAGCGCCTGGCTGTGCTGCGACGAGAGCCGGCCGCCTGCGCCACCCGGGCCGCGGAAGACGATCGGACAGCGGAGCTGCCCACCAGACATGTGGCGGAGCTTGGCGGCGCTGTTGACGATCTGATCCATCGCGAGAATCGCGAAGTTCCACGTCATCATCTCGATCACGGGGCGCAGGCCGACCATCGCGGCGCCGACGCCGAGACCGGCGAACCCGAGCTCGCTGATCGGCGCATCGACGACGCGCGCGCTGCCGTACTTGTCGAGCAGGCCCTGAGAGACCTTGTAGGCGCCGTTGTAGCGGGCGACCTCTTCACCCATGAGGAACACGCGGGGGTCGCGGCCCATCTCTTCGTCGAGCGCCTCTTTCAGCGCGTCGCGGTACGCAAGCTCAGCCATGACTCAGGCCGCTCCCTTCTTGATCGGCGTCGCCGCCGGAGGATCGCGCGGCTCGAGATCCCACGTGACCTTGAAGTCGGTGGGGTAGCTCGGCCACTTCACGTCGGTCGCGCCACGAACGCGGGCGCGCGGTTTCTCGTCGGGCTCGCCCTCTTCGACGAAGCCGTGCGTCCACACGTCTTCGAGCGGCGGCTCGGGTGACTGGTCGGCGAACGAGATCGCGTCGTCGACGATCTTCTTCACCTCTTCGTCGATCGCGTCGAGCTGGGGCTCGGTGGCGGAGCGGTTCTTCAGCAGCAGCTCGCGCAGCTTGACGATCGGGTCGCGCAGACGCTCCTGCTCGACCTCTTCTTTCGTGCGGTACGTGGCGGCGTCAGACATCGAGTGCCCGCGGAAGCGGTACGTGTACGCCTCGAGGAGCACCGGCCCGTTGCCGGCGCGAATGTACGCGGCGAGCTCCTTCACGGTGTCGTGCACCTTGAGCACGTCCATGCCGTCGACCGAGACGCCGCGCATGTTCCACGCGACGGCGCGCTGGTGAATGTCGGGCTCGGCCGAGACGCGGGCGATGTCGGTGCCCATGCCGTACTTGTTGTTCTCGACGACGTAGAGGACGGGCAGCTTCCACTTCGAGGCCATGTTGAAGGTCTCGTGCATGGCGCCCTGGTTCGAGGCGGCGTCACCGAACGAGCAGACCGTGATGCGATCTTCGTTGCGGTACTTCGAGGCGAACGCGAGGCCGGCCGCGAGCGGAATCTGGCCGCCGACGATGCCGTAGCCTCCGTAGAAGTGGTGCTCGATGTCGAAGAAGTGCATCGAGCCGCCCTTGCCCTTCGAGTAGCCCGTGTCCTTTCCGAAGAGCTCGGCCATGAGCATGCCGGCGTCGGAGCCGCGCACGAGCGGGTGCACGTGATCGCGGTAGCCGGTCATGACCATGTCGTCGGGCCGAATCGCTTCGTTGATGCCGACGACGACGGCTTCCTGGCCGATGTAGAGGTGGCAGAAGCCCTGGATCTTCTTCTGGCCGTAGGCCTGACCCGCCTTCTCTTCGAAGCGGCGAGCCAGCACCATCTTCCGGTACATGGTGAGCAACAACTCGGGGCTGTGCACGGGGGATTTCCTCACTCAGAAGTGCTGTGTGCGCGCGGGCTTGTAACACCGGCGAATTGGAGCGCCACGTCTCAATTCGACGGCGCGCCGCGTCGGGCGGGCCACTGAGAGCCTGGGCCAAACGATGGCTGGGTCAGGTGCGTCGGGTCGAACCGGGAGCGCGCCAACGCACGAGCACGAGGGCGAGAGCCAGCCCGGCCACAAGCCACGGAAGCCAGGTCAGCGAGAACGCAATGAGCTGGAAGCCGACGGTTCGTGCGTAGATGTCTGTGGGAACGAGCTTGAGCTGCGAGTGGACGAAGAGGGCCGCGCAGCCGGCCACGACCAGAAGCCAAAGCCAGAACACGAGCACTGACTGTCTCAAGGAATCTCCGCAGCGTCTCGAATCGGCTCGGTATGAGTTCGCCCTATCGTGAGCAGGGAATCTGTTCGCACGAGCCAGACATCCACATCCAGACCATCGCCGCGGACAACCGCGATTGCCAGCCCGCCCCCTTTGGTCAAGTCAACCGCTGCAGCCGGGAGCCCACACGGATGAGTCCATTCAGGATCGACACGACCATTCCAGGCGGTGCAACCGTGACCACGAAGCGCCCGAAGCGCAGGTTCTGAACACACGCCACCGACGGCAAGGCATTCCGGGTGCGAGCGCTGAAACTCGCGAAGGAGATTCTCGACACCAGTTCGCCTGGCGAGGGTCGAGAATGCTCGCAGCGAATCCGGAACCCAGAACGCCAGCAGAAGCGCGACCGTCGCGCTGGCGCCTGCAAGGGCTGAGACGCGTCGTCCATGGGCATGAAGACCAAAAACCACGAGACCCACCAGGGAAGCAGCGGCGAGAGCCTTCAGCATGAGTTGCAGACCATTCATTGGACCAACCTGTCTGCCCGGACTTCGCAAGGGCCAATCGAAAGGAGTCAGGTATCGGATTGCATGGCGGAGAGCACGGCAAGCCACGTTGTCCGGCGAGTTCGTGTTCGCGCGTTGCGCTGCTCGACGGAGAGCACCTCGAGAACAGCGCCTGGCTCCTGGCTGACGATGGCCCCTCGCATTCGCAGCCACTCATTGGGACTTCGCTTGTGGTCCTCGCGCTCGACGACCGCGGCCACGGTGAGCTGAAGCGCTTCGAGGGCAGCGGAGAGGCTCTTGATGGAGTCCCGATAGATCCTGACGCTGATGCTCGCGGCCTCGATGGCTTCCTCCAGGAAGTCGCCGCCGGGGAAGTTCCAGGCCGTCTGCGAAGTGACCGACGAGGCGCCAGTCGCACTGGAGCGAATCTCGACGGACTCCGTGATCGGCTCGACGAGGTCGATGGCGGCGAGCAGAGCCCGCTGAAGACAGTGCTCGAGGGCGGGCTGACTCAGACCTGAGAGGTATGCGAGCAACGGCCGCTCAGGAGCAACTCCGTCCGGCCACGAGTCAGCGGAAGCGACAAGTTCGGTGAGTGTCATTCTGACGGCGCTCATGGGAGCAAACACGTCTTTCGCTCAGCATCGCCCCTGCGCTCACAGTCCACGCCACCATCCCAACCGGCGTCGCCCGCACATCGTTCCAACACCCGCAGCGCGACGGTGCGAGTCAGAGATTCGCGGTATGTCTCTTGTTCGACAGGCTGCACATCCCCGACGCGAACCTGAGTAGAGACCTCCCAGCCGCCTGAGAATTGCCGCTGCCTCGCAGACAGCGCGCCGGGTCGCCCAGTATCGGGAACATCGTCCGCAAGCCGGTGCACGTGATGAAAGACAACCGGCACACCAGAATCCACTTCAGAAGCAGCCAACAGAACGCACTGGTCGTCCAACTTCGTTCGAACGGCGCCAGTGTGAACAACACGAGGAATGGGGCGATCGGGAATCGCAGTTCTCAAGACAACCAGGGCGCCTCCAAGACCGAACACCACGAGCAGGCGCCGATCCTTGATTCTCTCCTGCCGTGACATCTGGTTGGGCATCACTCTATCGAATTCACCGCGTCTGGCATCTGCAGGTCAGCGTTGCGCCACAGGCTGTGAAGTGTTCACCGCAGCCACCAAAGCTGCGACCGACTCCCTGGTGAACATCGAACGCGGCTGGGTCGCTCGGTGACGGCTCCGCAACACTTGACGAAACAACCGCCAGACACCCGCCGTCGACGAACTGCACAACCCACGAGCATTCGCCTGAATAGGCACTGGGCCCGTTCGGAGCCTCCGCTCGACCTGTCACACAAGCACCAACCATCACGATCAGCACGGACAGCAGACGTGTCATCAGAGGCCTCAGAGCGAACTCTACTCACAAGGGGCTTTGGCGCCCTGTTCACGATCAAGGCGCATTCGGCACTCACCTCGGGAGCCCTTTGTCCCCTTCTACGGGCCCCGGCGCATGCGTTCACTTCTGGTCCTCCTGGCGGTCGCTTCCGGGTGTGGAGTCGATGCGCCCGTGCTGAACACCAGCGTCACCGGTGTGATCTCGACCGACGCGGGAACCGAACTCGAGCCCGGCTGGTACGATCTGCCAGCCGAGCCCGCGAGCGAGTTCGTCGGAGACCTCACCCTCCAGCAAGAGCCCTCGCTGCTCACCGGCAAGGTGACTCATCAACTCCGCGACCAACGCGTCTACCTCGCAATGCAATGGGGCGACGCCGAGCCCGTCGCGGTCACCGGCCCACTCGAGAGCGGAGCCTCCTATCGCGCCGTGCTCGACCCGCCTGCCGCAGCCAGGACCTCCTCAGCGACCTGTCGCTCGAGCGCCAAGGGCGTGCTGCTGGTCTACCTCGTGACGCCGGGCGCTCCACTCGACCCGCGCACCGACGAACTCATCGGAGCCTCGTACAAGCCTGAGGCCTACTTCCCCTACGAGCAGACCGCGCACAACCAACACATCACCTGGGACGATTGCACGACCACCTCGAAGCAATTATTGCCATTGTTCCTTCAACGCGACCCGCGCATTGGGCTCGCCCGCTGCATCGATCAGCAACTCACGACCAACACCTGCCCGACGAAGCTCCTCGATCGCACGCGAATCTCGAGGGCAACGCTTTCCATTTCGCCCACTGGCACGCTGCTCTCCCCCACAATCATTTACCAGCCAGCGAACACCTCTGTTCGATACGACATCAATGGCCAGCGTGTCGGCGACGGCTTCTGGCAACTCTCGACGACCGGCACCGGCCCATGGAAAGCCGGCCGCAACACGCTCTCGATCACCATCGATGGCTACGCTCCGTGGACGGCAGTGGTCGTTCTCCCGAAGGCCCAACTCGAGCCGAAGCTCGAGACCACGCTGAAGGCTGGCTCCGACTTCACCCTGCGTTGGAACCGAGCCACCTGGGCGACCAGCTACCTCGTCTCGTTCGCTCCGCTCGACATTCCACCGCGCCGCCAGTTCGACCCGCGCTGGAACGCGACCGAGCCCACCCTCACCGCACGCTTCGACGGCTTCCTCGACGGAAACTCCG